>DASRQX010000074.1:0-21824 GCA_035696165.1 Acetobacteraceae bacterium | reverse complement strand
CTTTGCATGAAGAACACCGAGAAGGCCGCCATGCCGATGTCGCCGATGCGGTAGGTCGCGTTCATGCCGCGGCGCCTGTCCGGGAACCGGTCCAGGCACCCTGGCAATGATCCGAGCAGCGAATCGAGCGCAGGCATGGGCCCCAGGAATCCCATTCCGGCGCTTGTGCGAATCCGTTTTTTGCGGCCGCCAATCGGTTCACTGCCGACTGTTGCATTCCGGACTCACCCCCGTCGCCGCGACCGCGACTCAATCGCATTGAGAACTGCTGGCCACCTCCCCTGCCCCTTGCGTCACCACCCCTGCCGCGCTATCTTCGCATTCTCAATCATTCTCCGCTGCGTAACGGGGGGTGGCCTTAACGGGCCGCCTTTTTTTGTTTTGGACAACTCGGAACCACGCCACGCCAGCCTCGAAGCCCGCCTCGCCGCGATCGTCGCACCGACGCTCGCCGACATGGGATACGAACTCGTGCGCGTCGTCCTGATTGGCCGCGACCGCCCGACCGTGCAGATCATGGCGGATCGGGCCGATGGCGCGCTGATCGCCGTGGCCGACTGCGAGGCGATCACCCACGCCGTCAGCGCCGTGATCGACGTGGAAGACCCCATACCCGGCGCCTGGACGCTGGAGGTCAGCTCCGCCGGGATCGACCGCCCGCTCACGCGGGTGAAGGACTGGAATCGCTTCGCCGGCCACCTGGCGCGCGCCGAGACCGAGCTGCCGATCGACGGCCGCAAACGTTTCTCCGGCGTGGTGCTTGGCGCCGACACCGATGCTGCCCACTTACGGCTGGACGACGGCACCGAAGTCGCCCTGCCGCTGGCTCACGTCCGCCGCGCCAAGCTGGTGTTGACGGACGCGCTGATCGCCGCCACTGCCTCGCCCCCACCAACGAACTAACGCGGACCACCGAAGAGGACGCACATGGACACCGCTGTCGCTCGCCCGGAACTGCTGCTGGTCGCCGACGCCGTCGCGCGGGAGAAGAACATCGACCGCGAGGAAGTGCTGGAAGCGATGGAACAGGCCATCCAGAAGGCCGGCCGCGCCAAATATGGCCACGAGAAGGATATCCGCGCCACGATCGACCGCAAGACCGGCGATGTGCGGCTGTCGCGCTGGCTCGAAGCGGTGGAAACCATCGAGAACGAGGAAACCCAAATCCCGATCAACGTTGCGCGCAAGGAAAAGCCCGAGATCCAGCTTGGCGAGCACCTGGTCGATCCGCTGCCGCCGATCGATTTCGGCCGCATCGCCGCCCAGACCGCCAAACAGGTGATCGTCCAGCGCGTGCGCGAATACGAGCGCAAGCGGCAATATGAAGAGTTCAAGGACCGCGTCGGCGAGATCATCAACGGCGTCGTCAAGCGCACCGAGTACGGCAACCTGATGGTGGAACTCGGCCGGGCGGAAGCTTTGCTGCGCCGCGACGAACTGATCGCGCGGGAAAGTTTTCGAAATGGCGACCGCGTTCGTGCCTACATCTATGACGTGCGCGACGAGCCTCGTGGGCCGCAAATCTTCCTGTCGCGCACACATCCGGGCTTCCTGGCCAAGCTGTTCGCCCAGGAAGTGCCGGAGATCTACGACGGCATCATCGAGATCAAGGCTGTCGCCCGCGATCCGGGCAGCCGCGCCAAGATGGCGGTGATCAGCCGCGACAGCTCGATCGACCCGGTCGGCGCCTGCGTCGGCATGCGTGGGTCTCGCGTGCAAGCGGTGGTGCAGGAGCTGCAAGGGGAAAAAATCGACATCATCCCCTGGTCGCCGCAATCGGCCACCTTTGTGGTCAACGCGCTTGCCCCCGCGGAGGTCACCAAGGTCGTGCTGGACGAGGAAGCCGGGCGCGTCGAGGTCGTGGTGCCGGACGAGCAGCTATCGCTCGCCATCGGCCGCCGCGGCCAGAACGTGCGGCTGGCCTCGCAGCTCACCCGCTGGGACATCGACATCCTGACGGAAGCGGAAGAAAGCGAGCGCCGGCAGGAAGAGTTTCGCCGCCGCTCCGGCCTGTTCGTCGAGGCATTGGACGTTGACGATGTCATCGCCGCGCTGCTGGTGACCGAAGGTTTCACCACGGTCGAGGAACTCGCCTTCACCCCGGTGGACGAGCTGGCCGCGATCGAGGGCTTCGACGAATCCGTGGCCGCCGAGCTGATCCGCCGCGCCGAGGCGTTCATCACCCGGCGTGACAACCAGCTGAACGACCAGCGCATCGCGCTCGGCGTCAGCGACGACATCGCGTCGATCGAGGCGTTCACCCCGGCGATGCTGGTGATCCTCGGCGAGAAGGGAGTGAAGGCGCTTGATGACCTGGCCGACCTGGCGTCGGACGAGCTGATTGAGATCCTGGGAGCGGAGGCGATGGATGAGGCTACCGCCAACGAAGTGATCATGGCGGCGCGCGCCCACTGGTTCGCGGACGGCGATGCGCCTGGAGCGGCATCGGGCGACGTTGCAGAGCAGGCGCAGGAGGCGGGCCACGACTGATCCCGCTCTCGCGCCACTAGAAGCCACGGACGAGGACGCGCCGGCTGCCGGCATCCCAGCCGCCGGCGCGCCCGACGTCGGCACGAGCGAGGCAGGTACGCCCGACCTCGACGCGCCTGACGCCGGCTCGCGTGACGCAGGCTCGCGTGACGCAGGCTTGGCGGAGGCCGACACGCCGGAGGTTGGCCCGCTTCGGCGCTGTATTGTCACGCGTGAGCGGCTGGCAAAGGAGCGGATGATCCGCTTCGTCATCGGTCCGGACCGCGGCCTGGTGCCCGATCTGGCCGAGCGCCTGCCAGGGCGGGGAATCTGGTTGAGCGCGTCAAGGGATGTGCTAGAAACCGCCCGGCTCCGGGGCGCTTTTGCCAGAGCGGCTCGCGGTCCGGTCACAGTGCCCCCCGACCTTCTCGAGATGTTGCAGGCGGCGCTGGTCCGGCGAATCGGTGAAGGGTTGGGCCTCGCCCGGCGGGCCGGGCAGGCGGTCGCGGGCTTCGAGAAGGCGCGTGAGTGGCTGCGAGACGGTCTCGCCGGCCTAGTGGTGCAAGCCGCGGACGGCAGTGCCGAGGAGCGCGGACGTTTTCTTTCCGCGGCCCGCGGAACGGTGGCGGTGCATGCGCCGCTGTCCGCCGCGGCGCTGGGTACGATGTTCGGCAGGGATCGCGCGGTGCATGTCGTGGTGGCACCCGGGGCACTGGCCGATCGCATCGGTTTTGACTGCACGCGGCTTGCCGGGCTTGCGCCCGGCGTGGCAGCGAACGACAAGGTTGACCCGGCGGATTTCCGCCAGCGTGGTGTGCAAGACGTATGAGCGAGACGAACGATCAAGATACGAACAAGGGACGGCTCTCTCTCCGCCCTGTTGGCAGGCTGGAGGGCGGCCGGACCGTTGATGCCGGCTCGGTGCGGCAGAGCTTCAGCCACGGCCGCTCCAAGGTCGTGCAGGTCGAGGTGCGCAAGAAGCGTGCCCCGGCACCCGGCCAACAAGCCACACCCGGCCAGCAGGCTGGCGGTAGCGGACCGGGTGGTCTGAGCAGCGGGAGTCCGGTCGCCGTCGGTTTGGGTACTGGAGGTCTGGGCACCGGCAATTTGGGCGCCGGCGGTCCGGGCACGGGCACCGCTTCCTCCGCGCCGGCCATGCGCGGCGCGCCGCAGCAGGGCCGGCCACAGGTTGCGCCGCGGGCGCTGACGGCAACGGAACTCGCCGCCCGCCAGCGCGCGCTGGCCGACCAGCAACGGGAATCGGCGCGCAGGGATGCAGAGCGGCGCGAGCAGGAGAAGATCTCCATCCTGTCGGCCGCCGAGGAGGCAAGGCGGCGCGACGAGGAAGCCCGCAAGGCAGCCGAGGAAGCGGCCAAACGCGAAGCCCAGGAGCAGGCTCAGGCGGCGGCTGAGGCGGCGCGACAGGCCGCCGAAGCGGCAGCGGCAGCGGCAGCGGCAGCCGCGCCGGCCGCACGGTCGCCGGAGGAGCGGCGCCAACCGCCCGCCGCCCCCGCGGCCACGCCGAGCACACCCACCGAGACTTTGCGCCTGCGCCCGACCGTGCGCGGTCCGGAGGATGACGACGACGCTCGTCCGATCCGCCGTCCCGGCGGCGCCGTCCTGCCGCGCAAGCCAGCGGTGGCCACGCCCCGGAAGGCGGTCGACGATCGCCGCCGCGCCGGGCGCATCGACGTGCAAGCCGCCATCGAGGGCGAGGATGATCGCGTCCGCTCGCTGGCCTCGGTTCGCCGCCAACGTGAGCGGGAGCGTCGCCAGGCGGAACTGGAGCGGCTGCGCTCCGATCAGGTGAAAGTTGTGCGAGACGTCATCCTGCCCGAGCAGATCACCGTCCAGGAGCTGGCCAACCGAATGGCCGCCCGCACCGCGGACGTGGTGAAGGCGCTGATGAAGCTTGGCGTGATGGCCACCAGCACGCAGACGCTGGACGCCGACACCGCGGAGCTTGTGGTGCAGGAGTTCGGCCACCGCGCCCGCCGCGTGTCAGAATCCGATGTCGAGCTGGGGCTGGAAGGCGCCGTCGACACCGACCTGGAACTGCTGCCTCGGCCGCCCGTGGTCACCATCATGGGCCATGTCGACCACGGCAAGACCAGCCTGCTGGACGCACTGCGTTCGACGGATGTCGCGGCCGGCGAGGCGGGCGGGATCACCCAGCATATCGGCGCCTACCAGGTGATGCTGCCGAGCGGCGAGCACATCACCTTCATCGACACGCCGGGCCACGAGGCGTTCACCGCGATGCGCGCGCGCGGTGCGTCGGTGACCGACATTGTCGTGCTGGTGGTGGCTGCCGATGACGGCGTGATGCCGCAGACGATCGAGGCGATCCGGCACGCCAAGGCGGCGCACGCACCGCTGATCGTCGCCATCAACAAGATGGACAAGCCGGATGCCAATCCGACCCGCGTGCGCCAGGAGCTGCTGAGCTACGAGGTGGTGGTCGAGGACATGGGCGGCGAGACCCAGGACGTTGAGGTCTCGGCGCTGAAGAAGACCGGCCTCGACAAGCTGACCGAGGCGATCCTGCTGCAGGCGGAAGTGCTTGACCTGAAGGCCAACCCGCATCGCAGCGCCGAGGGCACGGTGATCGAAAGCCGGCTGGACCGCGGCCGCGGGCCGATCGCCACGGTGCTGGTGCAGAAGGGCACGTTGCACCAGGGCGAAATCGTCGTCGCCGGTTCCGAGTGGGGCCGGGTGCGCGCGATGCTGGACGACAAGGGCCGCCCGTTGACCGACGCCGGGCCGTCGGCGCCGGTGGAAATTCTAGGCCTGGCCGGCATTCCCTCGGCCGGCGAGCCGCTGGTGGTGGTGGAAGACGAAGGCCGCGCTCGCGAGATCACCGAGTTCCGCTCCCGCCGGACGCGCGACAAGGCGGCCGGCGTCACCGCCGGGGCGCGCGGGACGCTGGATGAGATGCTGGCCCGCATCCAGGCCGGCGTGCAGAAGGAAGTCTGCGTCCTGATCAAGGCCGACGTGCAAGGCAGCGCCGAGGCGATCCAGGCCACGGTGTTGAAGCACAGCGGCGATGAGGTGAAGGTCCGCGTGCTGCTGGCCGGCGTCGGGCAGATCACCGAGAGCGACATCCAACTCGCCAAGGCGTCGGCGGCGGTGATCGTCGCGTTCAACGTGCGCGCGACCTCCCAGGCGCGCGAACTGGCGCAGCGCGAGACTGTGGATATCCGCTACTACTCGATCATCTACGAGGTCTCGGACGACATCGAGAAGCTGGTCAAGGGCAAGATCGCGCCGAAGGAACGCGAGAAGTTCCTGGGCTATGCCGAGGTACGGAAAGTGTTCAACATCACCAAGACCGGCAAGGTGGCCGGCTGCATGGTGACCGACGGCCTGGTGAAGCGCGGCGCTGGCGTGCGCGTGCTGCGCGAGAACGTGGTGATCCACACCGGCGAGCTGTCGCAGCTCAAGCGCTTCAAGGACGACGTGCGCGAGGTAGCGCGCGGGTATGAGTGCGGCCTGTCGTTCGCCAACTTCCACGATCTGCAGGAAGGCGACGTGGTCGAGTGCTACGAAACGGAGCTGGTCCCGGCTTGAAGAAGCCGGTGGTCGGGCCGTCGCGGCACGGGCCGCGCGCTGAACCGACGCGGCACGAGCCGCGTGCTGAATCGCCACGGCACGGGGCGCACGCGGGACCGGCACGGCGTGCACCGCGCGCTGGACCGACGCAACGCCAGCTGCGCGTTGCCGAGGAGGTCAGGCATGTGCTGGCCGGCGTGTTCGCGCGCCATGAGATCCGCGATCCGGACCTGGCGGAAGCGGATATCACCGTCACCGAGGTACGGATCGGTCCCGATCTGAAGCGGGCGATCGCGTTCGTGGCTCGGCTGGGGCGGGAGGATATCGATGCGCTGCTGCCGGCGCTGAAGCGCGCGGCGCCGTTCCTGCGGGCGCAGGTGGCACGTTCGGTGCAGTTGAAGTTCACGCCCGAGCTGAGCTTCCAGCCCGATCGCGCGCTGGATTATGCGAGCAAGATCGACCGGCTGCTGCACCAGCCCGAGGTGGCACGGGACCTCGGCTGACGGAGATGTACGCGCCGTCCTCGGACCAGGCCGATCCACCTTCGGTCTACACGCGGGCCGCGCCCCCGGCGCCGCCCGCCGTCCCGCTGACCGGCCGGCCGCATGTCGACGTGGCGGTGATTGGCGCCGGATTCACCGGGTTGTCGGCGGCGCTGCATCTGGCCGAGGCCGGGGTGAGCGTGGCCGTGCTGGAAGCCCGCGGGGTCGGTTGGGGTGCCTCGGGCCGCGCGTTTGGCCAGGTGGTGCCGTATCTGAAGATCGGGCATCGGGCGATCCTGCGGCATTATGGGCCGGAGCGCGGTGCGCGCATGATCGATGCGATCGCGGCCGGACCGGATTTGGTGTTCGACCTGATCGCGCGGCACGGGATTGAGTGCTGGGCGGTGCGCACCGGGCTGCTGTTCGCCGCGCACGCGCCGTCCGGGCGACGCGATCTGGAGCGGCGAACCGCCTATTGGCGGGATCGCGGCGCGCCGGTGGAATTTCTGGAGGATGAGGATTGCGCCGAGGCGGTGGGATCGTCGCTCTACGAGGCGGCGTCACTGGATCTGCGCGGCGGCAACCTCAATCCGTTCGCCTATGCGCGCGGGCTGGCGCGGGCGGCGGTGGCGGCCGGAGCGGTGATCTACACGCGCACGCCGGTGCGCGGCATCGCGCGGCAGGTCGTGAACTGGTCGGTGGACGCGGGTGCGGCGAGGCTGACCGCCGATACCGTGCTGCTGGCGACCAATGCCTACACCGACGACCTGTGGCCGGGACTGCGCGAGAGCATCGTTCCGTTGCGGGGCCATGGCTTCGTGACGGCGCCGCTGTCGGACAATGTGCGGCAGTCGATCCTGCCGGGGCGGCAGTCGCTGACCGACACGCGGCGGCTGTTTTCCGGGGTGCGCATGCTGCCGGATGGGCGGCTGCATGGCAGTGCGTTCGGGCCGATCGGCGGGCCGGAGGCAGCGGCCGATTTCCGCGGGGTGGATGGGCGCGTGCGGCGGCTGTATCCGCAGCTCGGCGCGGTGCGGTGGGACGAGGCGTGGACCGGGTGGGTGGCGATGACCACCGATCATGTGCCCAGGGTGCACCAGCTGGCGCCCGGGTTGTTCGCGGGTCTGGGGTATAATGGGCGGGGCATTGCCGCGGCGACGTTGATGGGGCGCGAGCTGGCGGCACGGGCGCGTGGGGCGCGTGACGACACCCTGGTGTTTCCGCTGGTGCCGATGCGGCCTCAGCCGTGGTACCGCGCGGCGCCGTTCCTGGTGGGGGCGCTTGCGCGGTGGTACCGCGTGCGGGACGTGGTGGACGAGCTGCGGTTTTTGCCGCGGGGGTAGTGCGGGGTCTCTTCGGAATCCCGGCGGCGGGCTGCGGCCGACGGATTGGCCGGCCGCCGCGGACGGTGGCGCACGCGCCCGATCAGGCCAGCGCGGCAACCGCGAGCACGAAGCGCACTAGCTCCTGTTCAGTGTTGTAGTAGTGCACGGATGCGCGCACGACAGCGGGCAATTGGCGCGCCGGCGGAACGAGCAGCGGCGAACTCGGTCCTGACGCATGGCAATTGATGCGCTGCCGATGCAGTGCCGCGGCGATATCGCGCGGCGGTTTGCCTTCGACCGTGAAGGTGACGATGCCGCAGAGCCGGCGCCCGCGGTCGCGAACGCTGACGCCCGGAATTTCCGCGAGCCGCCGCCGCAGCTCGGCGGCCAGCGTGTCGGTCCGTGCTGCGATGTCGGTGAGACGCCAGCCGAGCGCGTAGTCGACCGCGGCGCCGAGGCCGAGCTGTGCCGCGACGTTGCGTTCCCAGTTCTCGAAGCGGCGTGAGTCCGGGCGCATCTCGTAACGGTCTGACGCGACCCAGGTCACCGCTTGCAGATCGAGAAACGGCGGCTCGAGTTGGTCGAGGACGCCACGCCGCACGTAAAGGAAGCCGGTCCCGCGCGGGCCGCGCAGATATTTCCGTCCCGTGGCGGACAGCATGTCGCAGCCGATCGTGGCGACGTCGATCGGCATCTGGCCGACGGATTGGCAGGCGTCGAGCAGGAACAGGATGCCGTGGGCGCGGGCGATGCGCCCGACCGCCGCCGCCGGATTGACCAGGCCGCCGTTGGTCGGCACGTGCGTGATGGCGATCAGCTTGGTGCGCCGATCGATCATGCGTTCGAGTGCGTCGATGTCGAGTTCGCCGGCTTCGTCGCTCGGCACGATTTCGATGATGGCGCCGGTGCGGCGGGCGACCTGAAGGAAGGCGATGTGGTTACTGGCGTATTCGGCTTCGGTGGCGAGGATGCGATCGCCGGGGGCGAAGCCGACGGAATAGAACGCCATGTCCCAGGCTACCGTGGCGTTCTCGACGAGCGCGATTTCAGTTCGGTCGGCGTTCAGGAGTTGCGCGATCGAATCGTAGATCGCTTCGATTTGGTCGTTGGCTGCGGTGGCGGCTTCGTAGCCGCCGATGTCGGCCTCAAGCTGGAGGTGACGCAGCTGTGCGGCCAGCACCGGCGTTGGCATCAGCGCCGCGCCCGCATTGTTAAAATGCAGGATTCGTTCCGTTGCCGGCGTGTCCCGGCGCGCCTGCGTTATGTCGATTTGCATGGGGGTCTTTGCCGCGTGCTTGCAGTAAATCGTTGCGGACGACGGTGCGGAGCCCGGGGTGCGGATGTCAAGGGCGATGCGGTCGGAGGAGTCAGTCCGGCATTCCAGAACATGCACCAGACTGTGCTATCCTCGCTCGCAAGGAAAGAGCCTACCATGTCACTTGAGGCATTGCTGGGGCAAAAGCGACAGGAGGTCTTGCGGACCGCTGGCAGGTACGGCGCCCGCCACGTTCGCGTCTTTGGTTCGGCGGCACGCGGCGAGGCGGATGCTCAGAGCGACGTGGACTTCCTGGTGGAGCTCGATTCAGGCCGATCACTTCTCGACCTGGGCGGGCTGCAGTTCGAGCTGGAAGCGCTTCTCGGGCGCCCGGTGGACGTCGTGACCGAGCGCGGGCTGAAGGCGCGGATTCGTGAACGGGTGCTGCGAGAGGCGATTCCGGTGTGAGGAACCCGGCGGAACGTCTGCTCGACATGCTTGAGGCAATATGCTTGAGGCAATCGCGGCGATCGAACGACACCTGGATGGCGACAAGACCTCTTTCGAGCACGATGAGCTGCGCCAGACATGGTTTCTCAGGCATTTCCAGATCATTGGCGAAGCTGCCCGGGCGCTGCCAACGGCGGTACGGACCTTGGCTCAAGAGATTCCCTGGCCGAAGATCATTGGCATGAGAAACGTGCTTGTGCACGGCTATTTCGATATAGATACCGACATCGTGTGGCAGGCGGTGACGCGCGATTTGCCGGACTTGAAGGTGGCGATCCTGAGCCTGCTGGGGCGTATTGAAAACCAGATTAACGGACGCTGAACGCGCGCGCGGCCGATGCATTGACCGGAGTCGCGGCGGCGGATTTCGCACATCCCGCTTCAGCGCCTCCTGCAAAGTCTGCTGTCGTACCGACCGTCATAAAGAATGACCGCTGGCATGAGTCGTTGTTTGGCGCGCCGCCGCCCGCCAACCCGGCGCGCGATACCAACCGACGAAATCGTTGGAAGAGTCAACGATTTTGTCGGTTGGTATCAGTCTATCATGACAAATCTCGGGGGGCGACCAAGGAGCTCCCTGGCTTTGTTTCATTCGAGAAGGCAACGTTCAAGCGGTCGCTGGATCTCGGTTTGATCGATTATGCCAGTGCCACTGGTCGATCCTTTGATTAGGGCTGATCCGGACATGTTTTCATCGCGCACCGCGTTAATTTGGCACGCCGATCCCGGGCCAAACGTCTGCGCCGATTGACAGGCCGGCCCCGCTAATCCTCGGAACCAGCCCCCACCAACCCGCTGATCTCGTCTTGCGGGATGCGCTCCAGCGCCAAGTGTATCAGCCCGCTGGCAACCTGCGCCGGAGACGCCTTGTGGCGGCCGACCGCCACGTGGCTTGCGATGTCCACGATGGTCTGCCAGTCCTCGGCCGAGACGTGCACGCGCTGCCGGGGGCCGTCTCCCGACAAAGCCGGCCGGCCACCCGTCGTCCGCAGCCGCTGCATCAGCGCGTCGCGTATGGTCAGCAGCGCGACCGGTGCTTTGTCATCACCCGACTTTGTCCCAAGCGGGCGTCCCCCAAGCGCCGTCATCATGTCCGCGACGGCAATCGGCGGCGGCTTGCGTGATACGTCCACAAGGCGGTGCCGCGCAGTTCGAGTAGTGAGTCGGGGTTCGCCGGCCGGATTCTCGTTCAACTTTGCCATCGTCCAGGGCCTCCTTGCCAGATGGTCAGTGGTTTGGCGCAAGTTCCTCGACCGTGAAGAAATTCCCGTCGAATTCGAGGGCGATCGCGCCCTGGTTCGTCTCGCGTCCCATGCGTCTGACGAACGCCACCAGTTCAGGCAGCCGCGCAACGAATGGTGCCGGTCTGACGTAGGCATAGATAACCACCGGCTCTTTAATGTGGCGTCGGTAGTTATGTGGCATTGGGACCGGAACGGGCCGCCCCGCGGCCATGGAACGAGATTGATCGCCACATAACAAAACGGTCGAGAATGGTCGGACTGCCCATCGATCAGGAGATCTGACCCCGCGGCTGGGGGACTAGATCGCCGCCGCCGACCGTCTGTCGCGCGGCGTAGCCGTCTTGTTATGTGGCGTCCAAAGCCGCCAAACAGCCGGTAGACGCCACTTTCCAGGCCCAACGCCACATAACTGCCAACGCCACATTACCGCATGAAATGTGGTGCACCACATTTGATGCCTGATCACCACCTGTCCGGTTTGCGGGTTCCGCCAGGCCCTCGTCACCGGAAGCCTGGCTGTCGCGCCGACGGCTATGTCGGTCAGTAGTCGCAATGCGGCATCGATCCATGTCGCCTGATCCACCGGCGCGCCGTCGCGAACCCTGTTTGGGATGTAGATGACGAAGCGCTGGCCGTAGTCGGTCGTTCCGCTGAACGCGGCAATGATGTCGACCTCGGGTGGCGATTCGGTCGCGGCGCAGAATATGGACTTTCTGGGCAGAAAGCCCACTATCTGGCGACAGGCTGGAAATCCTCGACCGCAGCAAGCCGGTGCTGGCCACTCTTTGCAGACCTGTGGGGGCGAGAAGCTAAACGCCGCGTCATCGATAGTCGGTGGGAGAGCCGCTGATGAGTGCGCGGTCCATATGCAATAGCCCGGTCGACCTTCAGGACGAATGGCCCGTAGGACATCCAGCACGACGCTGGCTGGATCCGGGCAGACCCGCTTACCGTGACAATACAATTTGACCGGCTGTTGCCACCGATCGATTTTGACAGTCATCGTTTGCGGTGCGGCGCCGTAGCGTTAAGCTGCCGGTACGCCGGTGGAGGAAACAGCCATGATCGACATGCATACTCATTGGAAGCCTGCCGAAGTAGCCGATGCCTTACGCGTCCGTACCAAAGAACCGCGCATCCAGCGCAACCACGACGGCGTCGAGGTGCTGAAGTCACGGATGGGCGAAGAGCCGCTCGCCGGGGCCTTCGATGACGTCGATTCCCATCTCGGTCGAATGGACCGCCAGGGGGTCGAAATCAGCGTGTTGTCGGTCCTCGGTTCGTTCTGCTGGATCGAGGCGCAACCGGCGGAGGAGTCCGGGTTGCTGTGTCGGCGCGTCAACGACCGGTTTTCGGCGATTTGCCAGGCACATCCCCACCGCTTCGCCGCTTTCGCAGCACTACCCCTGACGGACCTGTCCGCCGCTGCCGCGGAGCTCGAGCGGGCGCTCGGGCTGCCGGGCATCATCGGCGCGCAGTTGCCGGGCAACTTCTTCCTTACGCGCGATGACGCTGAAGCGACGCGTCGGCTGCTGGAGGTCGCCAACCGCCACAGCGCGGTGCTGCTCATCCATCACGGTCCGCGGCCGGGTGATGCTTTCCCCAAGGTTGCAAGCGATACGGACAACGCGCGCCGGCGCAACGGCACGCTGGACATGCAGGCGAGCCTGTCGTCGGTGATGGTGACGCTGTGTCTTACCGACCTGCTGGGGTCGTACCCCGACGTGACGGTCGTCGTGCACAACCTGGGCGGCAACATTCCTTTCGAGGTCGAGCGCATGGATCACCGCAGCCTGCTCGATACGCCGCAGGAGGAGTTGCCCTCGTCGCGCTTCCGGAAGGCGAAGGTGTATGTTGATTGCAACTCGTTCGGCCCGCGTGCGATCGAGGCGGCGGTGGCGCTGTACGGGGCGGAGCGGATCGTGTGCGGGACCGACGGGACCGCGTTCGGTGTGGACTGGACGCGGAAGGCGCTGGCGGACGCGCAGATCGGCGAGGCGGCGCGCGAGCAGATCCTGCACCGGAATGCGGCGGCAATGCTGGCGCGGGTTGGGGGGATGGTGGAGCGGGAGAAAGTGGCGGCTTGATGAAGCGGACGGCCTCCGCTGCTCAGTCGACGTAGAACTCCTCGACAGTCACCATGATCCCCGGAGGGTCGAGCTTGATTTCGCCGGACGCGAAGACCTGTGTGGCAACCTCGTCGTCCGGCATTCGCGAGTGGCGAACGATGCGCTGTTCCTCAGGCCAAACGATCAGGTAATGCTGCACCGACGGCAGCTTGAAGTAGGCACGCAGCTTGGTTGCCCGATCCCTCGTGCCGCCGTTCGGGGGACAGCACTTCGACAAGCACCAGAGGGTCGGAGACTTTTGTCGCGTCACCCGGCAGAAGTGGTCCGCAACGCAGCAGAGCATCGGGCTCGAAGTCGCTGTTTTCGACCTGAACGGTCATACCGTCGGCAAAAGCCTCACAGGACGTCAGTCCCACTTTGCTGGCGGCACGCTGCAAGGTATCGGGCGCGGTGCGCTTGCGCCGGTTGTGCGAGGCCCGCTCGGGTGCCAGCGCGACCACGACGCCGTCGATGCGCTCGAACCGGCCGGAAGGCTGCTGCCGCACCCAGGCCAGGAACTCCTCCCGGGTCATTGGGGTCTCCGGTTCGTGGGTCTGGGCGCGTGCCATGGCGGATCCTTCAAGTCTCTCGTTGATGCTGCACCGCTCGCGAGCAGGGCAGCATCCATCGCGATCAGGTGTGATCGTGCGGCGGGGCGTGTGCCAGGGAGATCAAGTGGCTGAGCCACCACTCGCTGTCGCGCTCCGCCCTGGTCGCGTCGCGCACCATGCCAGCCCCTGCATAGGACTGCGCGAGCCATTTCAAGTCGCGTGCGATCTCCTGCGCCTTATCCGCTGCCATCAGCGGGATGCGGCTGGATTCGGGTGTATCGCTCATGTTCGACCCTCCGGGAACAGATCGGCCCAGCTTTAGAAGTAACACTTGCGGCGGGGCGGTCACCAACGCGGGTGGACGGTTCTGCCGTTCGTCGAACGGGCGGTTTGATCGGACACGACACGGGCGGACACGGCCCGGGCCGGCGCGCCGGTCATCACACCGCAGCGCGTCCGCCATCCACGAACAGATTGACCCCATTTATGTAACTGCCCGCGTCGGAGCACAGCAGCATGGCGGCACCCACCAAGTCCTGTGGCCGGCCGAGGCGCCCGGCGGGAATGCGATGCACCAGGGCCTCGCCCTCGACGGACATTTGGGCGCGGTTGCGCGCCGTTAGGATCGCGCCGGGCGCGAGATTGTTCACCGTCACGCCCTGGCCGCCGAACTGACGCGCCAGGCTGCGCACCCAGTTGAGCTGCGCGGCCTTGGTGCCGGCATAGACGAGCATCGCGGGGTGGGGTTTATCCTGCTGCACGCTGCCGATGGTCACAACGCGGCCCCATCCGCGGTCCGCCATCGGCGGCACCAGGGCTTGCAGCAATTCCATCGTGGTGCGCAGGTTGACCGCGATCTGGCGGTCAAAATGCTCGCGGGTGATGGCCCGAAAATCCTCCGGCAGTTCGATGGAGGCGTTCAGGACCAGGATGTCGATCGGCGCCCAGGCGGTGACGGCGGCGGCCAGATGGTGGCCGGCATTGTCCGGGGCGAAATCCTGGGCGAACGCGGTGGCCTGCTCCCCCATTGCCTGGATGTCCTGGACAACGGCGGCGGCATCGCTGCGTTCCTCCTGCGTGCCGGCGTGATGGATGGCCAGGCGGGCCCCCGCGCCGGCGAGACCCACGGCGATCGCGCGACCGATTTCGCGGCGGGCGCCGGTGACCAGGGCGGTGCGGCCGGTCAGGCGGAAGGGGGCGAAGGGGTCGGACATGCGGGGACTCCGAGTAGGCCTGGCGGTGCGAATCTCTCGCGGTCAATGAGTGGGGAGGGCAAGGTTCCTGACGCGCTTCCGCACGCCCCTATCGTCCTATAGACGTCCCCTGCCCCGAGGCTGACATGGAAGACATCGACTGGTCGAAATGCGAGGACGTTGAACGGGTTCCAGGCAAGGTATCCGGTTCCTGACTGGTGAAAGACACGCGCCTGCCTGTCTGGGCCATTCTCGAAAATGCCGACGACCACACGCCCGAGGAGATCGCAAACGATGTTCTTGAGGGCGTGGCGCCCGAGACTGTTCGACGGATCATCATCTTCGCAAGATTGCATGCGCCGGCTGCTACTTGACGCGAGTATGCCGCGCGGCCTGCGGGTCGTGCGGTCACGCCCGGAATTTCTCGACGCCCTTCCAATCGATTTCCAGCCCGAATCCCGGAGCCTCGGACAGGTGCACCATGCCATCGTGAACCTCGGCCCCGCCGCGGTAAATGGCGTGGTGCAGCGGGTGGCGGGCCGGATCGCCATGCGATTCGGCGGCGAACGCGGCGTCGCCGAACTCCGAAACCAAATGGCCATGCAGATGGCCCGCCGAATGCGGTGCGATCAACACGCCCTTCTGTTCCGCATAATGCGCGATCCGCAACGATTCCGTGAACCCCGCATGCCGCGTGGAATCGAACTGGACACAGCGGATCGCGCCGGAGTCGATGAAATCGCGGACGGTGTAGCGGTGCCACTCCCGTTCACCGTGCGCCAGCGGAATGGGCGACGCCGCGGCCAGGCGCTGGAAATCGGCTGGCTGCAGATACCAATGCAGCGGCTCTTCCAGCCAGAATATGTCGTATGGCGCGACCGCCGATGCGAACTTGACGCAGCCCGCGACATCATAGGGCGCGTTCATGTCCAGCATGAACAAAACATCGGGGCCAATCGCCTGCCGGACCGCGCGGATCCGGGCCACCTCATCACGCAGCGACAGTGCACCGCACTTGAGCTTGACGGCACGATACCCATGGGAAACGAAACCCGCGAGCTCATCGGCGGCGGCATCGAGCGGCTCGCCTTCCAGATACTACCCGCCGGTCGCATAGGTGAACACCTCGGTCCGCGTGCCGCCGAGAATACGAAACACCGGCAACCCGGCCGCCTTGCCCTTGATGTCCCACAAGGCGATGTCGATCCCGCCGATCGCCGCCATGATCTGCGGCCGCTGATTGCGCGGCAGCGGCGCCGGCATGCCGTCCCAGCCACCAAGACCGCCCGGGCGCGGCGAGGTCAATGAAAACAGCTTCGTCCAGATCTCGGTGTGGCCAAGCGGGTCCATCCCCTGCACCACATGGGAAAAAGTCTTCACCAGATCGCGAATGACGGTCTGCGGGCCACCGGCGATCTCGCCGAACCCGACGATGCCCTGGTCGGTGCGGACTTCCACAAGAATCATCTGGGCGCGGTCCATGAACTCGTGCGCGGTCCATCTGCCCTGCGCCAGCGCGACAGACAGCGGATGCCCAATGATTTCGGTGATCTTCATGGCGATTCCTCTCAATGGGCTCAGGCGCGGGCTCAGGCGTGACGGAACATACGCCGGATCAATCGGAAGCGTCGCACGACACCAACCGCAACATCGCGGTCGGTCTGCCGGACGCGCTTGGCCGGCCCCTTCTGCGGACGCCGAGGCGGATGGTATCGTCCCGGGCGACCCAAGCTGCGCGGCAAACCGAGCGAACAGGTAAAGATCGTATGACACAGCTTCCATGGCGCGCTGACCCTCTTGTCTGGGGCCACGGGCCTCGCGTGTTCGAGGTCTTCCTTGAACCGACCTGCCCATTTTCCGTGCGCGCATTCGGCAAGCTCGATGACCTGCTCGCCCAGGCAGGCGAAGATCGCATCACGATCAAGATCCGTCTGCAATCGCAGCCGTGGCACATGTACTCGGGCTTGATTGTGCGCTGCATTCTGGCTGCCTCCACGCTCGCGGGCGGCAAGGAAGCGGCGAAATCCGTCATGGCGGCGGTGGCCGCGCATCGTGAAGAATTCGAGTTCGAGCGCCATTGCCGCGGCCCGAATCTTGACGCCACACCCAATGACATCATCGCGCGGATCGAAGGCTACAGCGGTGTAAACGTTGCCGAGGCCTTCGCTATCCCTGAGCTCGACCGCGAGATCAAATCGCATTGCAAATATGCCCGCCAAAACGGCATCCATGTGTCGCCGACTTTCATGATCGACGGGCTGGTGCAAGCCGACATGAGAAGCGGCGACGCGATTGCCGACTGGGCGTCGCGTCTGCTGCGGCACTGAACGGACCGGCGTGATCGCCGCGCCGGCGGTAATAGTGCGCGATGACAACGAGGCAGCGGCGGGCGGCTCTTTTCGCGGCCCGCAAACCGTGTTCTGTTTGTGGCGCAGAGGCAGCGACCTCATGCTAGTTTAAGGGAGAGAGAACGGAATGTTCAGCCATGTCATGGTCGGAAGCAACGATATCGCCCGATCGAAGACGTTCTACGATGCGTTGTTTGGCGCGATCGGCGGCAAGCCCGGAGTGGCGGACGCCAAGGGCCGGCTGATCTACGTGCATAACGGCGGGCGGTTCATGGTGAGCAAGCCCATCGATGGCGAGGCGGCCACGCACGCCAACGGCGGCACGATCGGCTTCACGGTGGCAAGCACCGAACAAGCCGACGCCTGGCACAAAGCGGGAGTCGCGCACGGCGGCACATCAGTCGAGGACCCGCCGGGCGCCCGCCAGGGCGCCGCCGGACCGATATACTTGGCTTACCTTCGCGATCCCGACGGCACCAAGCTGTGCGTGCTTCATCGTATGCCGGCTGCCTGAACTTTCGCGGGTCACTTAAAAGCGGGTCACCCGTCCCGGCGGCGCTCGTGCGCGCAACCCGCTCGCCGGGCCGGTGTGGGCCGGGCATCGCGGCAATAAGGCCCCATCATGCTGACCGACCGATACGATCTTCCCTTGTCCACCGCCTCGTCCGCCGCGCGGGACGCCTACGCGCAGGGCTGTGGGTTGAAACTGACCATGTACCCCGGCGCGATCGAGGCGTTCGATCGCGCCATCGCCGCCGATCCCGGCTTTGCCCTCGCCCATGCCGCCAGGGCGCACGTGCTGCTGGAGCGCGGCGACTCTGCGGCGGCGCGCGAGTCGATGGCGGCGGCCAGGTCCCTTGCCGCCGGACTGTCCGCGCGGGAAGCCAGCCACGTCGCGTTTTTCCACTTGCTTGCGGCGGGCGACTCCGAAGCGGCGCTGGCCGCCTTGCCCGCGCACCTGAACGCCTGGCCGCGCGACGGGCTGGTGCTCGGCACTGCAGCGTTCACCAACGGCCTGATCGGCAGTTCCGGGCGCGCCGGGCAAAAACGCGCGTTGCTGGATCTGTTGGACACGCTTGCCCCGAGCTACGGCGACGATTGGTGGTTCACCGCCCATCATGGCATGGCGCTATCGGAGAATGGACAGCGAGACGCCGCCCGCCCGAAGATCGATCGATCCTTCGGCCAAAACCCGAACAACCCCTGGGCGGCGCACGCCCGCGCGCATTTGTGCTATGAGGAGGGCGATACGAACGCGGCCCGCGGCTTCCTGGCGTCGTGGCTTACCACCTATCCGCGTAACGGACTGTTATACAGTCACCTGAATTGGCATCTCGCACTTGGCGAGCTTGAGGTCGGTGACGCGGCGGCGGCGTTGCGGCTGTTCAAGGAAGCCTTCTCGCCTGACGTACACAGCGGACCACCGCGCGCGAAGGTGACCGATGCGGTTTCGTTTCTGTGGCGCTGGGAACTCGCCGGGCATCCGCGTGACGCCGAAGCATGGCGCATCATGCACGACTTCGCGAATTGTGCGTTGCCGAGCGCCGGCGTGGCCTTTTCCGACATGCACATCGCGCTGGCGCAGGCCGTGGCGGGCAATGACGCCGCGCTGGCCATCCGCGCGCGGCAAATGGACGAACTCGCGCGCGCGGGGCGTTATCCATCCGGCGCCTTCGTTCCGGCGGTGTCGCGCGCCTTCATCGCTTTCGAACGGCGCGATTTCTCCGCCGCGATCGATACGCTTGAACCGATTGCCGACGAACTCGAACGCATCGGCGGCAGCCGCGCGCAGCTCGACCTGGTGGAGTTCACGCTGTTGAAGGCCTATCTCAACGCCGACCGCCTGGACGATGCGCGCCGGAGGCTGAGTGTGCGGCGTCGGGGTGCCCCCGGCATTCCCGTTGCCGGGTTGGCGGCTGTGCACTGAACCGCGGGGGGCCAGTAGCGACGGAACCGATATGTGAAGCTTCACATATTGAAGAGCGTCTTAGCTTGGCGTCGCGGCGCACGGTATCACCTGTTGAGCCGTGAACGGCGGTCGCGACGGTAAGCTAAAACGCCGTTGGACTAAGCCGCTCGCACCGTGCTGGGGCTATGGGGATTGAATGACGCCGGCTGGCCCGAGGAGACGCGACAGGGTGCCTGGCGGGGGCTGCTGGCGGTGTGGCGACCAGCGAAAGGTGGTGCAAAAGCGCTTCTCTGCGTTGGTGGCCGGGGGAAGCACAGCGCGTCAGGCCGGGAACAGCGGGGTGACAGCAGAACATTCGAGGCGAATGGCCACGGCGCCCCCTTTGCCTGGTCAAACAGGTACCTCAGCACGGTACGGGAACGGCTCGGCTGCTGTGTTGTCATGGCGTGTCGATGATTAGTGGAACCGAAGTGATCGGCTGAAGAGATCGGAACAGCACCATACGGCCGAGGTGGCAAGCAGGGCACTGATGGAGGGAGAGACCAGTGATTTCTTCGTAGGTGTCGCGATAATCCTTGTCTGCCCCTTCATCGGCCTTGGGCGCCAGCTTCGACATGCCGAGAAGTTCGCGACAACGGGCGAGCTTGTCCTTACGGTAGCGGTTGCCGAGCAGTCCGTAATAACGGATCCGCTGGAAACCGCTCGGCAAGACATGGATGAGGAAGTGGCGGATGAACTCGTCGGCATCCAGTGTCATCGGCTTCTGCTGGCCGCCGCGACGAAAATCCTTCCACTGGAAGCGAACCTTGCCATCCTCGATATCAAGGATGCGATTGTTGGAAATGGCGACGCGGTGTGTATAGCGGCCGACATACTCCAAGACTTGCTCCGGTCCGGCGAAAGGGCGCTTTGCATAGACCGTCCATTCGGCCTGACGGACCGGGGCCAGGTAACGCTGGAAGGCAGCCCGCTCCTTCAAGTGAGCCAAGGCGGACAAAAAATGCCAACTGACCGGCGGTAAACGCCGTCTTCAGAGCCTCAGTAAAAAGCCGCCGGAACAGCCGCGAGAGAACCTGCACCGGCAGGAAATAGCCATCCCGGCAAGAGATCCATCGGTTGCCATCCGGCGACAGCCCTCCGCCGGGCACGACACATGAAGGTGCGGATTTATGCGGAGTCTTTAGTTATGGCGGGTTGACAACAAGATCGACGACTGTACCTGTATCTTTGGCTGATATCACACCGCATAATTATGCCTTGGCGCAGATTGCTAAAGCCTGACCGGAGGTGCTCCGGCATCCATCGGGGAGCAGCATGATGGCCGATCTCGGCGTTGCTTTGTCCTGCTGGTCTTTCTCGGGTTGTCGTCGACTCACTGCAGGAGAGGCCGTAATTATGTGGTGAACGAGAGACGGCCAGATGGGACAATACCGCGGGAAATCACCAACTAATCTCTCTAACCTGTTCCCGACCCGCCATAACTAAAGACTCCGCATAATCCGCTTATCTCCTGCAGGAGATAAGCGGATGGTGCAACAAATTGGACCCCCATGTGTGGAGAACGGCAAAGAAGCCGATCTCCGCACCAAGATGCTTCGGGTCGGCGGCGATCGTCCGCAAAGTCTCGGCGACCGAGCGGAACAGAATGCCGTAGGCGACCGCCTTGTTTTGCAGGGCAATGACCGCCAACTCGGCCGGCAAGGTGAACACCGCGTGGAAGTATTGTGTGTCGAGAATCTCGGCACGGCGGTCATCCAGCCACTGAGCGCGGGCCAGTGATTGGTACTTCGGGCAGTGCCGGTTTCTGCAACTAATGGAAATTTCGCATTAGTTGCATTATGGGCAAAATCAGTAATGGGAAGTCCGGGATGGCTCTCCCCAATCTGACGCTGCTATTGGACCGCTTTGCTCTCCATTACCGTGTCATCCCTGAGCAAAGCGATCAGCTTGTCTGGCGCTCGGAAGGAGCCTTTGCGCAGATGTGGTGGCACGATCGCCTCGATCGCTTCGAGCTTCTCGGTGGAATCTCCGCGCGTATAGATTTCCGTGCTTGCCAGGGTGGCATGCCCCAGCCAAAGCGAGACCTTGCGAATGTCCTGCGTCGCCTGCAATGCGATCATTGCGCAGGTGTGCCTCAGGAAGTGCGGTGAAACTCGCTTGTTCTGTAATCCAAGACACCGTTGGCTAGCCGTTTCGACATGTTGTTTCAGTACGTAGGCAAATCCCCAACGGCTCAGTGGTTCACCTCGGTGACCGATGAACACCTCCGGTGCGGCGACAGATCCCCGGATCGCGAGCCAGGCTCGGAGCGCCGACGCCGTGGTTTTCCATAACGGCAGCACCCGTTCCCGCCGCCCTTTGCCGAGAACGCGAATGCTCATCGATGGTAGCGTCACATCACCGATCCGCAGACCGATGAGCTCCGATACCCGCAATCCGGCACAAATCGCCAGATGAAGCATCGCTCCGTCTCGGATCCCACCATGCGTCGCTGGATCAGGTGCATCCAGCAGTGCCTGGACTTCTTCGCGGACAAGATAAGGTACTAGGCGCGAACTAGGCCCTGTGGACAAACCTCGCCCAGATGCGGATGCATCCGAGCAAGACGAATCCCACGAAGCTGGTGGCGAGCTTGTCATATCGGGTGGCGATGCGGCGATGCTCCTTGAGATGCCCAATGAAGCACTCAATCCGTGACCGCAGCGCATAGAGGGGTTTGCTGATCGAGTACTGTACCTCTCGAGAGTGCCGAGTTCTCGGCTACTCTTTTGCGGCTCGTGACGTGCGCTCATAGTCGTCGAGCCAGGGTCCGATGAGCCGGTCGAGTTCCTCGAGTTGGCGTTCGGAGTAGGATTCCGGCGCACAGTTTTCGAGCCAA
>DASRQX010000073.1:0-11614 GCA_035696165.1 Acetobacteraceae bacterium | reverse complement strand
CGACCAGGTCGAGTTGATGCGCCCATAGGCGGCAGCGAGAAACCGAAACTTCGTCGCCTCGCACCCCACCCGCATGTCGAGCGAGGACGCCAGCACGGCGCCGCCACCAAAGGCCAGGCCGTTCATCATGCCCATGATCGGCTTGGCGCAAGCCGAGATATCGTAGCTCGGGCGCCCGCTGCGCATCGCGTCGAGCTGTTCATCGGTGTAGCGCGCGTCGTCCGACAATTGTTCGTGGATGTCGCCGCCGGCGGTGAACGCACGCTCGCCGGCGCCGGTGATGACGATGCAGCCGATGTCGGCGTCGGCCTCCATGGCTTTGACCGCGCTGTGCAGCTCGTGCGACAGGCGGCGGTTCATGGCGTTGAGTTTCTCGGGGCGGTTGAGCGTGATGATGCCGACGCCGTCTTCCGTTTCGGTCAGGATGTGTTCGTAGGTCATGGTTGGCTCCCCGGAGGTGCTTGGACGCTATGGGTGTGGTACTATCAGGCGGTTCGGGCGACGGCCAGTGTGCCGTAAACGCTCGAACGCGGAACTGGTAGCATCCTCCCCATGCGTTCTGATCTTTCACCGATGACCCCCGCCCTCGCCGACCGGTTCGCAGCGATTGCCCTCGGGCATGTCACCCGCGAATATCCCAACAAATTGGACCATTTGCTGTCCGGCCCCCAAGACGCGCGCGGCCCGCGAGACCTGCACCCGGTCTTCTACGGCAGCTTCGACTGGCACTCCTGCGTGCATGGCTACTGGATGCTGGCGCACCTCTATCGGCGCTTCCCCGCCATGCCGAACGTCACCCCGATCCGCGCGTTGTTCGACGCGCATCTTGTCCCCGACCGGATCGCCGGCGAGTGTGCCTACCTGGCGGGTCCATCGGCCCGCGGGTTCGAGCGGCCGTACGGCTGGGCCTGGCTACTCAAGCTCGCCGCGGAACTGGCGTTGCACACGACGCCGGAAGGTCTCGCCTGGTCCGCCGCGCTGGCACCGCTGGCCCGGATCTTCGCCGGCCGGTTCACGGCATTCCTACCGCTCGCCACCTACCCGGTCCGCGCCGGCGTCCACAGCAACACCGCGTTCGCGGTTCGCCTCGCGCTGGACTTCCGGGATGCAGCGCTGCATGCGCCGCTGACGGATGCAGCGCGACGCTGGTACGGCAGCGACACCGACTGCCAGGCCTGGGAACCGGGTGGTGACGAATTCCTCTCCCCCACGCTGATCGAAGCGGAATGCATGCGCGCCGCCCTGCCCGAACATGAGTTTCGTCCGTGGTTCGCCGGCTTCTTGCCCCGGCTGGCCCAGCGATCACCCGCGACGCTGTTCACCCCCGTCACCGTCAGCGACCGCAGCGACGGCAAGATCGTGCATCTGGACGGCCTGAACCTCAGCCGCGCGTGGTGCTGGCGCGCGCTGGCAGACTTCACACCCGATCCGGCAGCGATACGGCGAACCGCGCAGGCGCATGTCGACGCCAGCCTGCCGCACCTCAGCGGGGAATACATGGGGGAGCACTGGCTGTGCAGCTTCGCGGTTTTGGCGCTGGGCTGATGCCCGGCGAAATCCCACCACAAGGCGGCCGTGTGATACCAACCGCCGAAATCGTTGACTCTTCCAACGATATCGGCGGTTGGTATCGCGCGCCGGGTTGGCGGGCGGCGGCGCGCCGAACAAAGACTCATACCAACGGTCCTTCTTTATGACCGCTGGTATGAAACTAATCCCGCGGACCGATTGACGTACCAGCAACGAGTGGCCGAGCACAGCCCGGCCACTCGCGTTTCGCCCGATGAAGCTAATCGCCCGCCGCGATCTGCAGATCGCCCACCAGCACCTTGCCCTTGGTTTCCGGGCTGAGGAACAGCGTGATCACGAAGCTGATCAGCCCACCCACCGTCCCGATCAGCATGGGAACCGCGAACCCCATGTGCCGTTCGATCGCGAAATACGCCAGCACCGGAGGCACAAATCCTCCGGCGATCGCACCGATATGGTAGCAGAACGCTCCGGCGGTGGCCCTTATCTCGGTCGGGAAACGCTCGCTCGAGTAGCTCGGGTTGATGCCGTAGATCGCACCGGCGAACGCGCCCTGGATCGAGAACGCAATCACCAGGGTCGTATAGTCGGTCGCCAGCAGATAGATCGGTGCGACAAGTGCCCCGATGCAGGCCGGGATGATCATCGCCCAGCGCCGGCCGATGCTGTCCGCCAGGCTGCCCCACAGGAAGCTGGCCAGGAAGGTCAACCCGTTGGAGAACGCCAACGGCCACCCGACGGCGGCAGCGGACAGATGCAGTTCCCGCGTCAGATAGGTCGCGAACAGGCCGAAGACCGAGTAGTAGACGGTGAACGCGCTCACCAGCCACCAACTGGTGGACAACGTCGTCAACACGATGTTACGGCGGAATAGCGCCGTGACCGGCACCCGCATGTGCGCCTGCTTCGCCTTCTGCTGTCGCTGGTTCTCGACCCAGACCTCCGGCTCCTTGACGTAGACGCGGATCCACACCACGGCGAGCGCCGGCAACACGCCCATCCACAGCATGCCACGCCAGCCGATCACATCGAACAATGTCGCATATATTACGGCAGCGAACAGGTATCCTAACGCCCAGGATCCTTGCAACACGCTGGCCATCAGGCCGCGTGAGCGGGCCGGCCAGCTTTCCGTCGCCAGCGCCGCGCCGCACGGCCATTCGGCGCCCATGCCGATACCCAGCAGGGTGCGGAACACCAGCAGGAAGATAAAGGTGGGCGAGAAGCCGGCAATGAAGTTGCAGATCGAGTACCACAGGATCGAGATCATCAGTGGCGCTCGCCGACCCAGCCGGTCCGCCATCCAGCCGGCGCCCATCGCGCCGACAAAGCGCATCCACATCGTCAACGAGCCGACCAGCACGACAAGTGTCAGATCGGCATTGAACTCCTTGGCGATCGGCACCAGCAGGAACAGGAAAACGGTGAAGTCGAACGCGTCCAGCGTCCAGCCGAGCCACGCGGCGATGAAGGCGTACCATTGGTCTTTGGTGGGTTCCAGCCACCAAAGACCGGTCGTCGACGAACGTGCGGCGTAGGACATTACGAAAGGCTCCCCTTGGTTTTGTTTCATTCGACATGCCCAATTTGTTCGGCTGTCTCGGCGGAGGTTGACTAATTTTCGAGATCGTTGCAACGGCTTCCGCTGCGTCATGCCGCGCGCGCCCACGCGACCGGTCCCGCCTCGGCCAAGCAAGACCCATCTCTGTCAAACAATACAATCTCCGATTGCGATCAGGCACGCGCCGGCCGGAGCACCCGAAACGAACTCAGCACCATCGCGACCGCGGCAAAGCAAGCCGCCAGGCCAATCGACAGCGTGGTGCCACGCGTGACGCCGTCGCCACCGCCATGGCTCAACCCAAACAGCAGCGCCACCAACGCACTGCCCGTCGTCTGCCCCACCAGGCGTGAGGTCGACAGCATGCCGCTGCCCGCGCCCGCACGCTCGCGCGGCGCACTGGCAATCATCAGCCGGTTGTTGGGCGACTGAAAAAACCCAAAGCCAAACCCACACACCGCCAGACGCCAGGCGACATCCAACGCGGACGCCGGATGCGGCAGAGCCATCACCAACAGCAGCCCCAGCGTCATCACCGCCAGGCCCACTCCACCCAGCAGGCCGGCCGAATGCCGATCCGCCAGCCGCCCGGCGATCGGCGCCATCACCACCAGCGCCGCCGGCCACGGCGTGATCAGCACGCCGATCTGGATCGGCGTCAGCCCATCGACATACTGGAAATAGAACGGCAGCGCGACAAAGCAGATCATCTGCGCGGCGTGGGCACAAACCGCCGTTGCCACCGACAACGCAAACACCGGCCGGCGAAACAAATCCACCGGCAGCATCGGCGCCGCCAGCACCAACTGCCGGCGAACAAACACCCAACCGACGCCCGCGCTGACGCCAAGCTCCAACAGCACCATCAACGCGCGCTGCCCCCGGCCCACACCATCCAGCGCGGTAATGAACAGGCCAAATGTGATCGCATTCAACACCGCGCTCGGCCGATCGAAAGCATGTCCGGCCAGCGGCGTGCGAGGCAGATACCGATGCGCCAGCCACAGCGTCAGGGCGCCAGCCGGGACCTGAACACCAAACAGCCAGGGCCACGACGACACCGTCATGATCGCCGCAGCAACCGACGGCCCGGCGGCCGATGAGGCCGCAACGAGCATGGCGTTGAATCCAATCCCCCGCCCCAACGCCGCGCGTGGGAAAATGAATCGCACCAATGCGCCGTTCACACTCATGATGCCGGCGCCGCCAAAGCCCTGCAGCACACGCCCCAACACCAGCAACGGCAAAGAAGGCGCCAACGCACAAAACATTGATGCCAAGGTGTAAAGCACCAACCCCAACAAATAAACCCGCCGATGCCCATAGATGTCGCCCATCGAGGCAAACGGCAACAACGTAACCGTCACCGCAAGCTGATACGCATTCACCACCCAAATCGCGTCAGCCGGCGACACATGCATGTCCCGCGCAATGGTCGGCAACGCAATGTTGGCAATGGACCCAACCAACGTCGACATGCACACGGCAATTGCAACAGGACACATCGCACGCCACCGCAGCGGCGGCGGCAGCCCATCAGCCACCTCGATGTCAGGCGATCGCCCCATGCACCAACCATGACCGCGCCACACCCCCGCAACAAGCCGCCGCAGGAAGGCCGAGGCTTCGCCCCAGCCTTGCTGCGTCACGCTCGCAGGCGCAGGGCGCTGACGACCATGGCGGTGAATGCGAAGGCGGCGCCGACGCTCAGGGCCAGGGTGGTGCCGTGGGCGACTTCGATGCCGGCGCGGGCGCCGGTCAGGCCGAACGACAGCGCGACCAGCGCGCTGCCGATGGTTTGGCCGGACAATCGCGCGGTGGCGAGCATGCCGGAGCCGGCACCACTGCGCTCGGGCGGTGCGCTATTGACCAGCAGGCGGTTGTTGGGGGACTGGAAGAAGCCGAAGCCCAGGCCGCTGAGCAGCATGCGCCAAGCGACCTCGGGGTAGCTTGAGGCGGCCGGCATGAACAGCAGGCTCAGCAGGCCGGCCGTCATCGCCAGCAGGCCGAGGGTGCCCAGAATGCCGGCCGGGTAGCGGTCCGACAGGTGGCCGGCGATAGGCGCGACGATCACCACGATGGCCGGCCACGGGGTCATCATCAGGCCGGTATCGATCGGGCTCAGTCCGCCAACGTATTGGAAGTAGAACGGCAGCGCGATGTAGGCCGAGGTTTGTGCGATATAGGAACAAACAGAAGTGGCGACCGACAGCGCGAAGATCGGCCGGCGGAACAGGTCCACGGGCAGCAGCGGCACGGTCAAATGCAGTTGGCGGTAGATGAAGACGGTGCCGACCAGCAGTGCGACGACCAGCTCGATCAGTTCGGTGATGCCGGGGTTGCGGCCCAGGCCGTCGACGAACGTAATGATCAGCCCAAAGGTGGCGGCATTCAGTAGCGCGCTGAGCAGGTCGAAACGGTAGCCGGCGCGCGGTGTCATCGGCAGGACGCGGCCGGCCAGCCACAACGCGACCGCGCCCAGCGGCACGTTGATCGCGAACAGCCAGTGCCAGCTCGCGACCGACAGGATGCCGGCGGCGATCGACGGCCCGAGCGCGGAGAAGGACGCGACCACGAACGCGTTGAACCCCAGCCCGCGGCCCAGCTCGGCGCGCGGGAAGATGAAGCGGATCAGCGCGGTGTTGACGCTCATGATGCCGGCGCCGCCCAAGCCCTGCACCACGCGGGCGAGCACCAGCAGCGGCAATGTCGGCGCCAGCGCGCAGCCCAGGGACGCCACGGTGAACACCGCCAGTCCGGCCATGTAGACCCGTTTGTAGCCCACGATGTCGCCCAGGAATGCTAGCGGCAGCAGCGAGACGGTGACCGCGAACTGGTAGGCGTTCACCACCCAGATGGTGGCCGCCGGAGTGGTGGCCATGTCGCGCGCGATGGTCGGCAGCGCGATATTGGCGATCGCGCTGTCCAATACCGCCATGGAGACCGCGATCGCGATCGTCGCCATGGCGCGTCGTCGTGCGCTGGGCGGAAGCCCGTCCCCGAAATCCATGTGGTTCCATCCAATGCTGCACCTGCTAACCTGACCCCGGATACCCCGGCCAACAACTTGGCGAACCCCACAGAAGTCCGGAGCTGCGATGCACCTGCCGCAAACCGAGGGGTCGGTCCTGCCCGAATGGATCGACAACAACGATCATATGAACCTGGCCTACTACGTCCTGCTTTTCGACCTGGCGACCGACACGACCTACGACGCGCTAGGGATTGGACAGGCGTATCGGGCCGCGACCGGGAATTCCACGTTCACGGCCGAGGCGCACACGATTTACGAACGCGAGCTACGGGTCGGCGAGCGGGTGCGCATTACCAGCCACTTGCTGGGCGCGGACGCCAAGCGGCTGCACTACTTCCACGAGATGTTCCATGCCGAGCAGGGGCATCGCGTAGCGGCGCAGGAGCTGATGGCGCTGCACATGGACATGCGGGTGCGGCGGACGACAGCATTCGCGCCCGAGTTGCTGGAGCAGTTGCGGGCCGCGGTGCGTGCCGGCTCGGCGCAACCGCTGCCGGAGGGCGTCGGGCGGCGGATCGCCATGCCGGCGCGTCGCGCACCGTGATCACGCTGCGGTTCGGCGGGTATCAGCCGGCGCGCTCGGTACACACGCGCGGGCTGCACGCGCTGGCGGGGATCGTCGAGCGGCGCTCGGCCGGGGAGCTTGGGATCGAGGTGACGGAGAACGTCGTTTCGGCGGGGCACAACGCGGGGGATCTGTTCGACCTCGTGGGTAGCGGGGCGCTGGATGGGTGCTACTTCGCATCGAGCTACCTGGCAGGGCGGGTGCTGGCGCTTGGCGTTTTGGATCTGCCGTTTCAGTCGGCGTCAAGGGCGGCTGCGTTCGCGGCGCTGGATGACGCGGGCGGGGCGCTACTGAATGAGGCGGTCGCGGGCGCGACGCCGTATCGCGTGCTGGGCTATTGGGACAACGGCATCCGCCATGTCAGCAACGCGGTGCGGCCGATCCAAGCGCCGGCGGATTGCGTGGGGCTGCGCCTGCGGACGCTAGACAGCGCGCTGCACCAGGCGGCGTTTCGGCGTGTGGGTTTTCGGCCGGAGTTCATCGACGTGGCCGAGTTGCCACGCGCGGTGGCGCGGCGTCGCGTGGACGCACAGGAGAACCCGCTGACCAACATGATCAACTTTGGGCTGCAGGCGTATCATAAGCACGTCAGCCTGACCGGGCGTCTGCTGGGCATCGCGCTGGTGCTGGTCAATCGCGCGCGATTCGATGCGTTGCCAGCGGAGTGGTGATCGATGCCGTACACGAGCGCGAAACGGTGCAGCGCGGCTTCGCGGCCGAGGAGGATGCGGCGTGTCTGAAGCTGCTCGGTGAGGCAGGGATCACGCCGGTTGATCCGGAGACGATCGATCTGCTGGCGTTTCGGATGGCGGTGGCGGATGTCGTGGACGCGGCGGCAGGCAAGTTGGCTCCGCAGTTGCGGCGGGTGTTCCTTGGAACGGCCGTCGAATAGCTGGTGTCGATGGCGTCGTGGCCTGTCATGAAGGTTCTAGAATTTGCTTCAACCTTTGACGCTCGACCTCGAAATTCATTTTTGCGGCGGCTTTCGACACCGCGAGCACCTCGTCCGGCGGTTGAACGGCAGTGTTCAACCTGAGCCACACGACGATTTCCGCGAGATGCCACAAGCTGGGATCGCCAAGCACGACCGGCGCCGGAAACTTCTCGCGCGCACCGGACAGGCCCATCGCGTATTTCCGCATATTCTGCCGGCTGAACCCAAAAATCTCCGCCATCTGGGTCAGCCCGACCAGATCGGGGCCGGCTTGAATCAGGGTGGCGCCGGGGATTGCCGCGCGAACGTTAGCAACCGCGGAATGCAACGCGTCCTCGGCGGAGCGAGCCGCGCGCGTGAAGTCCAGGCCGATCATGCCGCGCTGCCCGACACCCACCGCGGCGTCGTCGCAGCCAGCTTCGTACAGTGCATCCAGGTACCGCTCCGGATCACTCCCCGGATCGGGAAGGGTGAAATTCACCATGAACGTGTAGCTATCCATCCCTTCCTCGTTTCGATGGTGAGTGATACCAGCGGCCGAAAGTCCCAACTGTCCAAACGTCATGGCCGGCGAAATCCAGCCATGACGGGCGGCGGCCTGCGCACGTCAATACTCTCGGCCGCCGGCATGATTGCCCGTCGTTGTCTCCGCCATCCGCCGCATGCAGCCATCCACGGCCCGGCGGACATTGTGGGCCATGTGCTCCGGGACCCGCGGTGTGCTCCAGACCGAGACCTGGCAGAATGTGCTGCAGCGGCAGGTGGCATCGTTCCATGGACATTGTATCTTGCCCCAGGCGTGACCATTCAGCAGAAGCGCACGCCAGCCTTGGGTTTCGGCATACGCCAAGGCTTTCTCGATCTCCTTGCTGGGGTGTCGTGGCCGCTGCCGCACCAAATCTCGCTCCCTGAGAGCATAGCGGCGACCGATCAGTTGTCAAGTGACAACTCACCATGCTTCCCCGCTGTCGATTCCAGCTTTCCGGCATCTCGGTTGGCACGACGTTGGTTAAGATACCGTTCGCGGGTGTGGCATGACGCTTGCCCTCCCTCGCGCAGCCGGCGGCGCTCGAGACGCTCATGGCAGCGATCCCCCCTCGCCACCAGCCTCGATCAGTGTGCCGCCCGGAATGCACGCCTGCGGTTGCGGTCAGACACCCCCGCCAGCATTCGCCCCCGCAACGATCACCCCCGTCTCCGCCAACGTCGCGATTTCCGCGGGGGAAAACCCGGCCTCCGTCAGCACCTCCGCGTTGTGCTGACCCATGCGCGGCGGCTGCCGAGTAAGCCCCGGCCGAGCGCGACCCCCGAACTCGATCGGCAGCGCGGGCAGGCCCACCTTTTTCCCGTCCGTCCCACCCATGCGCGAGATGAACACGTCGACCAAACCCCCAGTCGCCAGCAGATGCGGATCGGCGAACAGATCGCCGGGCTGGCCAACGGGCGCCCAGGACACTTTGGCGCGCTCGCAGCGCGCGGCAACCTCGTCCTGCGGGAACTTGACCAGGATCTCCTGCAAGGTCGGGATCAGCCATGACCGTTCCAGCAGCCGCATGAAATTCGTCGCCAGCCGAGGATCGGCGGCCAGTTCCTGCAATCCGAACTCCTCGACAAACCGCGCCCATTGCTGGTCACTGGTCACACCGACGAACAGCTCCCCATCGTTCGCCGTCCGAAACACCTCATAAATGGCCCACGCCCCACGGCGCGCCGGCATCGGCCGCGCCTCCAGCCCCGTCGCGGTCATTCCGGCCATGTGCGTGCTCATCAGGAACGCCGCGTTCTCGAACAGTGCGCTGCTGACACGCTGGCCCTTGCCGGTGATCTCCCGCTCGCGCAACGCCGCCTGCGCCGCAACCACGCCGAACACTGCACCCATGATGTCGATCACCGAGGCGCCCGCACGCAGCGGCCGTCCCGGCGGCCCGGTCATGAACGCCAGCCCGGTCTGGAACTGCACCACCTCATCCAGCGCCGGGCGGTGTTCATACGGCCCGGCGAGGTAGCCCTTCAGCGCGAGATAGATCAGCCGCGGGTTGAGCGGCGCCAGATGTTCATAGCCGCAGCCCAGCCTTTCCATCGTGCCGGGACCGTAATTCTCGATCACCACGTCTGTGGTGGCGGCCAGGCGATGCAGCGCTGCCCGGCCCTCGGGCCGCTTCAAATCCACCGCCAGGCTGCGCTTGTCGCGGTTGAACGCGGCGAAAAAGCCGGCGGCGAAACCACCCAGGCCGCGCGTGTGGTCACCTTTCGGTGCCGGCTCGATCTTCACCACGTCGGCGCCGAGCTCGGCAAACACCAGCCCGGCGGTCGGTCCCATCACCGTGTGGCTGAACTCAAGAACCTTCAGACCGGCCAGCGGTGTTGCCGACATCAGGCCGCCTTGCGGCGAAACGCGTCGAGGCTGCCGGCGTGGATCAGTTCGCTCGGCAACACATGGCCGACAATCGCCTCGGCCATGCGCCCGACCTCGATCAGCGCGTCGAGATCGACGCCGGTGCGGATGCCCATCTCCTCACACAGCAGCACGAGTTCCTCGGTGCAAATATTGCCGGCGGCCCCCTTCTGCCCGGCGAACGGACAACCGCCGAGGCCGCCGACAGTCGAATCATACCGCGTCACGCCCATCCGCAACCCGGCATGCGCGTTGGCCACCGCCAGCCCGCGCGTGTCGTGCAGATGCAACGAAAGCTGCTTGTCCGGCCAGCGGCCTCGCACCTCGCCCAGCACGCGCTCGATGCGCGTCGGCGTCGCCCAGCCCATCGTATCGGCAAGCGAAAGAATCTCGATCTGCGCGCCGGTCTCGGCGGCGATGGCAAGGCCGTCCTCGATGGTGCTGACCACCTGCGCCGGCGGGATGTCGCCCTGATAGTTGCAGCCGAACGCTGCCATGATGCCGAGCCGCGGTACCTTCACGTCGTTCTCCAGGTGCAGCCTGGTCTGCTTGCGCATCGCCTCGACATTCTCAGCGTGGGTGCGATGCAGGTTCTTCTGGGTGAACGCCTCCGAGGCGGTCAGCGCGATCGATCCGGTGATGGTCAGCTTGTCGCGGAAAGCCAACGCGCGGTTCAGCCCGTTGGCGTTGAACCACAACGCGGTGTAGTGCATGCCCGGCTTCGCCTTGAACCCGGCGATGACGTCTTCCGCGTCGGCCCAGCCGGGAACGATGCGCGGGTTGACGAACGAGCAAGCCTGGATGTGGTGCAGGCCGGTTTCAGCCAGCGCCTCGATCAGGCGGATTTTGTCCCCCGTGCTGATCGGGCCGGGCTCGATCTGAAAGCCCTCGCGCGGGCCTTCCTCATGGATGTCCACGTGCTTCGGCAGGTCGGTCATGATGCGGCGTCCCCGTTTGAGATCGGCGTTGGCGAGATGGGCGTTCGGGGAATTATAGGCTCACCGCAGCAGCAGCGCGAGCAGGCCCTGGAGAAGCTGGGTCGGAGTCGGCGGGCAGCCCGGGATGGTAAGGTCGACTGGCACGACTTTGGAGACCGCGCCGAGGCAGGCCGGACTGGCGGCAAACACCCCGCATCCCGCGGCGCAGTCACCGGCCGCGACCACCCATTTCGGGTCCGGCGTGGCACGCCAGGTTCGCTCCAACCCCTCGCGCATGTTGCGAGTGACCGGGCCGGTGACCAGCAGCACGTCGGCGTGGCGCGGCGAGGCAACGAAGCGCAGGCCGAAACGATCCAGGTCGTAATAAGCGTTGTTCAGGGCATGGATTTCCAGCTCGCAGCCGTTGCAGGAACCGGCATCGACCTCGCGGATCGACAAGCCGCGGCCGAGCTTGCGGCGAGCGGCGGCGTCGAGTTGCGCAGCGAGGGCTATGAGTTCGCGGGTGTCATCGGGTCGGGGCTCGGTCAGCGGCCGGCGCAGGCCTTCGACCAGGAGTTTCAGCATCGGCGTGGCAGAGTGTGATGGCGGGTGACGACGATTCTCCCCCTCCCCTTGAGGGAGGGGGAAGGTCTTACGCGACCATGACCAGCACTCCAC
>DASRQX010000072.1:0-8103 GCA_035696165.1 Acetobacteraceae bacterium | reverse complement strand
GCGTCACGCTGCGTTCGCAACAAACCGCGGCGTGGGATTGGTGGCCGAGCACCTGCCAGACGCGGCGCACGCCGAGGCCGCCGCGATATTTTCCCGCGCCGCCGCTGTCAGGGACAAGGGAATATTCCTCGACGCGAAGGGGAAAACTCATCTCCAGGATTTCGATCGGCGTGTTCGTCATGTTCGATACGGTGCTGGCGACGGCATTGATGCCGTCCTTCACAGGGCGCGCGCCGAAACCGCCCTTGATCGATTCGTAGCTGACGTAACGTTGCTGGCTGCGCGGATCGACGCCGCCGAAGGTGACGACGGCCGAGGTGCCCTGCGAGCCGGCCATCACCGTGCGCGGCGAAATCTGATGCATTGCCGCCATCACCATGTCGGCGACGCGGTGCGAGATCTCGTGGTTGGCGTAGACCACCGGCGACGGCAATTGCGCGTTCACTACGCAGCCCAGTGGGGCGGTGACGGTGACCGGGCGCCAGCAGCCGGAGTTGGGCGGGATCAGGCTTTTCGGATCGGCGATCATTTTCAGCGCGCAGAACACGCCGGACGCAGTGACGGTCAGCGGAGCGTTCATCGGTCCGGTGACGGCGGGATCGGAGCCGATGAAGTCGGCGATGATGCTGTCTCCGCGTTTGTCGATACGCAGCTTGACGATGAAGGTCTCGTCGGTCGTTTCACCAGGCGCAATGATGCCGTCGCCGTCGAAGACGTCGGTGAATTCCGCGGTGCCGTCTGGTAGCGCGCGCAGGGCGGCACGCATCATGCGCTCGGAATAGTCCTGTATTTCCTGCATGATCTCCAGCAGTTGGGCGGCGCCGTATTTCCGCGCGAGGGCGGCCAGGCGGACGCTGGCGCGCCAGTTCGCAGCCACCTGGGCGCGCAGGTCGCCCAGACGTTCGGTGGGGGTGCGGACGTTGGCGAAGATGATCGCCTCGATGCCCGGGTCGGGCTTGCCGTCGCGATACAGGCGGACCGGGGGAAGCCGCAGGCCCTCGCCGAATATTTCGGTGACGGCACCGTAACTGCCGGGGGTTGCGCTGCCGATGTCCGGCCAGTGGGCGCGCACGCACCCGAAGCCGAGCAGCGTGTCATCCAGGAAGGCGGGGGCGACGACGTTCACGTCCGGCAGGTGAGAGCCGCCTTGGTACGGGTCGTTGTGGATGAACACGTCGCCGGGCGCGGCATTGGGGAACGCGTGGACGATGGCGCGCACCGCGTCCGGCATCGAGCCGAGATGGATCGGCAGGTCGGGGCCTTGCGCGACCATATTGCCGGTGGTGTCGAAGATGCCGCAGGAGTAGTCGCCGGCGACTTTCAGCAGCGGGGAATAGGCGGTTTTCGCGAGGACGATCTTCATCTCCTCGGCGGCGCAGATGAGGGCGTTCTTGACGACCTCGAAGCGGGCTGGGTCGGTTCTTAGTTTTGTCATCGAGATATTCCGCATGGCCGGCCTAAACGCTCCCCCTCCCCTTGAGGGAGGGGGTTCGGAGGAGGGGTCGGGGGAGGGGTCGGGGCGCGGGGAGCGTCGGAGTGACCCTGGCACCAACCCCTCCCCCCAGCCCCCTCCCTCAAAACGGGGAGTATTTGGTTATGTTTCATACCCGTACCAGTTTCATGTATCCTCGATCGTCCACCGCGGCGCGCCATCCTGGCGGCACAACAGAGGTGGAATCCACCGCTTCAACGATCGCTGGGCCGCTGATCGTGGCACCAGGAACCAGTCCATCGCGCCAGTGCACCGGTGTCGCAACAAATCCAGTTTCGGCAAACCACACCCCGCGGCTGTGCAGGCGCGTCGCGGCCGCATCGGCGCGCTGGGTCAGCGTCAAACCCGGCAGGCGCCCCAGCGCGGTCAGGCGCAGATTGACGAGCTGCACCGGCTCGGTGCGGTTGGCATGACCGTAGGTCTGCTCATGTTTCGTATGAAACGATTCGGACAGAGTCTCCAGCGTGGTGCCGGTGATCGTGCCGTCGGCGATCGGTACGGTCAGCTCGTACGCCTGGCGCCGATAGCGTACGTCCGCCAGGCGCAGCAGCGCGCGGCGCGGCTGCGGCACGTTGGCACTGTCGAGAAATCGCAACCCCTCGGCCTCCATTCCCGCCAGCACATCCGCGATGCGCCCGGGATCGACACTGTCGAGATCGGCGTACAGCGTGCGAGAGAAATCGCGCTTCAAATCGCTGGCGACCAGCCCCAGGGCGGAGAAGGCGCCAGGCGCGGGCGGAATGATCACCTCGGGGATCTGCAGCTCCGCCGCCAGCGCCGCCGCGTGCACCGGGCCAGCCCCGCCAAACGCGATAAGACTGAACTCCTGCGGGTCGTGGCCACGCTCCACCGAGACGATGCGCAGCGCCTGCGCCATGTTGCTGTTCACGACTTCAACGATGCGCGCCGCGGCCTCGGTGACCGACAGGCCGAGTTTCCCCGCGACATCAGCCGCGATGGCGCGTTCGGCCGCGGCGCTGTCGATGCGCAGCGCGCCACCCAGCAGCGCCGTGCGATCCAGATAACCCAGCACCACGTCGGCATCGGTCACCGTCGGCGCAGTGCCGCCGGCGCCGTACGCCGCCGGCCCGGGATCGGCGCCGGCGCTGCGCGGACCGACCTTCAGCGCTCCACCGGGATCGACCCAGGCGATCGAGCCGCCGCCGGCACTGACCTCCGCCAGGTCGATCACCGGCACCCTGATCGGATGGCCGGTGCCGTGCATCCAGCGATTGGCGTGGCCGGAGCCACCGACCTCGTATTCCGCGGTAACCGAAATTTCGTCACCGACGATGACGCTGGCTTTCGCCGTGGTGCCGCCCATGTCGAAGGAGATCAGATTGGGGCGGCCAAGCTGGCGGCCGGCCAGCGCCGCGGCGATCACGCCGGCGGCGGGGCCGGATTCCACCGCGGCCGCCGGCATACGCAGCGCCTCCTTGATATCGAACACGCCGCCGGACGATCCCATCACGTGCAACTGCGGCAAACCAAGATCCGTTGCGGCACGCTGCAACCGATCCAGATAGGCGGCGAGCAACGGTCCGACATAGGCGCAGACCGCGGTGGTGCTGGCGCGCTCGAATTCGCGAATTTCCGGCAGCACCTCGCAGGACAGGTACACCTGCACATCCGGCAAAGCCTGGCGCAGCGCGGCGCCGACGCGGCGTTCGTGCGCGTCGTTCAGGAAAGAGAACAAGAACGATACGGCGATGGTTTGCAGGCCGGCGGCTCGGATCGCCTCGATCAATGCGAGGATTTCGTCGTCCACGAGCGGCGTGACGACGGTACCTTGGGCGTCGATGCGCTCGGTGATCTCGAAGCGCCAGCGGCGCGGCACCAGTACGTCGGGCGCGTCTTGCAGCAGGTCGTACAGGTCGGCGCGCGAGGAACGGCGCAGCTCCAGCAGATCACGAAAGCCGCGCGTGGCGACGAAGCCGGCGCGGGCGCCCTTCTTCTGCAGCAGTGCGTTCGTTACCACGGTGGTGGCGTGCGCAAGCAGTGACACGTCGGTCGCGGCGATCGCGTTGGCGTCCAGCCCCTGACGGATGCCGGTAAGGACCGCCTGGCCAAAATCTACAGGCGTGGTCGAGACTTTTGCCACTTCAATGCGGCCGCTGGTTTCGTCGACCAGCGCGACATCGGTGAAGGTGCCGCCGATGTCGATGCCGACTCGCCATGCCATCAGGCGTGATCCAGCGCGTCGAGCAGGTGCCGGGCGCGTTCGCGCTTCGCCGCGTCGGCGTCGCGCGCGACGATGCGTTGCAGCACCGACCGCGCGCGCGGATCGCCGGCCTCACCCAGAGCGAAGCCGAGCGCGTCGCGCTTGTCGAACCAGGTGCGGTCGAATTCGGACAGGGTGAGCGGCAGGCGCTGCCAGTAGTATTGGAAGTTTTTCGAGCGCCAGCCGGCATAGATGTCGTCCCACGCCAGAGGTTGGCCATCGGCGTTGGCGTTGTCGGGGTTGAACGGTTCACCGACCAGTTGGTAGCGCACGTCCATCGACATGCGCAGCCGGTCGCTGCGGTTGGGCACGCCCTTGTGCACCGCCATTGAGTGGAAGATCAGTACGTCGCCTAGCGCGAAACCGTTGGAGACCCATTGATCTTGGAGCGGATCGACGATCTCGATGCCGCCGGCTCCGGCTGCGATGTGGAAATCGAACACGCCCTGGGTGTGCGATCCTGTCGCGACCTGCAATGGACCGACTTCCATCGGGCAGGCGATCAGCGGGATCCAGGCGGTGAAGACCTCGGTGCTGCCTTGCACGTTGGGAAAGTCCTGGTGCGCCTTGGTGGTGAATTCGTCACGCGCCGGGAAGATGTTGCGCATCAGCACGCGTGGGTGCGGCAGGATCGGACCGCCGAGCATACGTTCGAACAGGGCGATCAGGGCGGGGTGGTGCTTCAGTGCGTGGTAGTCCTCCAGATGGTTGATCCGGCGCAAGGTGTGCAGATAGGTCGGATCGGGATCGATGCAGAAGCCGGCGGGATCGGCGATGGCGTCTTCGATCGGACGGTCGCGGCGCAGCCAGCCGTCGGCCCGGGCGATTTCGCCGACCTTGCGCTGCACGGCGCGGATGGCGTCGGGTGGCAGCAGGCCGCGCAGGAACAGATAGCCATCGCGGCGGATGCGCGTGGCCAGCGCTGCGCCATCCTGGATCAGGTCGGTGGAATCGACGAAGCTTTGCACGGCGGCGCCCCTGTTGCGTCGCCTATCCTGAGCGCATGGTCGGGTCGCACTCAAGCCCGGGGTGGAAAAAGGGGAGGCGAGGGATGTCCTGGCAGGAGCAGGTGGCGCTGGTCACCGGTGGGTCACGCGGGATTGGGCGCGCCACCGCGTTGCGTCTGGCGGAACTTGGCGCGGCGGTCGCGGTGAACTACGCAACCAGTGCAGGACAGGCAGATTCGGTCGTGGCCGATGTTGCCGCTGCGGGTGGGCGCGCGATGGCGCTGTGCGCCGACGTGGCGGATGCGGCGCTGGTGCAGGAGATGGTTGCGCAGGTGGCGCGGGTGTTCGGTCCAATCAGCATCCTGGTGAACAACGCGGGGCTGGCGCGACAGGCGACGTTGGACACGTTCGATCCGGATGCGCTGGCGCGGATGCGACGGGTCAACGTCGACGGGCCGATCGCGGCAATCCGCGCGGTGACGCCGGCGATGCGGGAAAGGCGGTATGGGCGGATCGTCAACATCACCTCGATCGCGGGGCTTGGGACGGCGCTGCCGGGGAATGCTTTCTATGCGGGGACGAAGGCGGAGCTGGCGATTTTGACGCGGCGTTTCGCGATGGAGTTGGGACCGCATGGGATCACGGTGAATGCGGTTGCGCCGGGGTTTATTGGGACCGAAATGGCACGAGCTAGCCGCAGTGGCCCGGCGTGGGCGGAGACGGAGTTGCGGTTGAGCCAGCGTGCGATGGTGGGGCGGATCGGGACACCGGAGGATGTTGCGAATGCGGTGGTGTTTCTTGCGGCGCCCGAGGCTGGGTTTATTACGGCGCAGCAGATTGTGGTGGATGGGGGGCGGATGGATTATTTGGGGCATGGATGAGGTTGGTACGCCTTGTTGGGTTGCGGGTACGATCTACACGCAACGCGCGACAGAGGAGCGTGCACGCGCGGCACGACCCTCACCCTCGGCGCTGGCGCACCTCGACCTCTCCCGCGAAGAGCGGGAGAGATGTACGAAGTTAGCTTTTTCCGGCGTAACTCTTTGCCATGCCCTCACCCGGTTCCGCTTGCGGACCGAACGGCATGATCGGATAGCGCAGTCCGGCTTTCGACAGGCCCTGCAGGCCGATTACCGCGCGTTGCAGGTCCTCCGGCGGGCAGGCCATCAGCATCTCGTCATCCGCTACCGCGCCGTAGCGGCGCTCGGCGTAGCACGGGATGGACAGGCTGACGGTGCGCGTTTTCAATGCGTGCCCCCAACTGTCGGCGCAGGCGCTTTCGCCGGTGATGCTGAAATCGTAACGCTTGTAGTTGCGCCACTGCAGCCCATTGATGAACAGGATCATCTGCGCCGGGGTGCCGTAGAACAGGCACACATCGGGTGGGTCCAGCCGCGCGGTACGGAGTGGTGAGACCACCATCCCGTGATACCGCCCGGGCGAAACGCGCGGCATCTGCGCCTGGTGCGCCGCGGCGGCCTCGCGGTTCTCGAACCACACGCCCTCCATTTTGCGTCCGGAGGTGTAGATCTCGCCCGGCGCGTCCAGCCCGATCACGCTGCTGCACGAGGAGAACGACGGGATGTTCTCCGTCGTGATACCCAGCGTGAAGCCGGCCATGCGCGCCTGCGTAACGAGCTGGCAGGTCGAGAAGGTTTTTCCCTTGGGTGGCCGGCGCAGGCCGGGGACACGCGCCATCTCGTCAAGGTCTTCGAACAGTTTCATGCCGATCGGGAAGGTGCGCAGTCGCAACAACTGATTGAGCTGCTCGGCCAGCCCGGCGATCGCCTTGGCATCGAGCTTCGGAGCGTCGAGCTTCGGGGCGTCCTCTGTTGTGACGACATCGTTCATCTGGGCGTCTCCCTTTGAGGCCATCGGTGAGTCGAGGCTAGGCGTGGGTTGGCACTTCGCGCAAGGCGCCCGGTGCGTGGCGGGTGGTGCAAGGCGTGCGCGAACGTGGGATTCGATTGGGGTGCTTGTGAGCCCTATGGGTCGCGCAGGGTGCCGATCGAGAGGTTGGTTGTCTGGCGAACGGTGTCGCCGGAGCGGTGTGTGGTGCGGGCTGACTGTCGATGCTGCCCAATCGCGTCGGCGGAAGGATCGGCCGCCGCGAGGGTGCAGTCGAGCGGTTGGTCGCACGATCACGGAAAACTGTTCGCAACACGACCCGTTGGCAGCGTAGGGTTGGTGCTAGTTCGAAAGGGTTAGAGAGTTTCAAACCTATGTTGATACCATTCGTGAATTGCTTCGGCGCAGTTATGAAGAGTTTGATAGCAGTTGGCGCTTAGCCGAATGCACCGACGATGGTATGCGATGTTTGTAGTTGTTGGAGAAGCGACGTGGTCTGCCGGGTCATTCGCTTGTTGATCGACGACTGCACCCCGGTGGCCTACGCCGGCATCAGTTGCAATCACGGCGGCTGAGATGACATCGGCAATCCGCTGCTCGCTGGTCATGGCCCGTTCGGCGCAGCAAAATACCCGGTTTGTGGCTCCTTCGGGCGAAGCGGCTGCGGCGGTCAATGAGCACAGTGGCGCCCGAGCCGTTTCTTCCTCGACATCGGCGCGCGTAGCCCTGCCAGAAGATTTTGGTCGGCGGCGACGGTGCGTCTCACCCTGGCAATGGAGTCCGCCATGACCACCCGCTTCCAGCAGAACACGCCGACCAACGGTGAGTATCTGTGGAGCACGACGGCGAACTGGGTCGGCGGGGTGGTGCCGGGGGACGGTGCCGCGGTGGTGTTCGACGTCAGCGGTTTCAACAATCCGAGCGGCTACGACGACATCGCGAGCCTGGCGCTCGACAGCCTGGATGTGGTCAACGGGTTCGCCGCGGTGGGCGCATCGCTGAGCATCGGGACGGTCAGCTTTGGCTCGACCGTGGCCAGCGTGTTCAGCGATACCGACCTGGGGGCCGCGGCGGCGACACTGACGATCGACGGGTTCGGCGGCGCCACCGACGGCCGGGTCGGCGCGTTCGGCGTCAACGCACTCACCAATGTGCTTAGCGCGACCGACCCGGGGGAAATCTATCAGGTCGATGAGGGCGGCGAACTGGTGCTGAGCGCGACGCCGCACGGCAGCCCGGGTCCGGTCAATGCGGGGTTCTACTATCAGAACTCGCACGGGACCGGCGAGTTGCCGTCCGGCACGTTCGCGTTTCGCAATCCGGGTGGCACGGTCACCGGCCTGCTGTCCAACGTGGCGATTGGGGATTCCATCGCGCTGCCAGGCAGCGACGTCGCCTCGGTGACCTACGGGACGGACGCGCTGACCGTGGTCACCAACCTGGGGACCACGACCTTCTCCGACGTGACCTATTTGGCGGGCGCGACCCCCACCGCCTTCGTCGCGGCGGCCGATCCCATTACCGGGCTCGAGCGGGTCACCTTCGCCAGCCAGCAGACCGACAGCTTCCAGCAGGTGACGCCAACCAGCGGCGAG
>DASRQX010000071.1:0-1790 GCA_035696165.1 Acetobacteraceae bacterium | reverse complement strand
GGCGTCAAGGGTTGTCCCTCGGTGCGCGGCGCCACCAACTGGTACGCGACATCTTTCAATCCCGACACCAGGCTCTTCTATGTGATGGCGGTGGAGGATTGCAGCGTCTACCGGCAGACCTCCAAGGAGAGCCAGGGATATGAAGGCGTTCGCGATCCCAATGATCCCGGTTTGAAATACCTGCGCGCGCTCGATATCGAGACCGGCGCGACGGTTTGGGAGATTCCACAGGAAGGGCCGCAGGAGGCCAACTATTCCGGTGTCCTGACCACCGCCGGCGGGCTGGTATTCTATGGCCAGACGGGCGGCGGCTTTGCGGCCGTCGACGCCCGGAGCGGCAAGACTTTATGGACTATCCATGGAAACCAGCCATGGCGGGGCTGTCCGATGACCTTCATGCTGAACGGACGCCAGTATGTGTCCGTCGCGTCCGGCAGCAACATTCTGACGTTCGCGCTGAAGTAATGCCAGAGCCGCGAATGGCAGCTTTTGTCCCAAAGCAGATGGGGTGGATGGCTCCTGCTCACGGCATCAGAGTGCCAAAGGTGTGGAAGCATCAAGCCACCACGAGCTAAAGGAGCCATCCGCGATGCAGATTACTACAATCGGTCTTGATCTGGCTAAGAACATTTTCCAGGTCCATGCGATTAACAGCGTCGGCGAAGTTGTTGCGAAGAAGACGCTGCGCCGTGTGCAGATGCGAAGGTTTTTCGAGCAGCTTGATCCCTGCCTTGTTGGGATCGAGGCGTGCGGGACCAGCCATTACTGGGCGCGCGAGATTACCAAGCTGGGCCACGAGGTGCGCCTGATGCCTCCGGCCTACGTGAAGCCTTACGTCAAGCGTGGGAAGACCGACGCGGGCGATGCCGAGGCGATCTGCGAGGCGGTGAGACGTCCCACGATGCGGTATGTCGCGATCAAGGCACCCGAGCAGCAGGCGGCGCTGGCGTTGCACCGTACACGGGACCTGTTGGTCAAACAGCGCACCCAGCTGGTCAACATGATCCGCAGCGTGCTGGCGGAGTTCGGCATTGAGATCCGCCGAGGCATCGAGCAGGCGCTGATGCTTGCTAAGCGCATTGCGGCGCACGAGGTGCCTGACATACCCCCACTGGCCGCAAAGATGATCGCAGCGCTGGCTGGACAGGTCCTGGATCTGCAGGCCCGGCTGGGTGAGATCGAACGCGAACTGCTGGTCTGGCATCGCTCGAACGACATCGCAAAGCGGCTTGCAACGATCCCGGGGATCGGAACGGTGTGCGCCACAGCGCTTGCGGCCTCCGTCACCGACCCGCATCAGTTCCGCTCCGGACGGCAGTTCGCCGCCTGGCTGGGCCTGACCCCTTTACAGCATTCCAGCGGCGGCAAAGAGCGGCTGGGACGGATCTCGAAGATGGGCGACAAGTATCTGCGGCGGCTTCTCGTCGTCGGCATGACCTCGCTGATCCGGCGCGCCAAGTACAAGCCCGAAGCTGTCGATCCCTGGCTCGCCGACCTGTTGTCGCGCAAGCCAGCCCGTCTGGTCACCGTCGCGCTCGCCAACAAGGCGGCGCGGGTGGTCTGGGCGATCATGGTGCGTGGCGGCGTTTATCGTATGCCGGCAGGTGTCACGACACCCGTCTGACAGCATAGCCAGGCAAATACCAACCCAGAGGTTGCGAGGACGATGCGATGTGATGGCGAACCGGTCAGACTGGGGATGAGGACAACCCGCCGAATGTTGAGGGCGTCACAGCCCGATAAGCAGAATGGGACCTTATCCGTGCATACCATCAAGGCCAGCGGTCATG
>DASRQX010000070.1:0-3514 GCA_035696165.1 Acetobacteraceae bacterium | reverse complement strand
GTTCCACATGACCTGGCTGTATGCGGTCAACAAACACCTGGCGGGGTTCACGCCGGTGCCGGATGGGCTGATCCGACCGCAAGGCCTGATTCTTCAGTAGTGTCGCGCGGTCCGGTCCGCCGGTGCTGTCGATCCTCGACCAAAACCGTCCAGCGATCCGCAGCGCTGCGAACTTCCTAGTATGCCTGCTCATGCGTACGACGAGGCACTTTCGTTCTGGCCTAGATGTCCATGTTGCTTTGCGCGCTATCCATGTATTCGTCTCGCTGGCGCGGCCTGATGACAGATCATTCGAGTGGCAGATTGGTGGCGACCTGGGTCAACGCCAGGCCATGCGCGCGGGCACGGCCCTGGGCGCTGAGCAGGATCAGGATGGCGATGCAAGCGGCGACGGCACCCTGAAACAACGGCTGCAAGTACCAAGGCGTGTTCGGCACGATCAATCCGCCATACAGCAGGAACAGCGAGATCGCGATCGCCAGCACCGCCATCACCGCGATCACCGGCCCGCCACGCATGCCCCCGCCACGCATGGCATCGGCCCACGCCACGCCGCGGAAGCGCTGATTGAAACACACATTGAGCGCCCCGAGTGCCACGAACACCAGCATGAGAAGCACAGTGAACGAACGGATGACGATGCCGATGGCCCACCCGCCAAAGCACGATTGAGCAAGGAACAGCGTTGCGGCGCCCGCCGAGAGCAGCAACGCGTGATCGGGCGTCTTCCACCGCGATGTGTGCAGGAACGTGGCAGGCATTACGTGGTCCTGGGCAAACCCGAAAACCAGGCGCGAGCACACCATCATCTGTGGAATGATGGTCTTGCCGACGATCAGTGCGACCACAAAATTGAGCGTCGTGCCCACGATTTTCGGCGCCACGACGCTGATGAGACCCGGCACCGTGGCAAGCCCAGACGCCTTGCCATTGATCAGGCCGAGTGTCGCCCACCAGGGAACCGCGTAAAACAACGCGGCTGACACCGCGGTGTAGAGCACGACGGCGGCGAGCCATCCCAGGAACAATCCCTGAGGAATGGTCTTCGACGCGTTGTGCGCCTCGCCGCCCAACGCCGGCGCGCCGGTCAGCCCGCCATAGGCCGCAATGAACAGGAAGGTGACCGCGGCAAACGCCGGGAAGGTTGGCGGCACCGGGGTCGACGGTGGCTGCAAGTGCAGGTTCGTCTGCGCCGAGGCAAGCGCAACGAACGTGGCTGGATCGGTTGCGTAGCCGTAGCCGACGATCACGATCACCGCCAGGAAGATCAGCGCGGCCAGACTGACAACCAGGCGTCCGAAGATATGCACGCCGATCAGATGTGCCGCGAAATACGTCCAGATCACCGCCACGCCGAACACCAGGTGACCCAACGGCGACAGCAGAACCGTCCCTGCCGGGATGCCGGCGCTGACGAAGGCCTGCGCCAGGAAGGTTCCAAACACGTACGCAATGAAACCCATCGCTGCGGTCAGGCCCACCCAATCCAGAAAACACAGCACGAAACTGATCGGCAGACTCAAGCTGCGACTCATCCACACGTAGATCGACCCGGCGCGCGGCATCACCGAGGAGAACCGGATATACAGGAACACCTTCGGGATCAGCAGCAGCCCGGCGACGAGCATCGCCCACGGCACCAAATCCTGGATGCCGGGATAAATGCTGAGGCTGTTGGTCGAAACATAATTGATCGTTGCGCCATATTCGTGCGTCAACGCCGACGCGCCGATCGCCAGCACCCCCAGCGATTTCGCCAGGCGAAACTGCTCTTCGCCCGGCCGGGCGTGATCGCCCGGTGCCGTCTGTATGCTCATTGAGGTTCCCCTGTTCCCCGGCCCCTGTTCCCCGGGTCGTGACCTGTCCCGCATCCGATGTAACCAATCATAGCGTCAGGTCGCGCAGTGGCTGTCACGTGCCACTTCGTCGGTTGCCAGAAACAAGGAAGGCGGACGTGAATGAACGCTAAGCTTGCGAAACATCGGTGACAAGAGCCTTGGGCCACACTGCAACAAGCGCAACCGCCACGGGCTTTCCACGACAAATGCATTCGCGCAAAGATAGCATGTCATACCAGTGGCCCTAATGACTGACCGTTCGGCCGGCGCTGGGCCACTGGTATGAGTCTCGGTTTGGCGCGCGGTTGCCCCACCAACCCCGCGCGCGATACCGCGCGCATGCACGCGAACGGGCTGGGCTCTGCCATCAGCGTGATAACGATTGACCGGTACACCCACGAGGTACAGTTTGATGAGTGATCCGTATTCCACCCTCACAGGTCTCACCTGCTCGCGCACCGGCGACCCGGTCTCCGCGGATCGGTTGTGGAACCTCAGCCCGGCCGGCGCGACGCTGCTCGCCACGTACGATCTCGATCGCGCCGCCCGCACGCTTCGGCGCGACGCCATGGCCGACCGACCGCCCACGATGTGGCGCTATCACGAGGTGCTGCCGGCGCGCACGCCCGACGTGGTGGTCAGCCTCGGCGAGGGCATGACACCGCTGCTGCCCGCGTCCCGGCTCGGCGCGCGCCTTGGCCTGGCGCACCTGACGATCAAGGATGAGGGCCTCAATCCGACCGGCAGCTTCAAGGCGCGCGGGCTTTCGGTGGCTGTCACCATGGCGCGCACGCTGGGTGCGCAGCGCCTCGCGATCCCATCGGCCGGCAACGCCGGCGGCGCGATGGCGGCCTACGCCGCGCGCGCCGGCGTGGCCGCGCATGTGTTCGTTCCATCCGACGCCCCGGCCAGTAACCGGGCGGAGTGCCTGCTGGCGGGCGCCGAGGTGACGCTGGTGCGCGGCTTCCTCAACGACTGCGCTGCCCTGGTGGCACAAGGCGCCAAGGCTCACGGCTGGTACGAGATGTCGACCTTCAAGGAGCCCTATCGCGTGGAGGGCAAGAAGACCATGGCGTACGAACTGGTCGAGCAGATGGGCGGTGGCCTGCCGGATGTCATCGTGTATCCGACCGGCGGCGGCACCGGGCTGGTCGCCATGTGGAAGGCATTCGCCGAGCTGGAAGCGCTCGGCTGGATCGGCAGCCAGCGCCCGCGCCTGATCAGCGTGCAGGCCGAGGGGTGCGCGCCGCTGGTGCGCGCGTTCGCGGCGGGGGACGACCACTGCACGCCGTGGCTCAACCCGACAACGACCGTACCCGGACTGCGGGCGCCGCGCGTCTTGGCTGACGTGCACTGCCTGCGCGCCATTCGGGAAAGCCATGGAACCGCCATCGCGGTGCCCGACGCGGCGATGTTCGCGGCCCAGCGCGAAGCCGGCGCCGACGAGGGGCTCGCGCTCTGTCCCGAAGGCGCCGCGTGCATTGCCGCGCTGCGCCAGCTTGTTGCGCGCGGCGCCGTGGACCGCGACGAGCGCATCGTGGTCTTCAACACCGCCACCGGTCTCAAGTATGTCGAGATGATGCCGACAGACGCGCCGACGGTTGACGCGCCGCGGTAACGTCGGCTGCCCGTGCCGCTTGCCTGCAGCACAACGTTGGCAATGTTCCCGGTGGATG
>DASRQX010000069.1:0-3774 GCA_035696165.1 Acetobacteraceae bacterium | reverse complement strand
GATCGGCGCCCGGTCGCCGCCGGAGGCGACGCGGCATCTTGTCCCGCTGGTGGAACGGGCGATGGCCGCGCATCGGCAAGGCGCCACGGAAACCGCGGAACGGCTCTGCCTCGATGTGCTGGAGCTGGCGCCCGACCGGCCCGGCGCGCTGTCCATCCTGTACGAGATCCGCAAGGCCCAAGGCGTCAAACACGCCGCCGAGGCGCTGATCCGCCGCATCGTCGCACTCGATCCCAACAACCTTGTTGCCACCAACGAACTGGCGCTGATCCTGCTCGGCAAGGGCAACCTGGCGGACGCCGAGGCACACGCCCGCAACGCCGTGCGCATCGCCCCAGAGAACCCACAGGCGCACAACCTGATGGGAATGATCATGACGGAGGCAAACCGCCCGCAGATCGGCGAATACCACTATCGCCGCGTGCTGGAACTCAGCGAAACGCGCGATCCGATCCTGCTCGCCAATCTCGCCTGGAATCTGAAAAACCAGGGACGCATGGCGGAAGCCCGCGCGCTGTACCAGGAATCCGCCGCCGCGGCGCCTGATGTCCGGCAGACCCAGCTCGGCTTCGCCCGGCTGGAGGAAGCCGATCGCAACTTCGACGCCGCGGCCAAGGTGCTGGATGACGCCGAAGCGCGCTTCCCGGGCGACATCGGCATTCGCCTGACCCGCGCCGCCCTGCTGGGGCGCACTCACCAGTACGACGCGGCGGTCGCCTTGATCGACGGCGCCGTCACCGGCGACGCGAGGCTTGGCCCGAACGAGTTGCTAGAGAAGGGCCGCCTGCTCGATCAGATGGGTCGTTACGACGTCGCCTGGGCCGCATTTGCCGACGGCAAGAAGCTGGCGCGCGAGCTGTCCGGCCACGCCTACCTGGACGAGGCAGCGGGCCAGACGATCGACCGGCTGCGTAACTTCTTCACCTCAGGCCGACTGCGCCTGCTGCCGCGTGCCGGGGTGCGCAGCGATGTGCCGCAGCCGATCTTCATCCTGGGCTTCCCGCGCTCCGGCACCACGCTGGTGGAACAGACCCTGTCGGCGCACCCGAAGATCGCCGCCGGCGACGAACTGCCGCTGATCCACGAGATCACCGCGATCATGCCGCGCATGCTGGCCTCGCCGCTGGGCTATCCCGAGGCGCTGGCCGAGCTGTGGATGGGCGACCAGCGCGAGGGACTGGACAATCTGCGTGACTATTACTTGCAGAAAGTCCGCCAGCTCGGCGTGCTGTGCAATTGTGCTACGCGCTTCACCGACAAGATGCCGCTGAACGAGACGCATCTGGGGCTGATCGCGCTGCTGTTCCCGGAAGCGCCGCTGATCCATGTGCTTCGCCATCCGCTGGACATCATGGTCTCGGCGTTCTCGAACGCGTTCACTCACGGCTTCTATTGCGCGGCCGATCTGGAGACGGCGGCCCGCCATTACGTGCGCGTGATGGATTTGGTGCAGCACTACCGGGGCGAGATGACGCTGCGCTACCTGCCGATCCGTTACGAGGACATCGTCAGGCAGCAGGCGGTCAGCGTGCGCGCCATGCTGAGCTTCATCGGCGAGAAGTTCGACAAGGCCTGCCTGACCTTCCACCAGAACCGCCGCTACGCGCGCACTGCCAGCTATGCGCAGGTGACCGAACCGCTCTACGACCGATCGGTCGAGCGCTGGCGGCACTATCGCGTGCAACTCGAGCCGGTGGTTCCGATCCTGGCGCCGCTGATCGAGCGCCTCGGCTACGTAATCGACTGATGGAGACACCGGCCGCCCGCGCGAATGCCCCGAGGAGCATGACGGGGAGCATGTCGGGGACCGTTCCGGTGCCGTTGAATGAGGTGTTGCGCATTGCCGGTGAGTACGAGCACGGCGGGCGCATCGAGGACGCAAAGCGGCTGCTCGATCACATCCTCGCCGTGGCGCCGAACCAGGGCGACGCGCTGCATCTCGCCGGTATCGTCGCATTCCGGCGCGGCGACCCGGCGCAGGCGCTGGATCTGATGCAGCGCGCGCTGTGCCATGGCATCGACACGCCGCTCTATTTGCGCAACATCTGCGAGGTCTACCGCACGCTCGGCCGGCTGGATGACGCGCTGGCCGCGGCGCAGCGTGCCACGGCGCTGGCCCCGGCCGACCCACTCTGCCTGCACAACCAGGCGATCATCCATTATCACCGGCTGGAACTCGACGCGGCGCTCGACTGCGGAACGCGTGCGCTGCGCATCGACCCGTCGCTGCCGGGCGCGCATTTCGTCCGGGCCGAGGCGCTGCTGCTGCGCGGCGACTGGGCCGAGGGCTGGGAGGAATACGAATTGCGCTTCCGCATCGGCGGCGCCGCCGCATTGATGCCGGCGACCGACCGGCCGCAATGGGACGGCACGCCGTTCGCCGACCGCACCTTGTTGCTGGTCGCCGACCAGGGTTTCGGCGATGTGATCCAGTTCGCCCGCTACATCGCCTGGGTGCGTGACCGCTGCCCCGACGTTGCGATCGCTTGCAGTGTCGAGATGATCCCTCTGCTGCGCCAGATCGCGCCCGGTGCCAGGCTGTTCGCGCGCTGGCAGGCGTGTCCGAACTATGCGGCGTTTTGCGCGCTGTCGGGGTTGCCGCGATTGGCCGGCACGCGGATCGACACCATTCCGGTACCAATCCCATATGTCCGCGCCAATCCGGCGCGCGTCGCGCATTGGGCGGCCCGGCTCGACGGGCTGGTGCCCGCGGGGTATCGCCGCATCGGGCTGATCTGGGCCGGCCGGCCGTCTCACAACAACGACCGAAATCGCACGGCGTTGCTGACCGATCTGGCGCCGATCGGCAATGTCCCCGGGGTCGCGCTGCTTGCATTGCAGAAGGGCCCGAAGACGGGTCAGGCAGGCGGCTGGTACGGCCGCGCGCCGCTGATCAACCTGGGCGCGGAAATCCAGGACTACGACGACACCATGGCGATCCTCGCGAATATCGAGCGCCTGGTAACCGTCGATACCTCGGTGGCGCATCTGGCCGGCGCAATGGGGCGTCCGGTGTGGATCATGCTGCCCTTTGCACCGGATTGGCGCTGGCTGCTCAGGCGTGAGGACACGCCGTGGTATCCGACCGTGCGACTGTTCCGCCAAAGCACCGTGCGGCGCTGGGACGACGTGCTGCAAGCGATCGCGACGGCACTGGCCGAAACGCCAACCGATTCAGCGACCGAAGGGCAGGGCACTGATGCCGACGGCTGAGAGTCCCGCCTCTCCCCCCGTTATGGTTGTTAACGAATTTCCAAGCGCAATTCCCCTGGCCAGGATGCACTTCGATGTTGCGTTGGGGCCGGCCTCGACGGCAGGTTATCGTCGCCATGGGCCTGATCCCTTCTCCCACCATACTGAGCACCGACGAAATGGGTCGGGTAGCGCCGCCGATTTTCACCTCGGTCGGGCGGGGGGCCTTGAACGCGCCTGGCGACGTGTTTGTCGTGCAGTCGCTGTTGAACGATCGCCTCCCCAAGCCGCATGCGCCGGTTCCCGTGACCGGCACTGCCGACGTGGGAACCACACTCGCGATCGAGAACTATCAGGCGGCCATCATGAAAATGAACCCGCCGACCGGCCGGGTTGATCCCGGGAGCTCGACCTACTACTCACTGGCCGCCCGCCCGCTGGTGGACGCGCAGGCGCTGGCGGCGATCGGGCACTACGGCGAGCTGCCACCGCCGGTGATTGAGGCGGCCGAAGCGTCACAGAAGCGTTGGAGCGTGCCCGCTCCGGTCACCCTGGCGCAGTGGGTGGTCGAGAGCGCCTGGG
>DASRQX010000068.1:0-7328 GCA_035696165.1 Acetobacteraceae bacterium | reverse complement strand
TCGAACTACAGCCCGTGGCGCAGGCAGCCTGAACGCTCTCTCAAAGTGCCGATCCGCAAACACGCCCAAAGCGACCAACCAGCCTCCTCAGATCGCGGTAACACGAGACCAGCCATCAAAAGCCACTGAGTTTCTTCCTAGAAGGCAGGTTCACCACGAAGACACGAAGAAGCGAAATCGTTGCGCTTCGCGCGAAGCGCATTCACTGGTCTGCTTCGTGCTCTTCGTGTCTACTACGTAAATGGCCTTCGGCGGCGGCCTGGGCGGGACCCACGCAGGAGCATTTTCATCCATCGCGGTGCGGCCGCCCGCCGGCCGCTGGCTTACTTCGTGGTGAACCTGCCTGCGGTAGATCGAGCACCCCCTGTCCCATCATGGCAGTCCCCCGCATCGCCGCCCCACAACGCAGGGCGGCGGCGGAAAATCCAGGCGGCCAGGCGTTCAGGCGCGCTTCACACGGTAGAACTGCGGGAAACCTTCCGGGATGTCCTTCAGGTACGAATAGAACGCGGTCGGCGCGAAAAACATCCCCAGCGGCGCATACGGCGGATTTTTGAAGAATTCCACCTGCATGGCGCGGCTGGCCGCCTGCTGCGCGGCGAGATCAGGCGCGTCGAACCACGACAGCCGCGCCTGTTCCATAACCGGATCGGTCGGCCAGCCGAACCAGCCGTTGCCGTCCGACTTCAGCGCGATCGCGGCCGCCGGGGTGACGTTGCCGGTGGCCCCGAGGTAGGTGAAGAAGATGTTCCAGCCCCCCTTGTCGATCGGCTGCTTGCTGGCGCGCCGCTGCACCACCGTGCCCCAGTCCAGCGCCTGATAGTCCACGTTGAAGCCGAGCCTCTTCAGCAGATCGCCCGCCACCTCTGCCTCGGCATTGATGATGGGGAAGTTCGACGCCGCCAGCACCACGATCTTCTCGCCCTTGTAGCCCGCTTCGATCAGGTCTTTCTTGAGCGCGTCGACATCCTTGGTCCCCTTCATCGTGTCGACGCCGTCGATGCTCGCCATCGGCGTACCGGGCACGAACAGCCCGACCCCGGTCTTGATCAGCTCCGGCGCTGCGCCGGCCACCGCCTGCATGAAATCGTTCTGATCGATCGCCGACAGCACGACGCGACGGATCGCCGGATTGTCGAACGGCGGAAACAACTCGTTGAAGCGCATGCAGCCGATCTCGCCGGTGTGGTCCTTGACCACCACGACCAACTTCTTGTCCGCCTTCAGCTGCGGCACGAGGTCGATCGTCGGGTTTTCCCACCAGTCGAACTCGCCCGAGGTCAGCGCCGCCGACGCGGTGGCCGGATCGGGCTGCACCGTCCATTCGACACGGTCGAAGTTCACCGTCTTCGGGCCGGCGCTGAACTCGGCTGTTCCGTCGGTGCGCGGCACGTAGCCGGCGAACTTCTCATACACCACCTTCGAGCCGGGGATGCGCTCGCTGGCGACGAACCTGAACGGACCGCTGCCGGTCGGGTCGGTCACCTGCTGGAACGCGTCGGTCTTCGCCAGCCGCTCCGGCATGACGCAGCACATCACCGCGAGCGCGTCCGGCAGCAACGCGAACGGCTTCTTCAGCTTGAAACGGATCACCGTGTCGGACGGGGCGGAGACCTCGTCGGTGGCGGCTGCCAGCGCCGCGCCGAACACGTCCCGCTTCCACCATCGCTGGACGGAGGCAACGCAGTCCTTCGCCAGAACTGGCGTGTTGTCGTGGAATTTCAGTCCGTCGCGCAGCGCAAGGTCCCACTGCGTCTTGTCGGCGTTGAGCATGTGCCCTGCCACCATCTGCGGCTGCGGACGGTAGTTGTTGTCGAGCCCGTAAAGCCCATCGTAGACCAGATACGCATGGTTGCGCGTGATGTCCGCCGTGGTCCACACCGGATCGAGCGAGGCCAGGTCTGCTTGCGGAATGAATTTCAGGGTTGACGGCGCCGCTGCACGGGCGATCCGCGGGGCAGCGAGCGCGGTTGCGCCTGCCAGGGCCGACTTCAGGACGTCTCGACGTTTCATGTTGGCTTTCCCCCAATTGGACGACCGTGTTCTTAGGCCGATCTTGTGTGCCTGGAGTCATAAGTTTCGGCAATGTTCAACCGCCAAACCCCGAAGCGGCGCGGCGATCGATCGCGACATTCAGTGCGGCGGGTGGCGCGGCATGGGCGGCACTGCGCACAAGCCGGCGGGTCACCCGTCCGGCGCGTGCAGCGCCGCGGCGATGATCGGCGCGGCGGCGATGGACATCCGTTCCCCGTCATGGCCGACGCCGGGCACGTCGATCACCGTCCAGGCACAGCGCGTGCCCAACGTGGCGGCGACTTCGTGGCCGATGCGAACATAGGCGTGGGCGCGGGCGTGGCGGTGCGGGCCCTGGCTCATGGAGCGCGGGCCTTTCGGAAAGAAGCGGCCCGTGGTCTTCGTGTCGTGCGTGCCGGTCAGTACGGTGATCGGAAAACCCAGCAGAGATCGTAGCGATTCCGGACCGACATCGGTGTCGCCAAGGCCGAATGGCCAGGCAACGCCGAGATCGGGCATCGCGTAAGTGCCAGCGTTGGCGCTGACCGCGATGGCAACTCGTTCGCGGAAACCGAAAGACAGCATGCGGTGTACGAACTGCCCGCCGGCGGAGTGGCCGAACAGCCCGTACCGCTCGCGCGTGGTGATACCCTGGGCGCGCAATGCGTCGAACAGCCGCGCGTCGATGCCGTAGGTCCATTGCGCACGCGGATTGGCAGTGTCGTCCGCGTTGTGCAGGTTGCCGAAGTGGTACCAAAGGTGCCTCGGGAAGGCGGCCTCGGAGAACTCGATGGCGATCGCCAGCATGCCGGCGGCGTCGACCAGCTTCATCCAGTAGTCGCGGTAGTCGGCACCATTGCGCCCGACGCCGTGATGCACCAGCAGGATCGGGGTATTTGGATCGAAGCCGGGCGGACAGGCGGCGTGCAGCGTCAGCGGGCGGTCGGGAAACGCCTTGTCGGCATAGGTCAGGGAATGCGCGCCCGGCGTCTGCACCAGGTGCGAGAGGTCGGTCATCGGCTGAAACTCTTGCTGCCGCGCCGCCAACTGCCGCGGCGCCACCAACAGACTTCGACCATTCCGGCGTTGCCTGTCAACCGACGCGCCCGCGCACCACGGTCCAATCGCCGACCCGAACGAAAGCGCTTGTGACGGCTGTCAGGCCAGGGAAATCAAGGCGATGCCGAGATCGGGACGCTGCTTGCGGCGCAGGTGAACCGGCGCCTCGACAACGGTAACTTCCAACGTCGGTCGCACGACTGCCTCCAGCAGGTGCCTGCCTCGTGTCGAACCATCACAGAGGCGAAGAACGACATGCAGGTGGAGGCTCGACTTGCCGTCGTCGCCCTCGGCGATATCGCCGATTGCGCTGAGCACCTCGCAGTGCTGTTCGACGGCAATTTTGCGATAGCTCTTGGAGCCCGGATCGAACACCACCCGACGGTTGCTCGTTCAAACGCACCCAGGGCCGTCAAAGAGGCGCCGCGCAGATTCTCCTGCGCCGCAAAGGCAGCGATCGCCGCAAACGTCTCCTCATTCGCATCGAGCACCACGACAAAGCTGTGCTGGCCGTTGTTTTCCCATACCAGTTTCGATTTCATCGCCAGCCCCTGGGTCAACGCCCACGGGTTGCGATTCGCGTGTCAGCCGTGTGCATGGTGCTCGGCGTTGCGCTTGCGGGTCGCGGCCGCCTTCCTTGCCGACGCCGACCGACTTTCCTTGGATCGCGATGCCGCCGCCTCGCCACCCTTCTTGCCGCCCTTATGCGCCGCCGGATGGCCCGTGGACTTGCCCTGCCCCGAACCACCGGGGCGCTTGCCACCGCCGTCGTCCTTGTTCACTGTCGTCCAGGCCCGACGTTCGGCCTCTTGCTCGGGCACGCCGCGTTCTTCGTAGCTTTCGGCGATGTGGTCGGCTTTGCGATCCTGCTTGTCGGTGTATTTGGACTTGTCGCCACGCGGCATGGTCATGCTCCTTTTGGTGATTGATGTCTGGGGCACTGACCGGTAATTCCCAAGCGCCTGAAAGGTTCACTTCCCGGCGGTTTGGTTCAGGCAAAATTGACAGCGCTCGCGGGCTCGCAGGAGTCTACCTCCCCCGCTCTTCGCGGGAGAGGTCGAGACGCGCGGCGTCAAGGGTGAGGGGGCCGCCGCTGCTCCAGCCTTGACGCTGCGCGTCTCGCCGCGCTCGCCGACCTTGGTCCGCTCTGTGCGGCCCAAGGCCGCACAGAGCGGGAGAGGTGGGTAATATGCGCAGTTCCAGTCGGCCCGAGCCCGCCTAACTCGCCTTCGCCAGCGCGCGCTTCGCCATCACACCCACCAGGTGTGCGCGATACTCCGCGCTGGCGTGGATGTCCCCATTCAGCCCATCCGCCGGGGTCGTAACCCCCGCGATCGCATCGGGCGAGAAATTGGCCGCTAGCGCCGCCTCCATCGCCGCGTGGCGGAACACACCCCCCTGCCCTGCCCCGGTCACCGCAACGCGCACGCCGCCCGCGGCCTTGGCCACGAACACGCCGACGATGGCATAGCGTGAGGCCGGGTTGGGGAACTTCTCGTAAGCCGCCTTCTCGGGCACCGGGAAATCAACCGCCGTGATGATCTCGTCCTGCGCCAGGGCGGTGGTGAACATGCCCTGGAAGAACTCGTCGGCCTTGATCGAGCGCTTGTTGGTCTTGATCGTCGCACCCAGCGCCAGCACCCCCGCCGGATAATCCGCCGACGGATCATTGTTGGCAAGCGAGCCGCCGATCGTGCCACGATGGCGCACCTGCTCGTCGCCGATATGCGCGGCGAGATGCGCCAGGGCGGGGATCTTCGCCGTCACCTCGGCGTTGCCGGCGACCTTCGCGTGCGTGGTCATCGCGCCGATCGTTACTGTGCCGCCCGACACCGTGATTCCCGCCATGCCGGTCTTCGCGAGATCCACCACCACCGATGGCTTATTCAGCCGCTGCTTCAGCACCGGGATCAGCGTCATGCCGCCGGCCATCGCCTTGGCGTCGGCGTCGGCGGCGAGCGCGGCGGAAGCGTCGGCGACGCTGGCAGGCTTCTGATATGCGAAATCATACATCTTCGGTCCCCTAGCTCTATTCAGCGGCCATGCGTGGCCGGCCGGCCTCGATGATCGACCAGATTTTCGGTGCGCTTGCGGGCATGTTGATATGCCGCACGCCGTAGTCTTTCAACGCGTCGATGACCGCGTTGATGATCGCCGGCGGCGAGCCGATCGCGCCGACCTCGCCGCAGCCCTTCACGCCGAGTGGGTTGTGAGTGCAGAGCGTGCTTTCGGTCCCCACCGTGATGTTCGGCAGGTTGTCGGCGCGCGGCATTGTGTAGTCCATCATCGAGCCGGACAGCAGTTGTCCCGCGCTGTCGTAGACTGCGTTCTCCAGCAGCGCCTGGCCGATGCCCTGGGCAACGCCGCCCTGCACCTGGCCCTCGACGATCATCGGGTTGATGACCCGCCCGACATCGTCCACCGCAACGAAGTTCTCCACCGAGATCACGCCGGTGTCGGGATCGATCTCGATCTCCGCGATGTGGCAGCCGCCCGGGAAGGTGAAGTTCTTCGGATCGTAGAACGAGGTCTCATCAAGGCCCGGTTCAAGTTCCTCGATCGGGTAGTTGTGCGGCACGTAGGCGGCCAGCGAGATGTCGGTGAGCGTCTTCTCCTTGTCGGTGCCGGCGACGGTGAACTTGCCGTCCTTGAATTCGATGTCGTCGACCGAGGCTTCCATCAGGTGGGCGGCGATCTTCTTGCCTTTGGCAATGATCTTGTCCATCGACTTGACCATCGCCGAACCGCCGACCGCCAGGCTGCGGCTGCCGTACGTTCCCATGCCGAACGGGATCTTCGCGGTGTCGCCATGCACGATATCCACCTGGTCCATTGGCACGCCCAGTTGTGCGACAACAAGTTGCGCGAACGTCGTCTCGTGCCCCTGGCCGTGGCTGTGCGAGCCGGTGTAGACCGTCACGCTACCGGTCGGATGCACCTTGATGTTCGCCACTTCGTACAGACCCGCGCGCGCGCCGAGCGACCCCACCACTGCCGACGGCGCGATGCCGCAGGCCTCCAGGTAGGTGGACACGCCGATGCCGCGCAGTTTTCCCCTCGCCGCGGCGGCCTTGCGGCGTGCCTCGAACCCGGCGTAGTCAGCAGCTTTCAACGCGCCATCCAGTGTCGCTGTGTAGTTGCCGCTGTCGTACTGCAGCGCCACTGGTGTCTGGTATGGGAACGCATCGTTCGGAATGAAGTTGCGGCGGCGCAGTTCCACCCGGTCGATGCCGGTGTCGTGCGCCACCGCGTCCACCAGCCGTTCCAGCAGGAACGTCGCCTCGGGCCGGCCGGCGCCGCGATAGGCATCCACCGCGACGGTGTTGGTGAAGATCGCCTTCACCTCGCAGTAGATCACCGGCGTCCTGTAAACGCCGGCCAGCAGCGTGGCGTAGAGATAGGTGGGCACGCACGGCGCGAAGGTGGACAAATAGCCGCCCATATTGGCCAGCGTGTGGACGCGCAGCCCCAGGAAGTGTCCGTCCTTGTCGATCGCCATCTCGGCGGTCGAGACGTGGTCGCGTCCGTGCGCGTCCGACATGAAGCTTTCGTTGCGCTCCGCGGTCCACTTCACCGGCTTCCGCACCTTGCCAGCCGCCCAAGTAACGATCGCCTCTTCGGCGTAATGATAGATTTTCGATCCGAACCCGCCGCCCACGTCGGGTGCCACCACGCGCAGCTTGTTCTCGGGGATGTGCAGCACGAAGGCGCCCATCAGCAGGCGGATCACGTGCGGGTTCTGGCTGGTGGTGTACAGCGTGTAGTCGCCGTTGCTGGTGTCGAAGTCGCCGACCGCGGCGCGCGGCTCCATCGCGTTGGGGATCAGCCGGTTGTTCTCCAGGTCCAGCTTCACCACCCTGGCGGCCCCGGCGAACGCCGCCTCCAACGCCGCCTTGTCGCCGATGTGCCAGTCGTAGCAGACATTGCCCGGCACCTCGTCGTGGACCAGCGATGCGCCCGACTTGACCGCGTCGGCCAGGGACGCAACCGCGGGCAGGTCCTGGTAGTCGATAATCAGCAACTCGGCCGCGTCCTTCGCTGCCTGCTTCGTCTTTGCGATCACCACCGCGACCGGATCGCCGACATGGCGCGCCTTGCCGATCGCCAGCACCGGATGCGGTGGTTCGGCCATCGGCGAGCCGTCCTTGTTGTGGATCTGCCAGCCGCACGGCAGCCCGCCAACATTGTCCGCCGCCATGTCGGCGCCGGTGAACACCGCGACCACCCCAGGCGCGGCCTTCGCCGCCGCCGTATCG
>DASRQX010000067.1:0-13465 GCA_035696165.1 Acetobacteraceae bacterium | reverse complement strand
GTAATACCAACCGCCCTAAACATTGACGCACGGACTGCTACCCCCGTCATGCCGGCGAAGGCCGCCACGACTTTCTTTGCCGCAACAAAAGCAAGTCGTGGATGCCAGCCGGCGCCGGCATGACGGGGGGCAGCACCGAAGAGTCGATCACTCGGGCCGCTGGTATAACGCGGCGAACGCGCCGGCAGGGGCGCGCGCGCCCTGCTGCCAGTTACGCACGTCGAGGCATTTGCCGTATTGTCGGAAATTGCCTATTCTATGGAATATCGGATGTACGGGGCGCGCGATGGACGAGGGCCGAGTCGTGGCAACATACACCGCCACCGATCTGAACAAGGCTGGCGGCAAGGTGCTGGATGATGCGGCCCAAGGCACCGTCCGCATCAAACGACGCGGCACCAGGTACCTGCTGATGCGGGAGGAGACCCTGGACGGTCTGCTGGCCGCGGCGCGGGATGGCCGGCCGCAGTCGTTGGAGGACCTGGTGCGGGGCTACGACGCGGGCAAGGTCAAGTCGCTGACCCGCGGATTCCTGACCGACACGCCGACCGGCAAGGAGCGGGTCTGATTGCCGCGGCGCGGTGACGACTTCGCGCGCGGCTACACGCCGGCGCTGGGCGACGTGGTGCATCTGAACTGGGCACCCTCGGAAGAACGAGAGATGAAGGGGCCGCGCTCTGCGTTGGTGCTGTCGGCCGATCTCTACAACGTCGGTACGGGGCTTGTGGTGGTATGCCCAGTGACCTCCAAGGTCGGCAAGTTGAGCGACTTCGAGTTACCCGTGCGGGTTGGACGGGTGAACGGCGCGGCGATTCTGTCGGAGTTGCGGTCGCTGGACTACCAGGCGCGCAGCATCCAGTTCGAGGGCAAACTGTCAGGTGCCGGCATCGCCGAGGCCAATCGGCGGGTCCGCATGATCTTTCCGTAACGACACCCGGCGGTGGGCAAGTTCCGCGCGCTGCTGGCCTGGCTGATCGTCTGCTACGCGTTCCTCTACGCGCCGATCGGCTTCCTGATCGCCTTCAGCTTCAACGCCTCGCGTTTGGTAACTGCGTGGTCGGGGTTCTCGCCACGCTGGTACATCACGCTGGCGCACGACCCGCAATTGATCGACGCGGCGCTGCTATCGCTGCGCATCGCCACAGCCTCCGCCACGCTGGCACTGATCGTCGGCACGCTGGCGGGCTACGCGCTGGCGCGGTTCGGACGCTTCCGCGCGCGGGCAGCGTTCGCCGCCGCGGTGGCCGCGCCGCTGGTACTGCCGGAGGTGATCACCGGGCTGTCGCTGCTGTTGCTGTTCGTAGCGCTCGACCAGGCGATCGGCTGGCCAGCCGGGCGCGGCGCCACGACGGTGACGCTTGCCCACGCCTCGGTGTCGGTCGCCTACGTCGCGGTGGTGGTCCGCGCGCGCCTGGCCGACACCGGCACGGAACTGGAGCAGGCGGCAATGGACCTGTACGCCGCGCCTTGGGTGGCATTCGCCCGGGTAACGCTGCCGCTGATGGCGCCGGCGCTGGCGGCGGGGTGGCTGCTGGCGTTCACGCTATCGCTGGATGACGTGGTGGTGGCGAGCTTCACCTCGGGGCCAGGGGCATCGACGCTGCCGATGGTCGTGTTCTCGTTGACGCGGCTGGGGGCGACGCCGGAGATCTACGCGCTTGCAACCGTGATCGTGGGCGTTGTGGCGGCGATCCTCCTGATAGTGGCACGGCTGCAGGTCCGTGTTCGGTAGCGGAACGTTGCGCGGACCTGTGCGGCCGGAATCGGCGCTTGAACAACCCTCTGCGTCGGCACCGTAACAATTGAGTGCCTAGCTCGGTGCCGGTGCAACCGCCGGCCCATTTGCGTACATTTGCGTTAAAACCTTCTTCTTCAGCGCGCGCAGGGTCGCGGGTCAGCCGTCATATTTGCGCGGAGCATCCCTGTCGCGAAGCAAAGAATATTATAACGCAAATGTACGCAAATCAGTGCAAATGATTCCATACTGAACTCGCCTCCCGAACCAAACTTCAGCTTCGCTTGGCCTGCAGGCGTTCCCGCTCCACGGCGCACGCTGCCTGGCGGCGCTCACGTCACCCTTGGCCGGTTGCAGCCAATGGCCGCTCCGTGTCTCTGTGGTGATTCCTGCTTTCTGGCCCGCGGCAGAGCACACACGGCTTCCACCAGCAAGTACATCAGGCCGCGGCGCGAGCCGGCCCCGCCTCCGCAGCCTCCGCCTCGAGCGTCTTCACCTGCAGCAACGCCACCAGAGCCAAATCGGCCGCGGCATCGGCGAATTCGGCGAACACCGGGGCGACGTCGCTGGCCTCGGCCTGCTTGGCGGCGGTCTTGCCGGCGCGCACGAACGCCTGATCCACCTGCTTCAGAAGCTCGCAGCGTTCCTGGCAAACATCCGGCCGCGTCTCCTTCGGATCGATCTTCGTCTGCACCACGGCAACCAGCCCGGCCAGATCGCTCGGCGGGACCTTCGCGATCTTGTTGTACTGCTTGTTCACCGCCCCGTACAGCTTGGCCAGGGCCACCATCGTCACCGCCGGGTCGGGCAGGTTCTCCTGCCAGGACACTTCGTCCCAGTGCCCCTTCACTGACCCGTCGTCGGGGAACTTCGCTTCCAGATAAGCCTTCACCTTGGCAACGTTGGTGCCGGGGTTTTTCAATGCCTCCTCATCGATGCCGCAGGCCATCGCCATGCTGACCGCGATCGGATCCTCCTCCGCCACCGCGCCGTAGCCGATGGTGTATTTGGCCAGGGTCGGGTTCATCTTGCGCACCTTCAGGCCTAGCCGGCGGTTCTTCGGATCGCGGAACGCCTTCTTGGTCATTTGCCAGGCCGCGCGCAGCTTGGCGGTCTGGATACCCTGCAGCGTCGTCGCCAGGGCCAATTGCACCGCCGAGGCCGCCGGCACCGCCGGCGCGGCGTGCGGAACCGCTGCCGCCACCACCGAAATGACCGCCTTCAGCCCGTTCATCGCCCCGTTCAGGGTCGCGGCGGTGATCTGGAACTCCATGTTGCCGACGACATTGTCGATCGAGGAGCCATAGGCGCTGGCGGTCCCGCGCGCGCTCTTGCGCTCCTTCAAGACGTCATACAGTGCCCGTGCCCGCTCGTAGACCTTCTTGGCGTTGGCGGCGAGCTTCACCATTTCGGTGCCGACCGCAGCGTAGGCGACGAATTGTCCCGCCACGTCCGCCGCCCCGGTGCCGATTGCCACCAGCAGGCTCAGGATCGCCCGGTCGCGCTTGAGCTCGGAGATCAGGTCCTCGATCTTGTGCTGGTTGCGCGAGACCTTGTCGTCGCCGCGCAATCGGGCCTTGAACGCCTCGACCTCCTCCGCGGTCTCCGCCTCCAACTCCTCGAGCAGCGCTTTGTCGTTTTTCTCGGCGAACTCCTTGCGCAGCGCCTCCATGCGTTCGTCCGCGGCGTTCTTGACCTTCGGCTCCTCCTTCTTGGGCAAGGTCGCGTCCAGCTTGCTTTGCACGTCCTTCCCCGCGGTGGCCACGTCAAGCTTCAGATTGGCCTGCACATCCTTCGAGCCGGGGTCGTAGGACATATCGGTAGCGAACCCGCTGGCGGTGTCCTTGCTGCTGCCCTCGCGCACGCCGATGTCGCTGGCCAGCGGCGGGCACGCCGCCGCGACGTCCAGCAGCAGCCGCGCCACCGAGCCGCGCGCCTCCTTCAGTTGTCCATGCCACAGCAGGTCGGCGATCTTCGCGGCCTCGTCGGAGCCTGCGATGGTCAGCATCTTGCCGACGCTGTCGTTGATCGCCTGCGCGTCCTGGCCCTGGGCCGAGGTGCTGCCGTATTTATCGATGACGGCGGTCATTCCGCTGCTGACCAGGGCGCCGAGGAACTGACCGAACGTCGTGTTCTTGCTGCGCCCCTCCTTCATCGCCTCCTGCACAACCGCTTGGGCCGCCGTGCCGCCCACCGTGCAGGCAGCGCTGACCAGCCCCTGCAGCGACGAATCCCCGGTCTTCGCGCCGACGCACTGGCCGAACATGTCGGGCAGGTCAGACAGGAAGCCGTTGATGTCGTCGGCTTTCAGCTTCCGCCGCCGCCTGGTGTCGGCCAGATTGGCGCCGTCGACGAAGGTCTTGGCCACCTCGGTCGCCCCGGTCAGCGCGTCCTGCACCGCCGTGCCGTCATTGCCCAGCGCCTCCAGCACTGTCTTGGTCATTCCGGTACCGACATCGATCGCATTCTTGCTGTACTGCGAGATGCTGCGGCTGACATACTGGTCGGGGTCGGCAAGGTCCTTCTTGTACAGCGCATTCGTGGCGTCCAGCATCTTCTGCGTCTTGCTGAGACCGTCCTCGATGAAGGTGTCGGGCAGGATCTTGGCGCGCACCAGCGGCTGGAACAGTTCGTCGATCATCTCGTCGCGGGTGAACAGCGGAACCGGCGGGCCGTCGATCACCGCGGATCCGTCTTTCGACAGGATCTTCGGCTTGGTGGTTTCCGCCTCAAGCTGCTTGCGCAGCGTGCGCAACCCGCCGTACGCACCGGTAACGCCCTGCTGGATCTCGTCGAAATCCACCCCCGATGCGCCCTCCTTCCCGCCCTTGGTCAGCTTGGCGTTCTTTATGTCGCGCACGTCGCCGGACTTCGTCAGATCGCCGTCCTTGGCAAGGAAGTCGCGCTGCCGCGTCACCTTGTCGCGCTTGAGGATCTTGCTCTTCCCGGTGTTCGCGAAGCCGACGTCGAAGGCTTCCTTCAGTTGCGGTTTCAGCGGATCGATCACGCGCATGGCGCTGTCGAGCACGAACTGCTTGCGCTGCTCGTCGGCACGCACCTGCTCGGCGCGGGCGTTCCTCAGCTCCTGCTCGATCCCCGACAGACCATCGGCATCGTCCCGCGCCGCGTCCCCATCCGCATCCTTGACACCCCCATCCTTGACAGCTTGGGGCAGCGGCAGCTCGCCCCCGACGATGCGCCCGATCCAGTTGATCTGTTCCGCTTGCATCATGATGGCAGCCTTCCGGGATGCTCGCGCTCAGGTGGCGCGCGTAACGTTCAGCTCGATATCCGACAGCGCGTTGCTGAGTTCGACGAATGGGACTTCAACGCCGAACGGGTTGCTCAACGCCAGCATGCGCACGCGATTGTCGCTGTCCATCACCCGGCGCAGCCGTCGCACCTCACGCAGCGCGGCCTCGCGCGCATCGGCGACCGCGTCGTCGTCGTCTTGCTCCATTCCCTGCACGGCGGCGGTGAAGGCGCCCACATCGAACAGTCGCGACACCGGATCGAACACCTTGGCCTTCATTTTGCCGGCGGCCTGGCGAACAAGGTCGTCCGCTTCCTGCGCCTGCTGCACCACCGTCGAGGCAAGCTCGTTCAGTTGCTCCCGCACGCCCGTCACCGCGCCGCGCCAGCGCACGTCCAGGTCCCTCAGCCGCTTGCGCGCCGTGAAGTGGTCGCCCTGCGGCCCGCTTTCCGCCTGATCCAGTTCGCGGGTGACCGAGGCGGCCAGCGCCTCCGCGGCACCCGCGTCGCGGTTCTCGGCCGGCGCCGCGATCCCGCGGTCCAGCTTCTTGCTCAGGTCGGCGGCCAGCTTGCGCAGGAAACCTCACGCCTTCTTGCTGGGGTTCTCCTTGTAGCGCTCACGCCGCAGCTTCAGGTCGCTGTCGCGCAGCAGCAGCAGCAGCGCCCGCCGCGCCGCTTCGATCCGCTTCTCCTCGGCCACCGCGCTGCTCTGCGCGGTGCCAATCTCGCCAGTCTTGTCGTCGGCGCGATTGGCGTCCAGCAGGTCCTTCAGCTTGTCCTGCAACTGCTTCAGCGTGACATCCTCGGGCGTAAGCTGGGTCTCCAGCCGGTCCTTCAGCGCCTCCGCCTCGCGCTGCAACTGCTTCAGATACGCGCCATACGGCTTGGCAACGAATGAGCGCTTGCCGCGGGCGTCCATTATGTCCAGCACAAGCTGCGTTGCCTGCTTCGCCTGGGTCTCGGCGGTCTTGATCTCGGTCTCCCAGGTCGTCTTGGCGGTGCCGATCTCGGTCTTCAGCGCCGCCACGTCGGGCTGCAACGCGCGCGGATCGATCGAGATCAGGTTGTCTTCCCAACCCGCCAGCTTTTCGCCCCACTCCTTCAGGCGCGAGGCACGGGTGGCGAACTTCTTGTCCTTGCCGAGATCGTCCACTTTCTCGGTCAGCTTGGTGATGTCCTCGAGCAGATCGCCGAGCAGCGGCGGCGCGTCGGGACCGGCCTTCGCGTTCGGCTTGGCCGCCCGTTGCGCCATGCTCTCCAGGTCGCGGGTACGCCGGTCAAGGTCATCCAGCTCGGCGATCGTGCCGCGCACCGCCGCGATGTCGCCGCTGTTCACCAGCGCGAGAACCGCCTCGACGGTGTCCTTCAGCTCCGTGCCGAGTTCGATCTGCAACGCCCGTTCGGCATCGTTCTTGAACCCGGCAATGCCGAACGTCGCCTTCTTCACGCCCGTCTTGAAGAAGCCGGACACCTTGCCCGGTTGCTCGCCCTCGATGAGCTTCGTTGTCGCCGCGATACGGTCCTGCAGGGCCGCGGCCTGCGCTTCCGCCTGTGCGCGCAGCTTGTTCAGGTTGTCCGGGCTGGATTCGGTCAGGTTGGCCGTCAGCAGGCTCAGCACCTTTTGCAACTCAGCGGTCAGGTCGACGATTTTCGGTTCCGCTACCAGACCGTCCTTGCCCAGTACGGCATCGCCCTCCGCCATCATTTTGGGCACCTGGGTGAGCAAGCCAAGGCTCGCCAGCAGAGCGGCGTTGCTGCCCGCGGCCTGCGTGGTCTTGTCGCGGATACTCTCGCACACCGAATGATATGCGCCCTGCCAGCCCTCCAGCTTCGCCACCTCGGGCGTGGCCGTCTTGCGCCATGTCTCGAAGTCGCCGTCGAGCATTTCGTATTCCAGCATCAGGCCGCTGTCGTCGAATTCTTCCCGTGTCAGGATGCGCGGCAGGTCCTTGCCCAGCCGTTGCTCCAGGTTGGCCAGGCGCAGCCCGATCTCGGTGGTGGCGCCGTCGCCGACGCCGCGCGCCTTGCCTTCAGCCGCCAACTCGGACTTCAGCCGCTTGCAGCCGGCGGCCAGATGCGCGGCATCGGCCTGCTTGTCGTTAGCGAACGCCTCCGCCTCGCCGGCATGCTGCGCAACATTCTGCAATTCGCGGTCGCACGCATCCAGGTGCCGCATGACCTCGGTGGCCACTGCGTCGGTGGCGACGCGGCACATCGGGCGCAAATCGTCCTTCAACCGCTGCACGAGCGCCGTGACACGCTCGCGCGCCTCGGGCGTGGGGGCCTTCGGCGGCTTGCCCCGCAGCAGGCCAGGGCCGAATGCCTCCAATTGCGCGCGGCGGCGCTCGGCATCGACCGCGGTGGGGGGTGGCGTGGCCGCGCCGCCGGAGGGCAGCGCCTTCTCGGCCGCCGTCAGGGTGACCGCGGCGTCGCCAAACTCGCCGGCGTCGATCTCGCGCTGCGCGCGGTTGAGCATCGCGCTGATTTCGGCCTGTTCGTCGACCGTGCCGGGCGCCCGGGCCATGGCGGCAAGCGCGGCGCTGCGCCGCTGCTCCAGCACGCCGCGCGCACGGCCAACGTCACCCAGGCGCTTGCGCATGTCGGCCACCAGCAGGTCGGCGGCGATGTCGATCTGCTTGAAGTCGGGCGCGGCCGAGAAAAACGCGCCACGGCAGTCGTTGTAGCGGGCGCGCCAGTTTTTGATGTCGGCCTCGGGCGCCTTCTCGATCGGGTCGTCCAGAGCGTTGCCGATCGCCTCCAGCTTGCGGGCCAGTTCCGGGTTCTTTTCCTCGCGCGCTGCGCCCGACTTGCGGGCCGCGGCGATCGCCTTGTCCAGGTTGTTGCCCCCCGCTTGCAGCGCGTCGCGCAGGTCGCCGAACGCCGGCCGCTTGTCCTCGCTTTCCGCCATCGCCACCGCGTTGTCGCATTGCGCGATGATGTCGGTCGCGGAACGCATCGCGGCGGTGACGCCGGCATCACCGCTCAGCACCGGATCGTCCTCGATCGCGGCGATCGTGTCCTCGATCCGGGTCTTGCGGCGCAGGTAGTCCTCGATGGTCGAGCGGGGATCGAGCTTGGACTGCAGCTTCTCCAGCTTCTGCCTGGTCCCCGCCCATTTGGTGCGCGTCGCGTAACGCAGCGCGAGGAAGCGCGTGACCTTTGGCGATTCCGTCCCGGCCGCGGCATCGGTCGTCGCGACTGTGTCGGCTGCGTCCCCCACGCCCCGCCCCCTTCTTGCAGTCCCCGCCGTCGTCCCCTGGTCGCGTTCCCTTGTCGCCGCCCCTTGGTGGCGTCACTGCGCCGGATCGCCTAGCTCGCTGCCTCCAGCGTCAATGCCAGCGCACCCAGCGCCTCGCGCAGGTCGCCGCCAAGGTCGCCCTGCTCGTAGTCCTCATCGCCCGCGAAGCTGGTCAGCTCAGCCAATTCCTCCGCCCCGTCGAGCAGCGCCACGTAATCGTCGATCAGGTCCTGTGCCCTCTCGATCAGCGCCGCGCGCTCCTTTTTCTCGTCCCGGGCCTTGTCGAGCGCATCCAGCGCGTCCGCGAGATCGGGACCGAAGTCAGGCAGCACGTCGGTCAGGTCACGCGCGGCTTCCTGCACCTCTTTGTAGCGCGGGTCGTTCTTGACTTCCTGGTCGGTCAGGATGGCGGCGCCAAGCGCCTGAAGGCGTTGGCGCGCCGCCTCCTGCGCCGTGCGCCACGTCAGCAGCAGCTTGCCGTATTCCACCCGATGGCCCGCCTCTTTCGCCACCGTGGCCATGAATGCGGCGCGCCTCGCCTCGGTGAGCGCGGCTTCCATCACATCAAGGGTCATCGAGGCGTCGGCGAGCTGGTTTGCGTCGATCGCGGCCTTGGCCTGCTGCCCCAAGGCGACGATGCGGCCGGCCGTGTCGCGGTCGGCCAGGGTGCGGACCATCCCCAAGACCTCGGCCAGCCGATCGTGAAGTTCGGTGGTGAAATCGAAGTTCGGCTCGGACACCTCGCCAAGTGGCACGGCGACGCCCAGCACCCGCGAAATCCATTTGACCTGCGTCAGCCGATCGTCTGGCATCGTGGCGCCCTTCCGAGAGGGGCGGTCGCATAATCAGCGCGGCCTTGCACTGCACGTTACGATGGTGTGACAACCCGAGGTTGTCCTGTCGCTGAGCTTGCCATCCTCGCACGACCCCCCCACGCGACAGCATTGAATTGTGCGCCGGTTGCCGCGATGTCCCCGCTCCGATAGGGTCCGCCGCCGATTTCGTGGGACGAAACCATGTCACTCACTGCCGAACGCCTCGACCGGATCCAGCCCAGCCTGACCATCGCCATCTCGACGGTGGCGCGGCGGATGATCGCCGAGGGCAAGAACGTCATCAGCCTGTCGCAGGGCGAGCCGGATTTCGAGACGCCGCGCAACGTCAAGGACGCCGCGATCCGTGCGATCGAGGCCGGGGAGACCAAATACACCGACGTCGCGGGCACTCCGGCGCTGCGCAAGGCGGTGGCGGAGAAGTTCCGCCGCGACTCGGGGCTGGACTTCAAGCCGGAGGAAATCATCATCTCCACCGGCGGCAAGCAGGTGATCTTCAACGCCATGCTGGCCACGCTGGACGCCGGCGACGAGGTGGTCATCCCCAGCCCCTGCTGGGTCAGCTACCCCGACATCGTCACGCTGGCCGACGGTAAGCCGGTGCTGGTCCCGTGCGGGCAGAACCACGGTTTCAAGCTGCGCGCCGAAGACCTGGAAGCGGCCATCACCGACAAGACCAAATGGTTCATGCTGAACAACCCGTGCAATCCGACCGGCGCCGCCTACAGCAAGGCCGACCTGAAGCCGATCTGCGAGGTGCTGATGCGGCACCCGAACGTCTGGATCTTCACCGACGACATCTATGAGAAGCTGGCCTACGACGGCTTCAAGCCCGCCACCATCCTGGAGGTGGAACCACGCCTGCGGTCGCGCACGCTGACAATGAACGGCTGCTCCAAGGCGTATGCGATGACCGGCTGGCGCATCGGCTTCGCCGGCGCGCCGGTGGCGCTGATCAAGGCGATGGACAAGCTGCAAAGCCAGTCGACGTCGAACACCAACTCGATCGCCCAGGCGGCCGCGGTGGAAGCGCTGACCGGTCCGCAGGAATCGATCGAGGCGATGCGCAAGGTGTTCGAGCAGCGGCGCAACCTGGTCGTCGCGGCGCTGAACAAGGCGCCCGGGCTGCACTGCCACAACCCGGAGGGTGCATTCTACGTGTACCCCTCGATCCACGGCTGCATCGGCAAGACCAGCCGCGGCGGCAAGAAGATCGTCAATGACGAGGCGTTCGTGACGGCACTTTTGGAAGAAGAGGGCGTGGCGACAGTGCACGGCGCGGCGTTCTGTTATCCGGGGCATTTCCGCTGCAGCTACGCCAACGCGACCGAGGAACTGACGGAAGCCTGCAAGCGCATCCAACGCTTCTGCGAGGGCTTGCACTGATGCCCCCAATTGAACCGGCAATGAAACCGACAATGAAACCGGCCCTCGCTGAACGGCTGAAGCGGGTCCAGGTCGCCGCCAGCGTCGCGATGACGATCAAGGCGCGCGAGTTGCGTGCCGCCGGCAAGGACGTGATCGCGCTGACCATCGGCGAGCCGAATTTCGACAGCCCGCCGCACGCGATCGAGGCAGCGCACCAGGCGGCGCTGCGAGGCGAGACAAAGTATCAGCCGCAAGACGGGTCGCGGCCGCTGAAGGACGCGATCCAGCGCAAGTTCAAGCGCGATTCGGGGCTGGATTTCGCGCTGGATGAGATCGCCGTGTCGAACGGCGGCAAGCAATCGATCTTCAACGCGATCATGGCGACGGTCGATCCCGGCGACGAGGTGGTCATTCCGACACCGTCCTGGATTGCCTACGCGCTGATGACCCGCCTGGTGGGGGGCGAGCCGGTGTTCGTGCCCTGCCCGCAGAACAACGGCTTCAAGCCGCGTGCCGAGGACATCGACGCAGCGATCACGCCCAAGACCAAGTGGCTGATGCTGAACAACCCGAACAATCCGTCCGGCGCGGCGTGCTCGGCTGACGAACTGCGGGCGATCGCCGAAGTGATGCGCAAGCATCCGCATGTCTGGATCATGTCCGACGACATGTACGAGCATTTGGTGTTCGACGGGTTCCAGCACGCGACGATAGCGCAGGTGGCGCCGGACATGCGCGACCGCATCCTGACCGTCACCGGTGTGTCGAAGACGTACGCAATGACCGGCTGGCGCATCGGTTTTGCCGGAGGGCCGCGCGATCTGATCAAGGCGATGGTGAACATGCAGGGCCAGGCCACCGCCGGCGCCTCCGCCGTTGGCATGGCGGCGGCGACCGCGGCGCTGGATGGACCGCAGGACGGCGTGGGGGAACAGATCGCCGCCTATCAGCGCCGGCGCGACATCGCGGTGGAGATGCTGAACGCCTGCAAGGGCATCAGTTGCCACAAACCTGAAGGCGCGTTCTACGTGTTTCCGAACGTCGCCGGCTGCATCGGGCGGACCACGCCGGGCGGGCGCAAGCTGGCGACCGACCAGGATGTCTGCCTGGCCCTGCTGGAGGAGAAATACGTCGCCACCGTGCACGGCGCGGCCTACGGCATGAGCCCCTACCTGCGGGTCAGCACCGCGGTGGCCGACGACACGCTGGTCGAGGGGCTGCGGCGCATCAGGGCGTTCTGCGACGTACTGCGCTGAGCCGGGCGATGGCGCGTGGCCGGCGGACGACGTTTTGGCCCCGGACTGGTGCACCTCAGACGGATAGGCCGCAGGCTGGTGGGCTCCTGACTGGCGGACCCGAGACTGGTGGGTCCCAGACTGGTGGACCCGAGGCTGGCGGATCCCAGGTTAGTTGGCCCGAGGCTGCCCGACCACGGTCCGGCTGACCTGACATGCGGGTCGTGCTGCTGGGAACCGAGTTCGGCATGACCGGCGCGGGGCTATTGCTGTTCCGCTGGGCCGCACATCTGCGCCGGCGGGGCCACGATGTCGTCGCCGTGCACGACCCCAAGATGGCCGGCCCGCTGCGCGAGGCATATCTGGCGCAAGGCGTCACGCTGGCGGAACGCTTCGATGTCGATCACAACATGCTGGTCATCTGCAATACGGTAATGGCGGCGCGCTATGTGCTGCAGACCGCCCGCGCCGCCCGCACCGTCTGGTGGCTGCACGAAGGCGAGGTCGGCCTGCCGTTGCTGATCAAGAATCCGGGGGCGGAACAGGCGTTCGGCGCGGCGCATGCCGTGATCTTCCCGTCGGCCGCCATTCGCGACCGCGTCTATCGCTCATACCTGCTGGGCGTGCCGGAGGCGCGGCTGCATGTTGTGCCACCCGGCCTCGATCCGCTCGATCCCGCGGAGGTCGAGGCCGCAGCGCCGCCGCAGGACCGGCCGATCCGCTTAATCTCGGTCGGTTCGATCTATCCGCGCAAGCGGCAGGCCGATCTGATCCAGGCCGTCTCGCGCCTGAGCGATCTGCGGATTGAATGCCTGCTGGTGGGTGCGGTGGTCCTACTGGAGGCCGATGCGGCGGCGCTCGCCAAGGCCGCGCCGGGCCGCTTCGCCTTCACCGGACAGATTGCGCACGCCGAGGCGCTGCGGCTGATCGGCCGGTCCGACATCTTTTCGCTGCCTTCGAGCAGCGAGTGCCTGCCGATCGCGCCGCTTGAGGCCGGGCAGCGCGGCAAGGCGGTGCTGCTGTCGGACCTGCCGGCGCACGAAGGGGTGTGGCGGCACGGGGTGAATTGCCTGATGCACCCACCCGGTGATGTCGATCTGCTGACGCATTTGCTCCGCGTTCTGGCGACCGACGCGGCGCTGCGCACGCGGTTGGGGGCGGCCGCGCGGCGCACCGCGGCGGGGTTCCGCAATGATTTGTTCCTGGCACGGCTCGACATGGTGCTGGCAAGCCTGGGGTGACCTAGTACGGCGATTCCATGAAACCGCTCATATCCACGGCTCTATATGACTAGGCCCTGTGGACAAACCTCGCCCAGATGCGGATGCATCCGAGCAAGACGAATCGCACGAAGCTGGTGGCGAGCTTGTCATATCGGGCGGCGATGCGGCGCTGCTCCTTGAGATGCCAAATGAAGCACTCAATCCGTGACCGCAGCGCATAGAGGGGTTTGCTGATCGAGTACTGTACCTTGCGGTTGCTCCTGCTCGGGATCTCGGGTGTCGCGCCGCTGTCGCGCAAGTCATGGCGGATCGTATCGTTGTCGTAGCCCTTGTCGGCCAACATGGCGCCGGGATCGCTATCGCGTTGCTGCATCAACCCGTCGTAAGCCGTCACGTCATGGGCTTCGCCCTCGCTGAGTACGACCCCGATGGGGAGACCTGCGGCGTTGCAACGCACATGGATCTTGGTGCTGAACCCGCCGCGCGGACGACCGAGTGCTTGATTTTGCTCCTCGGTCTTTTCGCCGGCGGCGCAGCGATGCGCTCGGACGATGGTGCTGTCGATCATCTGCAACATGTCC
>DASRQX010000066.1:0-31357 GCA_035696165.1 Acetobacteraceae bacterium | reverse complement strand
CAGGTGCTCGTTCATCGCCTCGGTGTTGACGGCGGGCATGATGATCGCAGCACCGACACCACGACATGGGCAGATCGCGCCGAACAGGTGAACAGAGTCGTGACGGTTGTCCCGCACCATCGGTGGCCGTGATCCGATCGGCGCCCAAACGTATTCGAGCGAGCCTTTCTGCCCGACCCTGGCTTCATCAGAAAACCAGACTTCAATGTCTTTCCCCGCAGCCGATGCCGGCAACGCCTCGGCTACCAGATGTGGGAATTTTTTTTATATGCCACCTGGGCCGCGACGTCCTTGTTCGGATGGAACGGCCGCGGCTGCAACCGGGTGAGATCCAGTTCACGCAGCCACTTCGCCACCGTGCGCTTGTGCACCGAGACAGAAAAACGCTCCGCGATCTTCTCCCGCAAATCAACGCAGCGCCACCGAACCACCTTGTCGATCTCCGGGTCAGGCCCGTTGATCACCAGCTCCTTGAACGCCTCCATCTGCGCCGCGCTCAGCAACCGCGCAGGACCCGAACTGACCCGAGACGATAACCCCGCCAAGCCCGCCTCGTTATAGCGATGCACCCAGTCCCGCAGCGTCTGTCGCTGCATCCCGCTCAGCGAAGCCGCCGCCTCGCGCGCGTGCCCTTCGAGGATCAATGCCAGCGCCAGAAGCCGCCGTACAACCCGGCCATCCCTCTCTCGACGCAACACGGCACAACTCAGCCGCAGACCAATCCAAACGCGTGATCATCACAGCCCGACCCATCGATGCTTCCCTCAGCCAAATTACCGGACTAGGGGAATCACACCGCACCGCGTCGGATAAAGATCAAAGCAGTGAGTCACGTGCTATGGCTCCTGGTATAACACACGTGGCAGTGCGCTGCCGCCCGCGCTGCTCCCGCTCAGTCGCGCTGCAGCGGCGTTGGATGCCCCGACGCGCCCAACGCATGTCGCCACTTCTCCATAAGGCCCCGCGTTGGTAGGCAGTTTCCGTCCCGTCGCGCAGCATGTGCGCCAATGCCGCCTCGGCTATCTCCCACCGGTCATTGGTCGCATCAGGTCCGGCGCAGGTTCCAGAACAGGGCGCCATCGAACTTCGTGTGTCCCACAATGGTCTTGGCGAATGCGGTGTGGATCTGAAACAACCCGAGCGGGATCATCGGCACCGTCTCGAACGCCCGGGCCTGGATCGCGTCGGTGAGCGCGTTGCGCGCGGCGGCGTCGGGCGCCAGTACCCATTGGCGGATCATTTGCTCGATCGTGTCGTCCGTTGCCCAGCCCGGGAAGCCGCTCGCACCGAGGCCGCGGATGAACTGATTGGCGAGCGGCGTCCCCATCACGCTGGGTGGCCCCCAGGTGTGCAGAATGGACCAGCCGCCCTTGTCGATCGGTGCCTTGCTGGTGCGGCGTTGCGTCACCGTGCCGAAATCAGCGGCGTCGAGCTCGGCGTTCATGCCGAGTTTCCGCAGCAGGTCGAACGTCACGTCATCCATCGGGGCGATAGTTGCGACATCGACGGGATGTAGGATGACCACCTTCTCGCCCTGGTAGCCCGCCGCCTTGAGGGCAGCGCGGGCCTTGTCCAGGTCGGCTGGCATCGCCGACGCGCCGACCTCGCGGGCGTAGGGCGTGCCGCAGGTCAGCATGGACTTGCATACGCGATAGGCGTCGGCATCGTTGCCGGTCAACGCGGCCATGTAGTCCGACTGGTCGACCGCCATCGCCACCGCGCGCCGGATGGCGGCATTGTCGAACGGCGCGACGAGCTGGTTGAAGCGCAGCAGGCCCATATAGCCAGCTGCCAGCGCCAGATCGACGGTGATATTGGGATTGCGCCGCAGCAGCGGAACCAGATCGGCCTGGACCTGTTCGTACCAATCCACCTCGCCGGCCTGGAGCGCGGCGGCGGCCGTCGCGGCGTCGGGGATCACCTGCCACTCGACACGCTCGAAATGAACCACCTTGCCACCAGTGGTGCCGTCCGGTGGTTCCTGGCGCGGCACGTAGTCGGCATTCCGCTCATAGACGACGCGCGCACCGGCAACGAACTCGGCTTTGATAAATTTGAACGGTCCGGAGCCGATCGTCTCGATGACCGGTTTGAACGGGTCGGTGGTGGCGATATGCTCGGGCATAATGAAGGGGACCGATGCACCACCCTTGCCGATAAGCTCCATGAAGAGTGGCAACTTCTGCTTCAGCGTGATGCGGATCGTGCGGTCGTCCTGCGCACTCCAGCCATCAACGAACTGGGCGGCGGTTTGGCCGACCACGTCGCGCGCTGTCCAGCGCTGCAGGCTGGCCACGCAGTCCTGGGCGCGGACCGGTTCGCCATTGTGGAATTTCAGCCCGTCGCGCAGCCGGATCAGGTAGCTGCGCCCGTCGTCAGCGGATGCATACCCCTCTGCCATCTGCGGGCCGAAACGATCGTCGCCGGTGATGCCGAACAGTGTGTCGTAGATCAAGTAGCCATGGCTGCGGGTGACCGAGGCGGAGGTGAAAATCGGGTCCAACACGGTCAGGTTGGCTTGCGGGACAAAGCGCAGCGTGCGCGCGCGGGTCGTTTGCGCGATGGCGGGACCTCGCACCGATGCCAAAGCCGTGGCAGCGGCGCAACGAACGAACGTCCTGCGTCTCATCTCCGTCCCCTCCATGTGGTCATTTCGGCCTTGTTATCCCACGGGGACACTAGCCCGCTCCTGGGTCTGATCAACCAGCGGCCTCGCGTGGCGGTCGGGTCCCGCCGGTGCGTTTGCGCCGGTGGTCAGGCCACGCCCCGCTCCTCGAACACCTCCTTGGCGATGCGCGCCGCGGTCATCGAGGCCGGCCAACCGGAATAGAAGGCGAGATGGGTGATCACCTCGGCGATCTCGTCTTGCGTCACACCGTTGTCCAGCGCGCGCGCCAGATGGCCACGGAGCTGCTCGGGGCGGCAGGTGGAAATCAGCGAGGCGATAACGATCAGGCTGCGATCCCGCTTGCTCAGGCCGGGACGCTCCCAGATGTCGCCATAGATGACCTGTTCGGTCACCTCTATCATCTTGGGGACCGTCTTGCGGACGGCGTCGCGTGGACTGGCTGGCTGGCTGGCCATGATTGTCTCCGGTTGTTAAGGTTGCGCGAGCATACCCGATATCGACCCTATTGGACCTAGTGTGGCAAGACCTGTCGGCAGGCACCCTGTCGGCAGGCACCCTTGCCAGGCGAGAACGCGTGACCGAGACTCGGCGCAAGCGGGGGGTATCATCACGGCATGAAACACGGGATCCATTTCATCTCGGGACTGCCACGCTCGGGCTCGACCTTGCTGGCGGCGCTGCTGCGGCAGAACAAGCGGGTGCATGCCGGCATGTCGAGCCCGGTGGGCTCGCTGTTCACCGCGCTGCTGCGGCAGATGAGCCAGGACAACGAGACCGCGGTGTTCATCGATGGCGCGCAGCGCTGGGCGATTCTGACCGGAGCGTTCGACTCGTACTATCACCGTGAGCATCCCACCCGGGTGGTGTTCGACACCAATCGGCTGTGGTGTTCGAAGCTGCCGACGCTGGCGGCGTTGTTCCCGGATGCGAAAGTGAGCTGCTGCGTGCGGCACGTGCCGTGGATCCTGGACCGCATCGAGCGGTTGATCCGCCGCAATAAGTTCGAGCCTTCAAAGATCTTCAACTTCGAACCAGGCGGCACGGTCTATTCGCAGGCGGAGGAATTTTGTTCCGTAGTCGGAATGATTGGCTTCTCGTAGAACGCGCTGCGCGAGGGTTTCTTCGGCGAGCAGTCGACCGCTTGATGCTGCTGACCTACGAGACACCGACCGGCGATCCGAAGCGGGCGCTGGACGCGGTGTATGAATTCATCGGCGAAAAGCCGTTCGCACATGATTTCGACAAGATTCAACACGACGCGGCGGAGTTCGACGCGCGGTTGGGCACACCGGGACTGCACACCGTCGGCAAGGTGGTGCGCGCGCAGGAGCGGGAGACGATCCCGCGCCGCCCGGCACCGGCAATCCGCAGGAGCGCGACAGCGGCGGCACGGCGTTCCGCCTGAGTGGCCACGCGCTGACGGTGGGCGAGCTGTGGCACTTGGTCAATCAAGGCGACAATGCGACCGGATTGCCGGGCACCTACAAGCTCGGCGCCCGGTATGATTCCGGCAACTTCTCTGATCGGCTTTACGACAATACCGGCCAATCGCTGGCCAGTCCGACGAGCACGGGGCAGCCGCAGCGACATTCCGGGAATTACGCGATCTACGGCATCATGGATCAATTGGTCTGGCGCGAACCGGGCAGCAAGACCGGCGGGGTCGGCATGTTCCTGCAGGTGATGGGCTCGCCCGGCGATTGCAATCTGAGCAATCTTTTTATCGAGGGCGGATTGAACTGGATCGGGCCGTTTGCCGGGCGGGAGAATGACACGCTGGGGTTGGGGGCGTCGTATATGGCCATCAGTCCGGCGGCACGTCGGTTTGGTAACGGTGTGATCTTCTATACCGGGTCCGGGACGCCATATTCCGGCAACAAGACGGTAATCGAGCTGACGTATCAGTGCCAGATTGCGCCGTGGTCGACGTTGCAGCCGGATCTACAGGTGGTGGTGAACCCTGGGGCCAACATCCCAACCGCGGCCAGCAGCAAGCCACTGAAGAACGACTTGATCGCCGGCCTGCACACGTCAATAATGTTTTGATATCGGGTCGTTCACAACTAGTAACCATTTGCCCCGGATGAGCGCGTTCAGGCAACAGGTGCCGGGACAGCGGAGCGCAGACGAATGGTAAAGGCTGCGCCGCGCGGGTGGGCATCGGCCACCGCGATGTGACCGCCATGCGCCCGCACGACGCGGGCGACGATCGCGAGGCCGAGCCCGGTGCCGCCGGCACGGCTGCGATCGCCACGCCAAAAGCGCTGGAAGATGAGGTCCCGCTGCTCCCGCGGGATACCGGTGCCGGCATCGCGCACCGTGACGCCGCCCTCCGGTGTGACCGTCACCTCGACGGCGGTTCCGGGCGGGGTGTGGATGATCGCGTTCTCCACCAGGTTGCGGATCGCCTGGAACAAGGCGGCGCCGTTGCCTTCAACCCAGACCGCTTCCGTCTCCTCGCTGATCGCGATGTCCTTGCCGGCGGTGATCGCGACGGGCGCCATGAAGGCCACGACCTCGGTCGCGACCGCGCGCAGGTCAGCGACCTCACCCGGTCTGATGGTCAGCGCATCGGATTCCGCAACCTCGATGAGCTGATTGACGATGCGGGTCATGCCGCCGATGTCGGCAAGCAGGGCGTGCCGCGGGTCCTGATCGGCGATGGCCTCGACCTGCGCGCGCAGAATCGCCAGCGGGGTGCGCAACTCGTGCGCCGCGTCGGCCACGAAATCGCGCTGCATGATGAAGCCGCGCTCCAACCGCTCCAGCGCTTCGTTGATCGCGCGCACCAGCGGCAGCACATCGCGCGGCATGCGTGTTTCCGGCAGGCGAATGTCGGTCTGTGTCGGACCGATCTGTTCGGCGCGGCGTGAGGCTTCGTCCAGCGGGCGCAGGGTGCGGCCGACGATCGCCAGATCGATGCCCAACAGCACGGCGAGAACGGGCAGGATCACCCAGGCGACATGGGGCAGGAATTCCGCGACGATATCATCGATCAGGACGTCACGGTGTTCCTGGTCTTCCCAGACCTGCAACCAGACGGTGTCATTACCAAACCGATATGGGACGCTGGCGCCGAACATCCGCGATTGGCCCAGCGGGCGCTGAAAGAACGATGGGCTGCCGCGGCGCGGATCCTCGGGAAACAGTGTCTCGCCGTTCGGACGTGACCCGAGCAGGACCTGACCGTCGCGCGCGAGCACCGCGTATCCGTAACGGCCGTAGCTCACGGAATAGAGTTCGCGCAGGCCAGTTGGGAGATCGAGCGTCATCCGACCATCGGCGGCCGATCGTAGGTAGGGCGCGATCTGCGCGGCCTGATCGCGCAGCGCGCGCTGGTGCAGATCGGTGGCCGTGGTGTCGACCCGCCAGTATAGTGCCAAGGGCAGCACAATCGCGACCACCAGCACCGCCACCAGGTGCAGCGCGATCAGCCGGCGCTTGATGGAGCCCAGAACGGGCATTCAGGCGATCTCGGGGTCCGCCGCGGCAATCAGGTAGCCGATGCCGCGGATAGTGTGCACCACCACGTCGGCGCCGGCCTCGGCCAGTTGCTTGCGCAGGCGATGCACGTAGACCTCGACCGCGTTGGAGCCGAAATCGGCCGACAGGCCGAAGAGCTGGTCTTCCACAAGTTTCTTCGGCACGACGCGGCCGGCGCGGCGCAGCAACATTTCCAGCACCGCGATTTCGCGTGGCGACACGGATAGCGGACGGGTATCGATGGTGACCTCGCGCGAGATCGTGTCGAGGCGCAGCGTGCCGAGCTCCAGCGCCTGGCCCAACAGCCCGCCGGGCCGACGCAACAGCACACGAATGCGCGCCACCAGCTCCTCCTGCGCGAACGGCTTCACCAGGTAGTCGTCGGCGCCTGCATTGAGGCCGCGGACGCGATCTTCCAGTCCGGCGCGCGCGGTGAGGATGAGAATCGGCAACGTGTCGCCGGAGTCGCGCACCCGCTTCAGCAGTGCCAGGCCGTCCTGGTCCGGCAGCCCGAGATCGAGCACCAATACGGCATAGGAGATCGCGTGCATCGCCGCCTCAGCGTCGGCTGCGGTGGCGACGCCGTCGGTTTCGAAGCCTGCCCGGGCCAGGGCCGCGCTGGTCAGTTGTCGCAGGCGTTCATTGTCTTCAACCAGAAGCAGGCGCATGCGACTGGCCGTACCACATTGCCCCTCGCCGTGCTATGTTTTGCCGTGCCATGTCCGGGCTGGGCGTGCGTGACGTCGTTAACCGACCAGACCAAACTGACGGGCGAGCAGCAGCATGCCTTCCATCATCATGTGGGCGCAGAGATGCGCGGCCATGTTGTTGACGTCCTGCGGCGGGCTGACCGTGTTGAAGTCCATCGCGACGATGTTGAGACCGGTCAGGGTGCGGATCAGTTCGATGCCCTCGCGCGCCGACAAGCCGCCCCAGGTGGGGGTGCAGACGCCGGGGGCGACCGAGGGATCGAACACATCCATGTCCCAGCAGAGATAGACCGGGCGGCCCGCGGTGCTGTCCTTGAACTCGGCCATCGCCTGGGCGAAGCCGCGGCGCAGCAGGTCGTCGGCGGTGACGACGCGATAGCCGAGGCCGGCGGCGCGCAGCAGCACGCCTTGCGCGTAGGTGAAGCCGCGGATGCCGACATGCCAAGAGGCGTTGCCGTCGATGGCGCCCTCGGTCGCGGCGTGGGTGAACTGGGTGGCGGCGCTGAACGGGTATGCGGGTTCCGGATCGTAGGCGTCGGTGTGGCTGTCGACGTGCAGCGCGACGAGGCCGCGATGGCGGCGGCCGGCGGCCCGCATCAAGGGAAGCGAGACGGAGCCATCGCCGCCAACACCGATCGGGACGACGCCCGCGTCGAGGATCGTTCCGGCGGCGGCCTCGATGCGCGGGAACGCCTCGTCGATGCGCCCGGGCGTGAGGACGACGTCACCGCAATCGACGGCATTGAGCAGGGCAGGCACGTCGACGTCGGCGAGGCTGGGGTGGTAGCGGCGGATCAGGCCGGACTGGGCGCGCACATGGCCCGGGCCCTGGCGGGCGCCGACACGGAATGGGTGGGTGCCGCAGTCAAACGGCACGCCGAGGATGGCGGCACGACAGGCGGGGCCAGGCGGGCCTGGGGGCAGGCGCATGAAGGTGTCGGGGGAGTGGAAGAGGGGATGTTCCATGACCTCGGCCGCAGCTCCTGATGTCCGCACGTTCGCGCATCATCGGCCGCTTCATCACGCCTCGCAAACTACAACGCCGGCGGGTGGCGTGATGGACCGCGCCATTCCTATGCCGCCCGGCACGGCCCTTGATGCGTCAACACCGGGTGGGAGATGATCCGCGAGCGGCACTGACCCGGAGGCAATTGACGGTGATGCGACACGCCAGCCTGCCGATGTACAACCTGCCCGAGATGCAGGCGGACAATGCCGCCTTCTGGCAGGCGATCCGGACCGAAGCCGCGCGTCTTGGCGTCACGGATCTTCCGGCCACGCTCGACTTTGCGCGCAAGCCGGTACCGGCACGGATCGAGGCGGAGGTCGTGTTCACGCAGGCCTGCGGCTGGCCGTTGCAGACGATCTACGCCGGGCAGGCGGCGTTGTTGGGCGCGCCGGTCTATGCTGCCGCGCATTGCCATGGCCCGACCCACGCCGGTGTGTTCGTGGTGCGGCGAGGTGCCTCGTTTCACGCGGTGGCCGACCTGCGTGGCTGTGCGTTCGTGTTCAACAGCGTGCATTCGAATTCGGGCATGAACCTGCCGCGCCGGGTGATTGCGGAGTTGGCCGACGGAGGCGCGTTCTTCGGATCGATCACCGAGACCCAGAGCCAGCCCGCCAATCTCGAACGCGTCGCGCGTGGTGAGACGGATGCGACCTGCGTCGATTGTGTGACCTACGCGTTCTTCGCGCATCATCGCCCTGCCCTCGCCGACCGGCTTCGCGTGCTGGATGCTACGCCGCCGACGCCGGCGATCCCGTTCGTTACGGCCGCGGCGACGGAGGCTGCGACGAGAGACGTGCTTATCGCGGCGCTGAGGCGCGTGGCTGCCGCGCCGGAATGGGCGCGAGTGCGGGCCGGCATGAAGCTGCTGGACATAAGATCGCCTGATGAGGTGGACTACCAGATACCATGTCGTTACGCAGCTGAAGCAGTCATGCTGGGCTATCCCGTCCTGCGATGACAGGACGGGAATGGACTAATCGCCGAGCCTCAGCCCGCCGTCACCCAGCTCCAAAACCCGCCTCGTCTGATCGCATCTGCGATCGTTCGCTGGCTTGTTCAAAACCGACGGATCAGATGGTTTCGCTTTCGCGCAAGGTCAGCGGACTCTCCAGCGCGTACCGGGCGATCTCATCCTTGCGCAGGAAGGCTACGCCTGGGCGGCTCTTGGCGTGGCGCAGGAATTCATCCCAGGCGCGCACCATTTGCGGCGAGCCGCTAATGCGATCATGTGCGCTGACCGACATCATGCGGCGGCGGTGACCAGCCTCATCATACAGCTGGTCGAAATCCAGCTTGATCTGATCAACAAACTTGCCCGGCGAGTAGTTGCGGCCCTCGATCAGCAAAATGTCATTGTTGCGCAATGTGTAGGGCACGACAACGAAGTCCTTGCCGTCGACCGGCTCGATGAATGGCTCGTCGCGGCTGAGATCGTCTATGTGATAGAGATAGCCGAGCTCCTGCAACAGCGACAGCGTATTGGGCCCGCGCCGCAACCAGTTGCAGTTGTAGCCGACCGGGCGCTGCCCCGTGACGGCTTCGACCATGTTGCGAGCCGCGACCAGGAACTGCCGCTCTTCGTCGCGGCTCATGGCGTATTGCGAGCTCCAGCGTGGTCCGTGGCCGGCGGCCTCGTGGCCACGTGCGACGATCTCTCGCGCGAGTTCGGGCTGACGCCGGGCGGCCTCGCCGATCATGTGCGATGTGACTTTGGCGCCGTGACGGTCCCACAGGTCCAGCATGCGTGGGATGCCCTCACGGTAGCCATAGGCGAACCAGGTGTTGGCCGCGGCATCGGCGGATACGGTCTCGGGAAAATCGACTGGCGGGAACGGGCTGTCAGTGCCCTTCAGCGGCTGGCCGCCCGCCTCGAATTGCATCGAGATAGAAACAACCAACCGAATGCCGTCGGGCCAGAAACGGTTTGTCACGGTATCGCTCATGGACGCGTTCCTTATTGGGCAACGAGGCCGAGCTGCTGCAGCAGGGTCAGGTTGTCTTCGAGGTGCCAATTATCGGTGATCCGTCCATCCGCAACGCGGTAGATGTCGGTGGCTATGAAGTCGATTGACCGGCCGTCGCCCGGTTTCTGCCTGAAGTGTCCGGTAAAGTGGCCACGAAAGTGCAGATGCGTGACGACATGGTCGCCAGCGACAATCATCTGCTCGATGTCACGGGTCATGTCGGGGATCGCCGCACGCATCAGCCTGGAGGCATCGAGTGGCCGGGCGATTCCCGGCCGGCGTCTGGGAGGAAGGGTACGATCCGTGAAATCGGGGGCCAGCGCGGCATGCGCGAGCGCTTCATCACCGGAATTCCAGAATGTGTCGTAGCGGCGTGCCGCCTGGACCTGCGCATCGATCTGCGTCTTGGGCAGACTCCGATCGAACACGATGACACAGGCTGCACCGGACCGGTGTCCGCCGTTCGCGCGACTGCGGAGACGTTATGGTGCATCAGTGCGAATACTCTCAACAAAAGCGCCACGGTGGTGCCCCACCAGGAGGCGGGCGAAGCACCGCCCGAACCCTGAGAGCGGTGCATGAAGGTGCCCAAGGGTCGCAGCATCGGTCCTGCCAGGCTCTTCTTCGACGTTGGTATTGGAATGCGCGTCCCTGGCTATCGCGGAGCATCGTCCGCGGCTTGTAGGATCGAGACCTAATTGGACAAACTCGGATGCCCATGGATGCGGTGTGAGCACACAGGGGGGTTGCTGATGCCAACAATGGCGCCACCATCGCGGCTCATTCCCCCACCGTCACCCGCCAGACCGTCAGGGATGCTTCAACCGGCGCAAGCATCTCTGCGGGAGCGCGCTTGCCCATCTGAGGAGCCAGTCGATCAATGCGCGCGAAGGTCAGTTCGCCCCGACCGCATCGCCCAGCGTGTCGCCGATCGACTGATGCACGACCAGATCGGCGACGCGATCCAACCCGGTCTCCTCGCGATTCACGATCACCAGCTTGGCGCCGTTGTATTTCGCCATCTCGGGGAAGCCCGCCGCCGGATACACCACCAGCGATGACCCCAGCACGATGAAGAGATCCGCCGCGAGCGTTTCGGCCTCGGCACGACGCATTGGCAGTACCGGCATCGACTGACCGAAGGAGATCGTCGCGGTCTTCACCAGCCCCTCGCACTTCATGCATAGCGGCAACGTGCCGTCGCGTTCGAACGCCGTGCGGATCGGTGCCAGCTCGTGCCGCGCGCCGCAGTCCAGGCACGTGGCATAGGTCGTATTGCCATGCAGCTCGATCACCCGCTGGTCCGGCACGCCCGAGGTTTGGTGCAGCCCATCGATGTTCTGCGTGATCACCGACGACACGCTGCCACGACGCACCAGTGTGGCCACCGCGCGATGGCCGCGATTGGGTTCGGCGGCACGGAACATGTCTTCCATCGCGAAGCGGCGGCGCCAGGTCTCGCGCCGCATCTCCTCGGCAGCCAGGAAGTCCTGAAAGTCGATCGGTGCCATGCGCGTCCAGATGCCGCCGGGTGAGCGGAAATCGGGAATGCCGGATTCGGTGGAAATGCCGGCACCGGTGAACACCACAGCATAGCGCGCCGCGTGCAGCAGCGCGCGCAGCTCGGCAACGCCGGCGCGGTCGCTCATCGCGATGGCTGTGTGGCGAGGATCTCGCGGATCTTCGCGTTGGTGCCGTTGATGTCGGGGAATTTCTCGCCCTTGGCGACGCGGGCGAGCGCGACCTTCTCGCCGTCCTGCATGCCAATTGCGCGCCTGGCCGAGGTCTCGATGTCGGACGGCGGCATCACCAGCACGCCGTTCTCGTCGGCGAACACCACGTCGCCCGGCGCGACCGCGACGCCGCCACAACTGATCGGCACACAGAACTCGCCGCCGATGAAGCGCGGCTTGCAGGTGATCGGCGACAGGCCGCGCGCCCAGACCGGCATGGCGTAGGCACGCAGCTCCTGGATATCGGTGGCGACGCCGTCGATGATGATGCCGATGCAGCCGGCCTCGTGCGCGGCGAAGGCGACGCCACCACCGCAGCAGGCGTGGCGCGTGTCGCCGGCGCGGTCGATCACCAGGACGTCGCCGGGACGGAGCTGGCCGAGCGCATAGTGGACGATGGAGGTATCGTCGCCATCGAAACGAACCGTCACGGCGGTGCCCGCGATGCGGCGGTCGGACCACAGTGCGCGGATGCCAGGGTCCATGAAGCCGACCTGGCGAAAGTGGCCGATGGTGGCGGGTTCGGCGCGTGACAACAGCGCAAGGCGGTCGGGTGCGATCTGCGGCGGCGGGTCGTTGACGACGAACATGCGCGGGGTCTCCGGACTTTGGGCCGGAGGGTAACGCCGACCGGTCGGCGCGCCAACGGTCGGGCGCGACGCGGCGCTGTCCGGGGCATCCTGGATGCCTGATTTCACAGTCATGCCGGGGATGGACTACGCCGAGGGCGGTGCGGCGCCCTGGATCTGCGTGCGGTGCATGATGCGGCGCGAACCGGCATCGAACGGGTCGCGCCGATGCATCGTGCAGCGGTTGTCCCACAGCACCAGGTCGCCGACCTGCCACACGTTGTACCACGTCAGTTCATCGTGCGTGGCGTAACCCCAGATCTCGTCCAGCAGTGCCTCGGAGTCCGCCAGCGACAGGCCCTCGATATAGGCATTGCGGCGACGGCCGAGATACAGGCCCCGGCGGCCACTGTCGGGGTGCGTGCAGACCAACGGATGAAACGTTCCGGGTGCGTCGATGGGATTGTCGGTCGGCGTAACACCCTGGCGGACGTAGCCGCCGCTGTTGTAGGTGCCGTCGTGCTTCACCCGCAGGCCAGTAATCCGCTGCCGCAATGACGCGGGCAATGCCTCATAGGCGCCGTACATCGTGCTGAAGCCGGTGTTGCCGCCGCTGAGCGGGATCTCGATCGCATAGAGCATGCTCGCCTTGGGCGGCGCATCGAGATAGGACATATCGGTGTGCCACACCGCCTCGCCGGCGCCCAGGCTGCCGATCGCGACACCATTCTCGATCACGTTCGAGACAACATAGATCTCGGGATAACCGTCGACGAAGCGACGACCGTTCTCCTGGATCGGCGCCTGGTCCAAATCGCCGAAGCGTCGGCTGAAGGTGATCAACGCATTGTCATCCAGATGCTGGTCGCGGAACAGAAGCACCTGATGATCGATCCAGGCGCGATGGATGGTAGCGAAATTCGCGTCATCGATCTCGCGCAGATCGACCCCGCGCAACTCGGCCCCAAGCGCGGCGCCAGTGGGGATGATCTCGATCGTGGCGGCGTGAGCGGCGGCTGACATGGCGTTGCTCCCCATTTTCCAGCAGCCTAGCACAGAGCGTCACGGTCACGCGATGTCACAATTCGACAACCTCGCGCCATGGAATTGCCCTGAGCTGTGATCCAGATCGCCTCCATGGACGCTGCGCGGTTGCATAGTCCGCGCACGGACACGGAAGCAGGTCGAGGGAACCATGACCCATATGTACACCGCGGATGCGCCGCTGATGCTGGCGCGACGCCAGTTCGATGCGTTCAACGAGATCGGTCACGGTATCGCGATGACCGAGGAGCGTCGGCGCCGGCTACTGTCCATGTCGGCCCAGGAATGGTCGGCGTGGGAGGCATTCGCGCAGGACGGTGGCACACCGCCGCCGCTGGAAACGTTGCCCGAAGTACTGCTGCGGCTGGCAAATGCGAGCTATCGATTATCGGTGCGTACCGATCGCGAGCGCCACACGCACTAAGCCGGTGTCATGCGGCGGCATCCAGTGACGCATACGCCTTCAGCGCTTGCATGACGCAGGCTTCAAAGGCGCCAGGCGTTGGACTGGATGCCGCGAGCTGCCGCGCATCCCAGGTTTCGACGATGCGGCCATTGGCGAGGAACATCGCGCGATTGCACAGGCCCGGCACTGTCTGCACAATGTGTGTCGACAGGATGATGGCGTGGCGCCCAGTCGCTGCCAGGTCCGCGATCATGCGCTTGACTTCCCACACCGCCACCGGGTCGAGACCATTGAGCAATTCATCGAAGATGAGCAGTGGCGGCGCCCCGAGCAACGCGGCGGCAATCGAGACCCTCGCCCGCGTGCCGACGGAATAGTCGGCGATCGGTCGATCGAGCCAGCGCGAGAGGCCGAGACATTGCACCACATCGCCGCACGGCCAGTGGTCCGCCGCACAGGACCGGATGGAGGCAACCAGCTCAAGATATTGCCTGCCTGACAGCGCGGTCGGCAGGTCCGGGGCATCGACGGCCAGACCGAATGCCGCCTTCGCTTGCTCCGGTGCGCGGGCCATGTCGATGCCGTCGATTGCCACGCTGCCGGTCCAGAGTTGTATCTGCCCCGTGACGGCTTTCAGCAGCGTGGATTTCCCAGCGCCGTTTGCCCCGAGCAAACCGAGGATGTCACCACGGCCGAGCGTGAGATCGATATCGGTGATGATCCGCCGGGCGGCGTAGCCCGCGCTGATGCCGCGCAGGTGCAACAATTCGGGCGTGCCGGCGTGGGTCAAGCGTTCATCCATGGTAGAACCTCTTGCGAGCGCGATGCCAAAGCAGGGCGACCAGAGCTGCAAATCCGATCAGCACGGTGTTGCCGTATTCCAGATACTCATAGGTGGCGTAGGCAATGGCGGCGAGGAAGCTCGCTGCGGCGACGATCGGTGCGGTCATGAAATACGCGGCGAACACGGCGTAGATCCCGTTCAGGATCAACAGTCCGAGGCCGCTGCCGACCGGCATCGCCCAGACCGTCGGTTGCGCCGCGAGCGCCGCGCTCGCCGGCAGGATGAAGAACATCACCGACAGCACCATTGGCAGGCGCAGCAGCCGGGCCCAGGCACGGGTGAAACTCAAGGGCGCGGCTCTCAGCACTGGCGCGCCCAGCGGATGGCATCGCAGGCTGAGCATGAACACGCCGACGCCGCCGATCACGCTGGCGAGTGCCGCGGGGCCGGCCTGATGGCGTGCCAGGCTGGCGTCGATCGACAGCAGGGCCGCGAGGCCCAGCACGCCGGTGGCGCTCAGCATTCGTCCCGAGGGATGCAGGCGGCCAGCGCGCAACCCCCAGGCCCAGGCGCCGAACCACGCCAGCCCGCGGCGATCGAGCTGACTGAGCCAGGGGATCTGGAACCCTCGCGACGGTCTTCGTGACGGCTCGGCAGTCGGATCGATACCAATATGGAATGCGACGGACAGGCGCCTGAACGTCATCGCAGCAAAGCCAAAGGCGAACATCGCACCAGCGGCAAGACCCCATGCCAGTGCGCGCGGTTTCGCGATCAGGACACAAGCCGTGGCAATGACCGGGGCCACGCTCACGCAGAGCAGCACGCCGATCGACAGGACCGCGCGACACGCCATCGCGCGACGTGCCTTGAGCGACAGCGGCAAGGCCTTCAGGAACGGCGCACTGGCCCGTGCGATCGCCGCGTTGGCAACGGCGAGGCCAACCGCGGCGCCCAACGCGGTCGACGTGACCGGTAGGCCGATCGTCCACAGCACCGACGGTTGATGCAGCGCCGCCGCGTGTGCGCGCAAGGCAGTCACGACATCGGCCATCCCGTAGGCGAGCAGGAAGCCGCCCCCAAGCGTCAGGACCACGGCGTCAGATTTGCTCACGCCAGACAGGGCGTGCCGCAGCTCGCGCCAGAGCAGGATCAGGGCCAGGTTCTCAGGCCGTCGCATCCTCAGGGGTCGATGCGGGCCGTGGCGGTGCCGTTCAGGACCTCCTTGCCGTCCTGGTTGATCGTGGAGAGAATCAGGTCGGCGTAGTGCTGGCCGCCTTCCTCACGGATTGCCGTGACGGTCGAGGTGGTATCCAGCGTGTCGCCTGGCCAGACCTGGTTGGTGAACCGGACCCCGAACTTGGTTAAGCGGCCGTCGCCGACATAGTTGGTCAGCATCTTGCCGGCCAGGCCCATGGTCAGCATGCCGTGTGCGAACACACTGGGATAGCCGATCATCTCGCGGGTATACAGATCGTCAGTGTGCAACGGATTGTAATCGCCGGAGGCACCGGCGTACTGCACGATCTGCGTGCGGGAAAGGTTGTCGACCACGCGTTCACTGTGCATGTCGCCGACTTTCAGGTGCGCAGCGGATAGAGCCATCATCGCCTCCTTCAACCGCGGTCGACGGCACGTTCGGGGATCACGCTGACCCCGCGCGCGGTGATTACCAGCTCGCCATTCTGGTCGCGGTACTCGGCGATACGCTCACGGAACGTCAGCGTGCCTGCGCGCTTGCTTTCCTTTTCCCAGGTCTTGCCGGGTTTGATCTCGACGGTAAGGACGTCGCCGGGGCGCAGATGGCGGTGGTACTCGAAGTGTTGTTCGGCGTGCAGGCCGCCGGCGGAGGGGGGCTTGCCCTCGATGCCGCTGGCCGTCCTGCCGGAACCGAACCATGTCTGGCCGGGCTTGGGACGCAAATGATAGTCGGGATCGAACTGGGCAACGGCCTGCGGGAAGGTGGGCGGCGCGATGATGCCGCCGACTTCGGTTTTCTTCGCGGCCTCGGCGTCGGCGTAGACCGGGTTGGGATCGCCGACGGCGCGCGCGAACATCAAGATATGCGTGGCCTCGACGGGCATGGTGATCGTGGGCAACGGTGTCCTCCGGTCTTGGTTGGGTTACCGGAGAGTAGCTTGGCGCTTTCCTGCTGTCATGGTCCGCGCAGGCGGACCATCCAGAACCTGGGTGTGGCGGCGAAGGAAGTCGTGGGTGGCCCGGACCAGCCGGGCCATGACGCGTCGTACCAGCGGTGATGCGCGGGACGTTACGCCGGCACCTTGCCGAGGCTGGGGCGCTTGGGGTCGTAGGTCCAGCCGGGGACGAGGTATTGCATCGCCATCGCATCGTCGCGCGCGCCGGTGCCGATCTTCTTATACAGCGCGTTGGCTTTTTCGAGCTGCGCCATGTCGATGTCGAGGCCGAGGCCGGGGCGGTCGGGGACCGCGACGCAGCCATCGATGATCGGCAGCGGCTCCTTGGTCAGGCGTTCGGTGGCTTCTTGCCAGATCCAATGCGTGTCGATCGCGGTGATATCGCCAGGCGCCGCGGCGGCGGCGTGGGTGAACATCGCCAGTGATACATCGAAATGGTTGTTGGAATGCGAGCCCCAGGTGAGGCCCATCGCATCGCACAACTGCGCGACGCGGACAGAGCCTTGCATCGTCCAGTAGTGCGGATCCGCCAGCGGGATGTCGACGGCGTTCAGCAGCAACGTGTGGCTCATCTGGCGCCAGTCGGTGGCGACCATGTTGGTGGCGGTGGGGATGCCGGTGGCACGGCGGAATTCGGCCATTATTTCGCGCCCGGAATAGCCATCCTCGGGGCCGACCGGGTCCTCGGCATAGGCCATAGCGTGGCCGTGGGCCTTGCACAACGGGACCGCCTCGGCGAGCGGCCAGGCGCCGTTGGGGTCCAGCGTGACGCGGCCCTCGGGGAAGCGCTTCTTCAGCGCCACCACGGCCTGCATTTCGTCGACGCCGGTCATCACCGCGCCCTTCAACTTGTAGTCGTTGAAGCCGTAGCGTTCGGTGGCGGCCTCAGCCTGGCGGACGATGGCGTCCGGCGTCAGCGCGGCTTCGACGCGCAGGCGGGTCCAGGCGTTGGGGCCGCCGACGGGTTCGGGGTACGGCAGGTCGGTCTTCTTGCGGTCGCCGACATAGAACAGGTAGGCGAGCATCTTCACCGCGTCGCGCTGCTGGCCGTCGCCGAGCAGGGCGCACACGGGCACACCGAGATGCTGGCCGAGCAGGTCGAGCAGTGCGGCCTCGACCGCGGTAATGACGTTGTCAGTGCGCAAGTTGATCTCATGCGGCTGGCGCAGGACGCGGGCTTCAGACTCGCTGGTGACCTGATGGACGATGGTCTGCCTGGCGGCGCGGGCGCCGGGCAGCGAGGCGCGGATGGCGTTCAGCGTGGCGGTGTAGGCGCCGATCGGCTGGCCGACGACGAGGGGGATGGCACGTGCCAGGGTCTGGCGGATCCCCTCCCCGCCCGGCACCTCGCCCACGCCGGTGTTGCCGGCGTTGTCGCGCAGCACGACGATGTTGCGGGTGAAATACGGGCCGTGCGCGCCGCACAGGTTGAGCAGCATGCAGTCGCCGCCGGCGACGGGGACGACCAGCATCTCGGTGACGGTGGGGGTGCGTGTGCCGGCGGTGTCGATCATGCGTCGGGTTTCCTCGTGTCCTGGCGGGGGTGAGCCGTGCCCGCATCCTACATGCCGATCGTCGTCGTGCCGAGCGCGCGGGTCCTCGTCGTGCCGAGCGCGCCGGTCGTCGTCGTGCCGCGCGCGGCAGGATCATTATCCCGCTATCAGCACAAACAGGTTGACCCACGGGCCACGACAGGGGCCATTGATTTTCGTTGCGCCCGGCCGAAATAAAGCCGGGGGCATGACGGTTCCGGGTCGCGGAACCGCTGTCCATCGCGCGGACAGTGGTTGGCAGGATGGCATGGGCGGAACCAAACCCTTCCAGAACGGAGCTGGCATGCATGAATGACGGTAACCCGCAACGGTGGACCGCATGGCGCCGCCGCGCGCGACGCCTGGGTATGGTCCTGCTGCTGCTGGGGCCGCCGGTCACCGGCTGGGCGCAGGGTGCACCGCAGGTGACGGTCGCCGCGCCGTTGGCCAGCCGCGTGGCGCAATGGGACGAGTTCACCGGCCGGTTCGAAGCGGTCGAACGGGTCGCACTCCGCGCGCGCGTCTCGGGCTACATCACCGAGGTGCATTTCCGCGATGGCGCCAGCGTCAAGCAGGGCGACCTGCTGTTTACCATCGATCAGCGGCCATTCCGGCTTGCGGTGGAATCGGCGCAGGCCGACCTGGAACGGGCCAAGGCGCAGATTATTCTGGACGTCGCCGAGTACGAGCGCGCGCAGCAACTGGTCAAGACCGCGGCGACGCCGGTCAGCGTGCTCGACCAGCGCAAGGCGGCCCTGGATACCGCGCGCGCCCAGCAAATGTCGGCCGAAGCGGCGCTGGAGACCGCCCAGCTCAATCTGGAGTGGTCCGAGGTGCGGGCACCGATCGACGGGCGGGTGTCCGACCGGCGCGTCGATCCCGGCAATCTGGTGTCGGGCGGACAGGCGGACGCGACGCTGCTGACCACGATCGTCAGCCAGGCGCCGATCTATTTCGTGTTCGATGGGTCGGAAGCCGATTACGTCCGCTACCGGCGGCTGGACGCCGAAGGGAAACGCCCGTCCTCGCGCGATGCGCCGAACCCGGTAAAGGTGCGGCTGGCGGATGAGACGGGTTGGCCACATGACGGGGTGATGAATTTCGTCGACAACGAGATCAACCCGCATACCGGAACAATCCGTGGGCGGGCGATCTTCGCCAACACGGATGGTTTCCTGACGCCGGGCACGTTCGGGCGGCTGCGTTTATACGGCGGGGTGATCGACGCGATGCTGATCCCGGACGCCGCGATCGTCTCGGACCAGGCCAGCAAGGTGGTGCTGCTCGTCGGGCCGGACAACAAGGTGATGGCCAGGCCGGTGACCCTGGGCGGCGTCGCCCGCGGGTTGCGCGTGGTCACGGGCCTTGGCACCAGCGATCGCGTGATCATCACGGGACTGGCCAATCCGTTTGTCCGGCCGGGCGCGGTGGTGGTACCGAAGCCGGGCGAGATCCAGCCACAAGGCGGTGCCAACGACTGACGAACGGGCGCGGGCAACGCGCCGATCGCGCCGCCAGGGGGCATTCGCATGCGATTCTCGCACTTCTTCATCGACCGGCCGATTTTCGCCGCGGTGCTGTCGATCGTCATCACAATCGCCGGCGCGCTGGTGCAGCGCGTGCTGCCGGTCTCGGAATATCCCGACATCGCGCCACCCACGGTGAACATTCGCGCCACCTACCCCGGCGCGTCGGCGGAGGTGCTGGCCGAGACCGTGGCGACGCCGATCGAGCAGCAGGTGAACGGTGTCGACGACATGCTGTACATCACCTCGCAATCGGTCGGTGATGGCACGCTGTCGATCGACGTGGTGTTCAAGCCGGGCACCGATATCGACAAGGCGCAGGTGCTGACGCAGAACCGGGTCTCGGTGGCCGAGCCGCGGCTGCCGGCGGACGTGCAGCGGCTCGGCGTGACAGTGCGCAAGGCCTCGCCCGACCTGATGATGGTCGTGCACATGATCTCGCCCGATGGATCGCGCGATCAGCAATACATCTCCAACTACGCGACGCTCTACATCAAGGACGCGCTGGCGCGGGTGGATGGCGTCGGTGATGTGAACGTGTTCGGCGCGCGTGACTATTCGATGCGCGTCTGGCTCGATCCGGCCAAGGTGGCGGCGCGCGGACTGACGGCGGGCGACGTGGTGGCCGCACTGCAGGCGGCGAATTTGCAGGTGGCGGCGGGGGCGATCAACCAGCCACCCGCGAAGTCACCCGGGGCATTCCAGATCTCGGTTCAGACGCTGGGCCGGCTGCGCGATGTCGAGCAGTTCGGCGACATCGTGGTGCGTGCCGATCCGGGCACCGGTTTCGTGCGCATTCGTGACATCGCGCGGGTGGAGCTGGGTGCGCTGGACTACACGGTCAATGCATATCTGGACAAGGACGTGGCGACGGCAATCGTGATCTACCAGCGCCCGGGGTCCAACGCGCTGGCCACCGCGGCGGCGGTGAAGCAGACGATGCAGGAGGCGAAACGGAACTTCCCACCGGGGATCGACTATACCGTCGTCTACAATCCGACCGACTTCATTCAGCAATCGGTCGATGAGGTGGTACGCACACTGTACATCGCGATCGGGCTGGTGGTCTGCGTGGTGATCTTGTTTCTGCAGACCTGGCGCGCGGCGATCATTCCAGTCGTGGCGATCCCGGTGTCGCTGATCGGTTGCTTTTTGGTGATGGGCGCGGTCGGTATCAGTTTCAACACGCTGTCACTGTTCGGGCTGGTTCTGGCGATCGGCATCGTGGTGGATGATGCGATCGTCGTGGTGGAGAACGTCGAACGCTTCCTGCGCGACGGCATGACGCCGCGCGACGCCGCGCACGAAACGATGGACGAGGTCGGCACCGCGCTGATCGCCATCGCGCTGGTGCTGTGCGCGGTGTTCATCCCCACCGCCTTCATCAGCGGGCTGCAAGGCTCGTTCTACCGGCAGTTCGCCATCACCATCGCCGCGGCGACGGTGATCTCGGCACTGGTGTCGCTGACACTGTCACCGGCGCTTGCCGCGCTGCTGCTGAAGCCGCACGACGCGGTGCCGGCGCACGGCCTGATCCATCGCCTGTCGGCGCCGCTGCGTGAGTTCTTCCGCGGTTTCAACTGGGCGTTCGACCGCATGTCCATGGGCTACGGATGGCTGGCCGGGCGCCTGGTGCGGGTCGGTGTGCTGGTGCTGGTGGCCTATGCCGGGCTGATCTACGCGGCGTATGACCGGCTGGCGGCCACGCCGACCGGGCTGATCCCGCAGCTCGATCGCGGCTATCTGATCGCCGCCTTCCAGTTGCCGCCCGGCGCGTCGCTGGCGCGCACCGACGCGGTGATCCGGCGTGCTTCCGAAATCATCCTGCAGCGGCCGGGGGTGATGCATTCGGTGGCCTTCACCGGGTTCGACGGCGCGACTTTCACCAACGCACCGAACGCTGGGGTGATCTTCGTGGCCCTGAAGCCGTTCGAGCAGCGGGTGCCGCTTGGCCTGAGCTCGGCGCGCATCCTGGCCGACGTGCGCCAGCACCTCGCGGTGATCGACGACGCCTTCGCTTTTGTACTGGAACCCCCCTCGGTGCCCGGCATCGGGACCGGGGGCGGATTGAAGCTGTATGTGCAGGATCGCGCGGGCGTCGGCCTGCCGGCGCTGGAGCAGGCGGCCTGGATCATTGCCGGATCGGCGGGGGCGACGCCTGGGTTCACCCAGGCGTTCACGCTGTTCAACACGCATACGCCGCAGATCTACGCCGACATCGACCGCACCAAGTCGGAGCTGCTGCAGGTGCCGATCGGGCGGGTGTTCGAGGCGCTGTCGGTGTATATGGGATCGTTCTACATCAACGATTTCAACCTGGCTGGGCGCACCTATCAGGTGATGGCCCAGGCGGACAATCCGTATCGGCTCAGCCAGCGCGATGTGGAGAACCTGAAGACGCGCAACAACAATGGCGACATGGTGCCGATCGGCGCGGTGGCGACATTCCATAACACAACCGGACCGTTCCGGGTGCCGCGCTACAATCTGTACCCAGCGGCCGAGGTGCAGTTGGGGCTGGCGCGCGGTTTCTCCTCGGGCCAGGCGATCGCGACGATCGAACGCATCGCGGCGCAGCGGCTGCCGCCCGGGTTCGGGTTCGAATGGACCGAGATCGCGCTGCAGGAGAAGCTGGCGGGCAACACCGCGATGGTGGCGTTCGGCCTGGCGGTGGCGTTCGTGTTCCTGTTGCTGGCCGCGCTGTACGAGAGCTGGCTGCTGCCGCTGGCGGTGGTGCTGATCGTGCCGATGTGCATCCTGGCGGCGATGCTGGGGGTGAACGCGCGAGGGCTGGACCGCAACATCCTGGTGGAGGTCGGGCTGGTGGTGCTGGTCGGGCTGGCGGCCAAGAACGCGATCCTGATCGTGGAGTTCGCCAGGCAGGCCGAGGGTCAGGGGAAGTCCCGGTTCGAGGCGGCGGTCGAGGCGGCGCGCACGCGGTTGCGGCCGATCCTGATGACCTCGATGGCATTCATCCTGGGGGTGGTTCCGCTGGCGGTCGCGGTCGGCGCGGGCGCGGAAATGCGGCAATCGCTCGGTACCGCGGTGTTTGCGGGCATGCTGGGCGTGACCCTGTTCGGGCTGCTGTTCACGCCGGTGTTCTACGTGCTGGTGCGACGGGTGGGACAACTGCTCGATGCGTTGACCCGGCCGGGTCCGCCGCGCAAGGATGCGCCCGGTTCGAGGACGCCGCCATGATCCTGCTGATCGACAACTACGACAGTTTCACCTTCAACCTGGTGCACTTCCTGGGCGATCTTGGCGCGCGCTGCGAGGTCTGGCGCAACGACAAGATCGCGGTCGATCAGGCGATGGCGAAGCAGCCGGAGGCGATCGTGCTGTCGCCGGGGCCGTGCACGCCGAACGAGGCGGGGATTTGCATGGACCTCGTTGCTGCCGCGGCGGGGAAGATCCCGATCCTGGGCGTGTGCCTGGGACACCAGGCGATCGGCCAGGTGTACGGCGGCAAGGTGATCCGCGGCCCGATGCCGATGCACGGTAAGCAGAGCGCGATCTCGCACACCGGGACGGATATCTTTGAAGGGCTGCCGTCAGGCTTTCTGGCGACACGGTATCACAGCCTGGTGGTCGAGCGGGACAGCCTGCCCGACGTTCTGATGCCCACCGCGTGGACCGACGACGGGCTGATCATGGGCATGCGCCACCGCGCCCTGCCCGTGTTCGGCGTCCAGTTCCACCCGGAGAGCATCGTCACCGAACACGGCCATAAGCTGCTGGACAATTTCCTGTCGATCGCGCGCGGGTCCAACGCGCCGGCGCGGGCGGCGTAGGACCACACCGCGGCGCCATGTCCAACAATCTGAAGCCGCTGCTGGCGCGACTGGCAGGTGGTGCAGCGCTGACCGAGGCCGAGGCGGAGGCGGCGTTCGACATCATCATGTCAGGCGAGGCGACGCCGGCGCAGATCGGCGGGCTGCTGATGGCGATGCGCGTGCGCGGCGAGACGGTGGCGGAGCTAACCGGCGCGGTGCGGGCGATGCGGGCTCGGATGACGGCGATCGAAGCGCCTTCGGGGGCGATCGATGTGTGCGGCACGGGCGGGGATGGCGCGGGGACGGTAAATGTTTCTACCGCGGTGACGTTCGTGATGGCGGGTGCGGGCGTGCCCGTGGCGAAGCATGGCAACCGCGCGCTGTCGTCCCGGACGGGTGGGGCGGATGTGCTGACGGCGCTGGGTGTGAATGTCGATGCGCCTATGGAACGGCTGCCGGAGATCCTGCGGGAGGCTGGGGCGGTGTTCCTGTTCGCGCCGCGGCATCATCCGTCGATGCGGCATGCGGCGGGGCCTCGGGTGGAACTGGGGACGCGGACGATTTTCAATCTGCTGGGGCCGCTGTCGAACCCGGGGCGGGTGACGCGGCAGTTGACCGGGGTGTTCGATCCGGCGTGGGCGCGGCCGATGGCGGAGACGCTGGGGCGGCTCGGCAGCGAGGCGGCGTGGATCGTGCACGGCCAGGGGCTGGATGAGCTGACGGTGGCGGGCGAGAACCAGGTGGTGGCGCTGGAGGGGGGCTCGGTCCGGAGCTTTACCCTGACGCCGGAGGAGGTGGGGCTGGCGCGGGCGCCGATCGAGGCGATCAAGGGCGGCGATGCGACGGTGAACGCGGCGGCGTTGCGCGGGGTGCTGGAGGGCGCGGCAGGGGCGTATCGGGAGACTGTGCTGCTGAATGCGGCGGCGGCGCTGGTGGTGGCGGGGAAGGTGGACGCGCTGCGGGATGGCGTGGCGGTGGCGGCGTCAGTGATTGATAGCGGCGCGGCGGCGGAGGCATTGGCGGTGATGCAACGGGTGAGTGCGGTTACGTAAGGTTTTTAGCCGCGAATAAGGCGAAGGGGTTAGTGGGTCAGGACGATGCGTTTGATCTCCAGGCGGGGTTTGCCGAGGTTCAGCAATAGGCAGATTTGGATGTTGGTGGCTTTCAGGTGGTTCAGGCATTGGGCGTGGTGGATTGGGTCCAGGGCTTTGACGGCTTTCAGTTCGATGAGGATGGTGTTTTCCACCAGCAGGTCGGTAGTGTATTGGCCAACGGTGACGCCTTGATAGGTGACTTGCACGCCGTGCTGCTGGGCGACGACGAGGCCCGCGTTGCGGAGTTCCGGGGCGAGCGCATTCTCGTAGACCTTCTCGGCGAAGCCTGAGCCGAGGGTGCCGGCGACGGTCAGGGCGCAGCCGATGATGCGGCTGGAGAGATCATCGAATTTCGTTTTGGTCGCGGTCATTCGTGTTCTTCGCGTTATTCACGACCGATTTCCAGTTCCTTTAAAGTTAGGCCATCTGTTTTCGCCGCAATATCCAAGGTGGCAGCACGCAGTTTTCCAACTACATCAGCAAGGTTAGCCTTCAGCCTTTCGACTGATACATTCACCGGAATGACCGGTCCACTACCAAAGGCGCCTTTCGCGTTATCCGCTACCAGAAAAGGTATCGTGTCGGTTATCGCGGCTGTCTGCCTACAGTATCTTGACAGATTATTCCGGTGACATATCCGCAACAAGTGCAAACGCCAGGCACCCCGGGGCGTTTTCGACAAGCAGTTGTACGTGAGTGAGGAGTGCGGGCGGGCCGGATGATGCCGGACTGGACGATATCCCTCGTCTATCCATGGAGGGCTATGATCTGCACCGCCCCGCCGCCGCATCGCCAGCGATGGCGCGCAGGGTGGCCGCGCCGTCTGATCCGGCTGGGCCCCGCTGCTCCCAGTCCCGCATTGTGCCGAGCGCGATCTGAAAACGCCTGGCGAATTCCTCCTGCGTCAATCCCAGCGCGCGGCGGATGATCTTCAGCCGCGGCGTCTGTCGCATGCGGGTCCGGTGCCCCGGCGTCGGGGGCCGGGCATCAGGATCGGCGCGCGCGTCGGCGTGGGTCTGCGCGTCGATCTTCGCGTCGGCGCGGGTCCGCCCATGTCTGGTCTTCATTGGGATACCTGCGCAGCGCGCAGGTGGATGCCGCGACGCCGTCGGCCCGTTTTTGGTAGGCTTGCGCCATGGACGAGGCAACGCCTAGCACGCACGCCCCCGGCCGCCGCGAACGTCCGCCAGCAGCTCCGCGCGGCCATGCGCCTGCAGGAGATCGAGGGCAATCCGCTCGACGCAGTTGATGTCGCGATGTTTGAGATGTTCGAGCGCGAGGGTTGGCCGCATGAGCGGCGGCGAGCCCACATCCTCGCCCAGGTCCGGGCTCGAGCGGCCGAGTGACCGAAGACGACGGGTATACCTATCCCGGCTTCTCGGTGCTCCGTAACAAGCTCGGGATCATCCAGGCGGCTTGGCTTGAGGCCGTCGAGCGGAGGCTGGTAGTCCAACGTGCCACCGAGGGCATTCCCCGCGGGCGCTTCGGCCCTGCCCATCTGCGCGCAATCCACCGGCATCTGTTCCAGGACTTGTATGACTGGGCCGGCGAGGTCCGCACCGTGGAGATCGCCAAGGGCGGTCATCAGTTCCAGTTCCGGCGGTATATCGAGACCGGCATGGCGGACGTGCACCGGCGGCTGGTGGCGCAGAACTTCCTCCGGGGACTGGATCCAGACGCATGCGCCGTGGCGGCGGGCGAGATCGTGGGCGATGTGGACTACGTCCGCCCCTTCCGCGAGGGCAACGGCCGCACCCAGCTCTATTAGCTGGAGCAGTTGGCCGCATTAGCTGGAGCAGTTGGCCGCGCAGGCGGGGCATCTGATCGACTTTGGCGCGATCGACCCGGCGCGGTGGCGCGCGGCGTCGCAGACCGCTCATGGCGCCGCCTACGCGCTGATGGGCGAGGAGATCCGGCGGGCGCTCCGACCGAAATGAGTTGACCCGCTCCCGGGACGTGGCGTGCTGAGGCACGGCATTGGCGGTTTACCTCGCCTCTGTGGCGCATAGGATGTACGATGGCCTAACAGTATTTGAGCTAACAGGAACGCCATGCAGCAGGTTCCCGACCCGACCCCGCTTCCCGCTCCCGACGGTGTTGCCATCGCGCCCGTCGGCGCGGACGGCGGTGGCGCGGGTGCCATGGATGAGACCCTGCGCCCCTGACGACGGTGGCGGGCCGCGAGTGCGTGGATGGCATGGGAGAACCCCTTGCACCTGTTGAGCGGAAGCCCAGCGGCTCGGCGCGCGACGAAACCCTATGCACCGTGGAGACGGTGGGCGTGGTGGTCAGTTTGGCTGCCGGTCTGCACAGTGGCGGGGCAAGACCCCGTGCACCCGTCAAGCATGCGCGCAGCCCGCGGCACGCAACAAAACCCCATGTACCGTGGGCACTATGTACTCTGGACACAGGCGGCTGCAGCGATCGGCACAGTCGCCAGTCCGTGCAGAGTGGCAAGACCTCATGCACCTATCAGCCAGACGCGCAGCCCCGCAGCGCACGACAAAACCCCATGTACCGTGAGAACAGTGGCCGCGGCGGCGCTCCCCAGGGCCCAAGCTTTCGCTTGGGTGACGGGATGGGGCGTATGCGTGGTCGGGACGAGGCAAGACCCCATGCGCTTGTTGCCAATGGGGCAGACGGCCAGCGCCAGCACGCGACATTCACGCTCTTCGAGGCTGTCGCGTTCTTTGCGGTCCCCTTTCGCTTCGCTCCGCCACCTCAACGCTTCCCAATTAGCAATAAATTGGCCCCGGTTAGGAAGAATTCACCAAGGCCGTAGCGACACCCAGACCGCGCCTGGGCTAAGATCCGCGTCATCGAGGGGCCCGCTCCAGACGCCCCCGACCACGGCACAGGAGACCAAAATGGCAATTCAGCTTGGCCAGATCGCACCCGATTTCGAACAGGACAGCACCGCCGGCCGCCTCAAGTTCCACGATTGGCTCGGCGGCTCCTGGGGCGTGCTGTTCAGCCACCCGAAGGACTACACCCCGGTGTGCACCACGGAACTCGCTGAGGTCGCGCGGCTGAAGGGCGAGTGGGACAAGCGGCACGTGAAGCCGATCGGCCTGTCGGTCGACCCCGCCGACAGCCACAAGGGCTGGGAAAAGGACATCGAGGAAACCCAGGGTCAGGCGCTGAACTTCCCGGTGCTCGCCGACCCGGACCGCAAGGTGTCGAGCCTGTACGACATGGTGCACCCCGAGGCGGATCCCTCGATCACAGTGCGCAGCGTGTTCATCATCGACCCGAACAAGAAGGTGCGGCTGATCCTGACCTATCCGCCCAGCACGGGGCGCAACTTCGCCGAGATTCTGCGGGTGATCGACAGCCTGCAGCTCACCGACGCGCACAAGGTAGCGACGCCGGTGAACTGGAAGGATGGGGACGATGTGATCATCGTGCCGAGCCTGTCGGACGCGGACGCGAAGACGCGGTTCCCAGATGGGTGGAAGACGCTGAAGCCGTATCTGCGTGTGGTGAAGCAGCCGGCGCTGCCGCGGTAGGCTAGGATGGTGCCCCTCCCGGTGCGGGAGGGGACCGTCACGACAGGAGACCCCGATGATCTTCCGTCAGCTCTTCGACCAGGCCTCGGGCACCTACACCTACCTGATTGCCAGCCGGCGCGGCGGCGAAGCGCTGATCGTCGATCCGGTGCTGGAGAAGGTCGATCGCTATCTGCAACTGATGCGGGAGCTCGATCTGCGGCTGGTGAAGGCGGTGGATACGCATCTGCATGCCGATCACATCACCGGGCTGGGCGCGCTGCGCGACCGGACCCATTGCGTGACCGTGATGGGGGAGCAGAGCGCGGTCGATGTGGTGTCGATGCGCGTGGCCGATGGCGACAAGCTGACGATCGAGGGGATCAGCCTCGATGTGCTGTATACGCCGGGGCATACGGATGATTCGTATTGCTTCCACCTGGGCGATCGCGTGCTGACCGGCGACACGCTGCTGATCCGCGGCACCGGGCGGACGGATTTCCAGAATGGCGATGCGCGGATGCAGTACGAATCGATCTTCGGGCGGTTGCTGAAGCTGCCGGAGGAAACGCTGGTGTTCCCGGCGCATGATTACAAAGGCGATACGGTCAGTACGATCGGCGAGGAGCGGGCCAGCAATCCCCGGCTGCAGGTGCGCTCGGCCGAGGAGTATGCCGCGTTGATGGGCAGCCTGAACCTGTCCAATCCGAAGATGATGGATGTCGCGGTGCCGGCGAACATGCGCCAGGGGCTAGCGCAGGATGCGATCGCGGCGCGCGGCTGGGCGGTGACGGCGACGGATGCGCTGACGCTGCTGGGGCAGCCGGATGTGGCGCTGATCGACCTGCGCGAGCGCAGCGAACGGGCGAAGCACGGCAGCATTCCGGGGGCGTTACACGCGCCGTATCCGGATCTGCAGGAAAATATCAGCCCGGGCGGGATGTTGTTCGAGCTGGCGGCGGCGACCGGCAGGCGGATGGTGTTCTATTGCGCGTTCGGCGAGCGCTCGGCGATGGCGGTGCAGGCAGCGCAGGACGCGGGGATCGCCAGCGCATGCCACATCCACGGCGGCATCGGTGCGTGGAAGGCGGCGGGCGGGGCGTTGGACTAGATTTCGCCTTGAAATCTGGCGCGCGGAGACTTCGCTTGGTCTGATTTAGCTAAGGTCACCCGATGCCCATCGTCAACATGCTGGAAGCATGCTGCAAGCAAAGTCCAACCTCTCCCGCCTGGTCGAGGCGGTTGAGTGTGGCCAGGAGACCGAGATCATCATCGCCCGCAACGGACGCCCCGCGGCACGTGTGGTTGCCGTCGCTGCGCGACCGGCGGCGCGCCGGATCGGCGTGGCGAAGGGCCGGTTTGTTGTCCCGGACAGCATCGATGCCGAAGAGGCGGCGATCGCCGCGCTGTTCACCCGCACCGACCCATGAGGCTGCTGCTCGATACCCATATTGCCCTGTGGGCCGTGGTTGAGGACCCGCGGTTGCCGGCGCGGGCGCGCGCGCTGATCACCGACACCGAGAATGAGATCTTCGTCAGCGCCGCGAGTGTCTGGGAGATCGCGATCAAGCATGCCCTGGCCCGTGGGGGGCCGGACGATATGCCGGTGTCAGGCGCGGAAGCGCTGCAGTACTTCCAGGAGTCTGGGTACGAACTGGTGGACATCTCCGCGGCGGATGCGGCCGCTGTCGAAACGTTGCCGTTACCGCATGCTGATCCGTTCGACCGCCTGCTGCTGGCGCAGGTACCGACCAAATCTTTGCGTCTCGTAACGCATGACGCGCGCGTCATGCGCCACAATGCGTCGACAATCGAGGTCTGACACAAGCGAGGCTCAGTCGTTCGCGGCCATCGCCGCGGTCGGCGCAGTTGCGAATTTCGGTATCACGTCCGTAATGAACAGCTCCAGCGATCGCATCGCCACCTCGTGCGGTAGACCGAACGACGCGCCGTAGCAGAACTGATCGACACCCACGGCTTCGTAGTCACGCAGCTTCGTTACGACCTCATCGGGCGTACCGAACACCATGCTGTCGCGGATCACCTCCGCTCGGTAGTCCTGCTGGTTAGGCAGCTTCGCCAGCTCGGCCGGCTCGGCGAAGCCGTTGGTGACGCCACCGACATTGGCGAACAGATTGTCGAAGCGCAGGTTGTGGCCGACCGAGACATCCACCGGGATGTGCGCGTCGTCGGGGCCATCGTAGACGCAGACGCGGCGCAGCATCAGGAAGCGCGGGCGCTTGCGTGTCGGGTGTTTCGCTATCGCATCGGAGAAGCGGCGGCCGAGGATTCCCACCTCAGCGTGCGGGCGCGAGAGTGGCGTGGCCATGATGTTGATCGGCAGGCCACCGCCGATCGCCCAGTCGTAGGTGTCGGGATCGCGCGCCGCGACCCACAGCGGCGGGTGCGGCTGCTGCAGCGGCTTCGGCACGGACGTCGCGCGGGGAAAGTCCCAGAACTTGCCGTGATGCTCGGTGTCGCCCTGCCACAGGTCCAGTACCACCGGCACCAACTCCTTCAGGTACTCGGCGCCCTGGCGCTGCTGGATGCCGCCCGCCATGCGATCGAACTCGTACTGGAATGCCCCGCGCGCAATGCCGAGTTCCAGCCGCCCCTCGGTCAGGATATCGACCAGCGCCGCCTCGCCGGCCAGCTTGATCGGATGCCAATAGGGCGCGACCACGACCGCGGTGCCCAGCCGAATGCGTGACGTGTGCGCCGCCCAGTGCATCAGCAAGGTCAGCGGATTGGGGCCGACGGTCAGCTCGATCGTATGGTGCTCGGCGGCCCAGGCAATCTCGAACCCACCCTCTTCGGCCAGCTTCACCAGCTCGAGCGCCGCGCGCATCACGTCGCGCATGTCGTGGCTGGTGTCGTAGCGCTCCATGTTGACGGCGATGGAGAATTTCACCGGAGGCACCTTCGGCGTGATGGTTGCAACGCGCACTATGCACGCGGCGTCGGAACGAGGAAACCGCCGTCAGATGGTCTGGCGGATCGCCTGTTTGATCTGGCGGATGCGGACTTCGTCGCGCTTGTAGAAGGTCCATTGCTTGATGCGCCGGGATCGCAACAGGCCCGCCGTTGACAGTATCTTGAGGTGCTCGCTCACTGTCGGCTGACTGGCGCCCAGCTTCGCGGCAATCAGCACGCCACACACGCCGTCCTTCACCAGGTCGCCATCGACCTGCGGTGGGAAATGCGCGCGTGGGTCTTTCAGCCATTGCAGGATCTGCAGGCGCCGTTCGTTGGCCAGCGCGCGAATCGCCAGAGCAATAGACACATTGCTAGGAAGAAACTCACGGGCTTTCGATGGCTGATCTGCTGTTGGCGCACACTGAAGCGGTTGGTTGGTCGCTTTGGACTGCTTCGCGGACCGGCACTTTGAGAGAACGTTCAAGCTGCCTGCGCCACGGGCTGTAGTTCGACGCGGAAGCCGAGCCTGGCCAGTTGGGCG
>DASRQX010000065.1:0-2986 GCA_035696165.1 Acetobacteraceae bacterium | reverse complement strand
CGACTTTCTGTCGCTGTTCCGCGGCATCGTTGTGTCGGGCAGCGAGAGGCTGGTGAAGCCTGACCTTGCCATCTATCGGCTGCTGGTCGAGCGCTTCGATCTCAATCCGGCGCGATGTGTTTATATCGACGACAGTGCGACCAATGCCGCCGCCGCTGCCTTGCTTGGAATGCACGCAATCCACTTCACGTCGCCTGACGCCTTGGCCGGCGAACTCTGCGAGCTGGGGTTCGCCATCGGCTGCCCGTCGTGGCGGGCGATCGCATAGGGTTGCGTGCTGCCCTCGGGGACCTTCCACTCGTAGAACGCATCGGCGGACACCAGGCACCGAAGCTGCGCAAAGGCGCCGCGGAACATCCCGGACGTGGCGCCTGCCTCGGCACGAGCATTGACGGGATGTTTCGTCTTCGGTGGGTCCTTGGTCCAGTGCGGCACGAGGCCCCATTGCAGCAGATCAAGGTGGCGCTCGCCGGTCGCGGGGTGACGGCGGACCACCATCGCGGATTGCGATGGGGCGATGTTCCAGGACGGTGCCGCGTTCGGCAGCGCGTTCACCGTGCGGAAGAGGCGCGCGATGAACTCCGGAGGTTGGGCGCTGGCGTAATGACCGCACATCAGCGAAGCGTAATCCGCGAGGCGGGCGGGACGCCAACGGCGGCCCGTCTGAGCAGCGCTACGGAGGTTCGCCTCGCCGATTGTCCGTGGCCGCCCAGTCGTCAGCACGGCTCTATGAACGCGCCGCGCCTGCCGACGAGGGGCGCCCCGCATGGTGCCGTGCCATCTGTTTGCTGACACCCACATGTTGGTTCCGCCATCGCGAGTGGCGCTGATGCCGGTGTGGATGTGCGGGGCGCACCTGGCTACGCTTCGGCTGCCTTCCGCGACTGACGCGACTGGTCCAGAGCTGCGTGGCGGCGGGATCACCGGGAGAAGGGCGCCTCGCATGAAACCGATCAATGAAAGGCATTTCGCAATCCTGCGCCGGCATATGGTCGAGAAGATCGGGATTCACGTCGACCTTATGGACGACCTGTTCGGCAAGGCAGTGCTCGACGAGCGGGTGCTGGCGGCAATGCTGAAGGTGCCGCGGCATCTGTTCGTACCCGCGCCACTGGTGCACCTCGCGTACGAGGACACTCCGCTGCCGATCGGCTTCAACAAGACCATCTCGCAGCCCTTCATCACCGCGCTGATGACTGATCTGCTGGAGCCCGAACCGCACGAGACCGTACTGGAGATCGGTACTGGGCTGGGTTACCACGCGGCCTTGCTGGCAGAACTTGCGGGTCGTGTGTACAGCGTTGAAATCGTCGAGGAATTTTTCAGCGAAGCCGAATCGCGCCTGCGCCAGAATGGTTACCTTGCAGTCGAGATTCGGGTCGGCGACGGGTCGCGCGGTTGGGCAGAGCGCGCGCTGTACGACAAGATCCTGGTGACGGCGGCTGCCGACGAGCCGCCGGCGGCGTTGCTTCAGCAACTCAAGCAAGGCGGGCGCATGGTCTTGCCGATGGGCGCTCATGACGCGCAGGTTCTCACGGTGGTCCACAAGGATGCCGATGGGGGTGTGCGTGTGTGCGAGTTCATTCCGGTGCGGTTCACACGGCTTGAGACTGTCATATGAGGTTAGGAGCAGCGTGAACGACGGAACTGAGATGCGGCCGCAGGAGGGTGCAGCCAGCACCACTCAGACGAGGCCGGCGCATTGCATTCGCCGGCCAGGCTGGGCCGGGTCCGGTGTATAGCCAGGACCAGAGTATCCATGTCGCGATCATCGTTGGTGCCTGTCCGCGGGTGGCGCGCCTCCGAATCGCCGCGGATAAACTGCGCCGACAACTCAGGACAATGCGCGTCGCGGCGATCGTAAATGTCCGCGCTCCGCAATCGCGGGCACTCGCCGACCGGTGTCCGAGTCAGGTCCGGCATTGGCCTGTCAGGCCCGTACTCGCGAACCCACCGGGCAGTATGGAGGCGGCCTCGCCGGCCGCATTTGCGGCAGGTGACGTTAAGCACCGCGGTCAGGGCGGCGACATCGCGGAGGACGTAGACGTTGAGGGGCATAGCGCGAACCTACCGCGCGATGGACCTACCCTCCTACCTGATCGCGCGTCACGGGCGGGGTGTCGGTGTGAGTGTCGCCTGGCGACCCAACGCAGGTGCACTCGCGCCCCTTGGCCTGAACAGCTGGGTTCGACTTCTCGGACATTCAGGCCAGGCTGCCGAATGGCAGGTGCTGGCCGAAAGCGGAATGACGGCTTTCTGATGATCGAGGGGTCAGAGCTGATGTTAGCGATGGTCTGGTGGCTCGGCTGCTTTCGCCCCAATCCGGTCGTAAATCTGCCTATCCAACCGATGGCTTCTGGCTTGGCTGGAGACGATCCACTGCAGCGCGACAGTTGCAGTATGCTGAATTCTACCCTTAGACGGGTCACGGTGCCGACTGAAATGGCACCGTCGAGGGAGTGGGCGTGCTGCACATTGTGATCATCGGCGGGGGTGCACTCGGCTTGTCGAGCGCACTCCACTTGGTTGAGCGCGGCGTTTCCGTGACCGTGATCGAAGCCGGCGCGCTGGCAAGCGGTTCAACTGGGCGGTCGATCGGCGTCGTCGGGACACAGCACGTGACGGCCCTCGACGTCGCCATGCGCGCCTACGGCCTCCGGCGCGTCCGCGCCTGGGCGCAATGCGGACTCGAGTTTCACCCGATAGGCTATCTGCGGCTCGGGAGATCCGACGGAGACCTTCAGCTATTCCAGCACAGCCTCGAATATCAGCAGGAGTCCGGGATCGATAGCGCCCGCATCCTCGAACCGGCCGAAATGCGCGCGCTGGTGCCCGATATGAGCAGTGACGGGATAACCGGTGGCTTGTTCGGGCCAGACAACGGTTTCCTCGATCCCCACCAGCTCACGAACGTGCTTGCAAAGATGGTGCGCGAGATGGGTGGCACCGTGCGGCAGCGCTGTCGACTTGACGGCGCCGATCGAAG
>DASRQX010000064.1:0-13124 GCA_035696165.1 Acetobacteraceae bacterium | reverse complement strand
CCGGTGGCGCGCGCCGTGATACCGGTCTCGCCGCAGCAGCTTGCCGCGGCTCGGCCGACATTCGGACGCGAGCCGATTCGGCCGACGGCCGCGACCGTTGGGGTGACGCCGGCTGTGGCCCGCCAGTTGCGTGTTGCGCCCGCGCCTGGTGCCGCGCCGCGCCGGGCGCCAGGTCCGGCGGTGCATCCGGTTGCGGCGGTCGTGCCGGGCCATCCCGCGGCCGTGCCGCTGCGTGCGCCCGTGAAACCGGCTGTCGCGCGCCCGGGCGTGGCGACACCCGAGACCCGGCCTGTGCCGGGTGCGCCTGGTGCCGCGGTGCCGCCACATGCCCCGGGGACGCCAGCGAAGCCGGAAGCGCCAACCGCGCATCCCGCCGAGGCGCCGCATCCCGCAACACCACAGGAGGGAGCGCATCCGGTGCCGGCGGTCGCGCGCCCCGCCGTCGAGCCACACCCGGCGGAGACTCCGCACCCCGCCGAGGTGCCGCACACCGCGACGCCGGGCGCAGCGCTCCCGGCAGCGCCGCCGTCGGCGGCGCATCCGGTGCCGGCGGTCGCACGGCCCGCGGTCGTGCCGCATCCGGCGGAGGCTCCGCATTCCGCCGAGGCTCCGCACACGGCCGCGCCGACGGCACCGCATCCGCCGACGCCTCCAGCGGAGGCGCATCCGACGCCGGCGGTCGCGCGGCCGGCCGTCGCGCCGCATCCGGCGGAGGCTCCGCATCCCGCCGAGGTCCCGCACACGGCCGCGCCGGTTGCACCGCATCCCGCGGCGCCGCCACCGGTGGCGCACCCGACGCCGGCTGTCGCGCGGCCGGCCGCCGAGCCTCACCCGGCGGAGGCCGCGCACCCCGCGCCTGAAGCGCATCCGACTGCGGTGACACGTCCGGAAGCGTCGGCGAAACCGGCAGCGAAGAAGCCCACCGATGAAAAGAAGCCCGAGTGAAACCACCCGAGCGGCGGGCGGCGTCAGGCGTAGTGGTGGAGCTTCAGCCCTGCCTCGGGCCAATCCAACGCAACCAGCTTGCCGGTGCCGGACAGCGTGACGTAGGCGGTGCGCAGGTCCGGGCTGCCGAAGCAGATATTCGTGGTCACCGGGTCCGGCATCTTCACCTGCCGCACGATCCTGCCATCCGGCGCGATTGACGTGACGGCCCCGGTGATCAATGTTGCGACGCAGATGTTGCCGCGTGCGTCGAGTGCCAGGCTATCGAAGCGCTGGAAGCCGCCGAGCCCGGCGACAAGCCGGCCGCCGTGCGGCGACGGAAAGGGCTGCTTGCGCGCGACGCCGGGCGCGGCAAGCTCGAAGGCCCAGAGTCGCGCTGTTTCGGTCTCGGCCACGTAGACGGTGTCGCCGTCGGGCGAGAGGCCGACGCCGTTGGGGGTGAGGATCGGATACGCCACTTCGGTGATTTTCGAGCCGTCGGCCAGGGCGTAGTAGAGCCCGCCGTGATCGCGGTCGCGCGCGCGGCTCTTGCCCAGGTCGCTGAAGTAGAAGCCGCCGTGGGCGTCGAACACGAGGTCGTTTGGGCCCCGCAACTTGTGGCCGTTGCAACTATCGTAAAGCGTTTCGACTTTGCCGGTGGCCGGATCGACGCGCTGGATGCTGCCGGAGGTGTAGTCCGAGGCCTGGGCCGCCGGGCGGAACAGTCCGTGTTCCAGCCGCCAGGCGAAGCCGCCATTGTTACAGATATAGAACGCACCGTCCGGACCGACGGCCATGCCGTTGGGACCGCCGCCGGTGTGGGCGACGACCTCAACGCGGCCGTCGGGGCGCACGCGGCTGACGGTCTGTCGCTCGATCTCCACCAGCACGACGGAGCCGTCCTGCATCGCCACCGGTCCCTCTGGAAAGCTAAGGCCGGTCGCGATGACGCGGATGTCACTCATGGTTCGTATCCCCCGAGATGTGTTGGGGGAAGGCTAGCCGATCAGGCGGGGCGCGCCAGCCCGCCTTGGCGCTCGACGAATGCCGCGATCTCGGCGACGCCGGTGCCGGCGCGAATGTTGGCGAATACGAACGGTCGGTCGCCGCGCATCTTGCGGGCGTCTCGGTCCATGATTTCGAGGCTGGCGCCGACGTGCGGTGCGAGGTCGATTTTGTTGATCACCAACAGGTCGCTGCGGGTGATGCCGGGGCCGCCCTTGCGCGGGATCTTGTCGCCGGCGGCGACGTCGATGACGTATATGGTCAGGTCGGCGAGTTCTGGGCTGAATGTGGCGGCGAGGTTGTCGCCGCCGGATTCGATCAGGACCAGATCGAGGCCGGGGAAGCGGTGATGAAGTTCGGCGACGCCGGCCAGGTTGATGCTGGCGTCCTCGCGGATCGCGGTGTGCGGGCAGCCGCCGGTTTCTATGCCGAGGATTCGTTCCGGTGGCAGGGAGCCTGCGCGGGTGAGGAACTCGGCGTCTTCCTTGGTGTAGATGTCGTTGGTGATAGCGGCGACATCGTAGCGGCAACGGAATGTCTTGCACAGCGCGTCCATCAGCGCGGTCTTGCCGGTGCCGACCGGGCCGCCGACGCCGACGCGGAGCGGGCCATGTGGAGACGTGGTCATGAGCGGAATAACCTTGTGTATTGGGTTTCGTGCCGCATGGCGGCGAGGTCGGAGCGGAAGGCGGCGCCGCCGAGATCGTCCAGTGTGGCGCTGCGTGTTTCGGTGGTGATGCGCAGGATGATCGGCTCGAGGGCGGCCAGCACGGTGAGACCGGCGAACTGGCCGAGCGGCACGAGGCGGACGGCGGCGGAGATCAGGTTCGCGGTCATGGATTGCAGATAAGCGATTGTTGTGGCGTCGGCGTCGATGCCGTGCATGCCGGCGAGCGCGCCGACCGCGATCGGGTAGGCGACGGGATCGGGCAGGGCCGGACAGCCCCAGGGACGGGCGGCGCGCATGAAGGCTGCGCCCTGGTTCAGCATCTCGGCCTGGCGCTCGCGCGCGGGCGCGGCGGCGGCGGCGAGATCGGCCAGCGTGGCGAGGTCGGTGTCCGGACGGTGGGCGTAGCGGAGCAGGATTGCGTCGTTGCGGGGCGCGCCGTGCGTCAGCAGGTCGGCAAGCCAGTCGCGCAACGTGTCGCGGTCGGTGATATCACCAGATTCGACCGCCCATTCGATGCCGTGCGAGTAGGCGAAGCCACCGGTGGGGAAGGCCGGCGACAGCCAGGCAACCAGGCGCAGCAGCGCCTGGGCCGATACGTCCATCTTGTGCGAGCTTGGGTGACTACCCATGTTGGTGCGCATCGTCATCGTCGTGATGGTGTCCGCCGGCATAGGCGCCGGGTTCCGGGTCGAATGGTGCCTCGATCGTATCGACGTGTCCGCCGAGGCCCTGCACCATCGCTGCGATCACATGATCGGCACGGATGCGGATGCGATTGCCGAGCAACTGCACCGGCAGATGCCGGTTGCCGAGATGCCAGGCGATGCGGACCAACTCGCCTTCTTCATGCGCGTGGATCTCCAGCAGCGGTTCGGGTTTCGCGCAGACCCGGATCACGCTGCCGTCGTCGAGCCGCAGCCCGTCGCCATGGCGCAGCCGCGTGGCCTGCGGGAGATCGAGCAGCACCTGTTTGCCGCCTTCGGTCGGCAACAGGATGCGGCGACGATGCCGGTGATCGAAGTCGATCAGCACGTGATCGACTTCCCTGGCAACGTCCCAGCTTCCGGCTGGCAGTACGTTCCCTGCGCGCATCAGAACAGGAAGTAACGCTGCGCCATCGGCAGTACGGTTGCTGGCTCGCAGGTCAGCAGTATGCCGTCGGCGCGCACCTCGTAGGTTTCCGCGTCGACCTCGATCACCGGCGTGGCGTTGTTGTGGATCATGCTGTGCTTGCTGATGCCGCCCCGCGTGTTGGCCACCGCAGCGAGCCGCCGTTGCAGTCCCAGTGCGTTGCCGATGTCTGCCTCCAGCGCTGCTGCCGAAACAAACGTAACGCAACTCGCTGCCAGGGCGCGGCCGAACGCACCGAACATCGGCCGATAATGCACCGGTTGCGGCGTCGGGATCGAGGCGTTGGGATCGCCCATCGGCGCGCAAGCGATGGACCCGCCTTTGATGACCAGATCAGGCTTTACGCCGAAGAACGCCGGCGACCACAGCACGAGATCGGCCAGCTTGCCGGCTTCGATCGAACCGATTTCCCGCGCCATGCCCTGTGCGGTCGCCGGATTGATGGTGTATTTGGCGATGTAGCGCTTCACCCGTGCGTTGTCAGCCGCGCCGTCACCGGGCAAAGGCCCGCGCTGCGTCTTCATCTTGTGCGCGGTCTGCCAGGTGCGAATGATCACCTCGCCGACACGCCCCATCGCCTGGCTATCCGACGACATCATCGAGAGCGCGCCGCGATCGTGCAGGACGTCCTCGGCGGCGATGGTTTCCTTGCGGATGCGGCTTTCCGCGAAGGCAACATCTTCCGGTATCGAACTGTCCAGGTGATGGCATACCATCAGCATGTCGAGATGTTCATCCAGCGTGTTCACCGTGTAAGGCCGCGTTGGGTTGGTGGAGCTGGGCAGCACGTTCGGCAGGCCGGCAACCTTGATGATATCGGGCGCATGGCCACCGCCGGCGCCTTCGGTGTGAAAGGCGTGGATGGTGCGACCCTTGAAGGCCGCGATGGTATCTTCAACGAAACCCGACTCGTTCAGCGTGTCGGTGTGGATCATCACCTGCACGTCGTAACGATCGCCGACCGAAAGACAATTGTCGATCGCAGCCGGTGTAGTACCCCAGTCTTCGTGCAGTTTGAGGCAGGCGGCACCGGCACGGATCATTTCCTCCAGGGCCGCGGGCTGCGCAGCGTTGCCCTTGCCCGCGAAGGCGAGATTGACCGGCAGGCCCTCGGCTGCTTGCAGCATGCGCGCGAGATGCCACGGGCCGGGCGTGCAGGTGGTCGCCGCGGTGCCGGTGGCCGGTCCGGTGCCGCCGCCGATCAGCGTGGTGACGCCTGATGCAATTGCCTCTTCCACTTGCTGCGGGCAGATGAAATGAATATGGCTGTCGATACCGCCGGCCGTGAGGATCTTGCCCTCGCCGGCGATCACCTCGGTGCCTGGGCCTATGATGATGTCAACGCCTGGCTGGACGTCCGGATTACCCGCTTTGCCGAGCTTGGCGATTCGGCCGTTGGTGACAGCCACGTCGGCCTTGATGATGCCCCAGTGATCGATGATCAGTGCGTTGGTGATAACGGTATCTGCCGCACCCTCGGCTTGTGAGGCCTGCGACTGGCCCATGCCATCGCGGATCACCTTGCCGCCGCCGAACTTCACTTCCTCGCCGTAAACCGTCAGGTCACGCTCGACCTCGACAAACAGTTCGGTATCGGCGAGGCGCACACGATCGCCGGTGGTGGGACCGAACATGTCGGCATAGGCGGCTCGCGTGATGCGGACCATTAATCCAGTGCTCCCATGATTTCACCGCGGAAACCATAGACGAAACGCTTGCCGCGATAGGGAATCAACGTGACCTCGCGGGTTTGGCCGGGTTCGAAACGGATCGCGGTGCCGGCGGCGATGTCGAGCCGCTGGCCGCGCGCGACAGTTCGGTCAAACAAGAGAGCTGGGTTGGTTTCAGCGAAGTGGTAATGACTGCCGACTTGGATCGGGCGGTCGCCAGTGTTGGCGACGGCCAGGGTGGTATAGGGAAGGGTGGCGTTGAGTTCGACATCGCCGGGCTGGGTGAGGATTTCGCCGGGGATCACCGGATCGGCTCGTGCACGGTGACCAGCTTGGTTCCATCCGGGAACGTCGCTTCAACTTGAATGTCGTGGATCATTTCGGCAACGCCTTCCATCACCTGCGCGCGCGTGACTATTTTTGCCCCGATCTCCATCAGATCGGCGACCCTCTTTCCATCGCGCGCACCTTCAACCACAAAATCAGTGATCAACGCGATCGCCTCAGGATGGTTCAGCTTCACGCCGCGCTCCAGCCGCCGGCGCGCCACCATAGCGGCCATACTAATCAGCAGCTTGTCCCTCTCTCGTGGCGTCAGTTTCATTGCGTTCGTCCCCCTAGCACATCCATACTCGCGGCAATGGTCGCTGCCCCCGCACCACACGCAGCACCGTGGTCACCGAGGTTCGCAGCGTCGCGCTGCTGTCGGCGAGAATGCGCGCAATCAGCATCCCGTTCCAGGCACTTGCCCCCGCCGCACCTGGCAAAGCGGCACGCACTGCATCCAACGCAGCTTCCGCACCGCGCGCAACGTGCACCAACGTTGCGATGGCGCACGCACCATCCGCGACCGTCTTCCGTCGCAGGATCGCCGACACGTCGCCCTCAAGCCGCATTGCATCGTGCCACAGCAGCCGTCTGTCACGGCGTACTTGGATTAGGTCGCGCAGCCACGCGTGCGCGACCGTTTCACCCATCGCTGCGCGGCCAAATATCAGCGACTCCACACCGAGAAACCACGCGTCATCAGCAAGATCCACGTCGAGCCGCCGATCCAACATGCAGCGATCGAAGAGGATCGTTTCTTGGGGCAGCCACTCCGCCGCCGCGCCCGGCTCGACTGCTATGCGTGTCCGCACCCACGACGGCTGGTTGCCTGGCAAAGCCCGATAGAGCCGCTCGGCCGCTTGTGCGGCGATCGATGCCCTCGCGCCTGCTCGCACGCGAAACGTACTCTCCAGCCGATCGCCCGCCGCGATCCCGCCGGAGGTGTTCAACGTCACCACGTCGCTCCATCCGGGTACCAGGGCGCGCGGGAACCGCGCCTTCAGGCAGCCAACCTGACGCAACCCGTCCAACACCGTATTGTCGCCGCGCCGGCGGACCGAAACCACCAGTTCGCCGACCGCGCGCTGCAGGGTCTGAGGATCAGACAGACAGGCGGCGTCGCACATCCGCTTCGTCGAGCTCCTCCCGCCGTGTGGTCCTGCCCGCGCCATTTGGGCCGACTACCGCATGCATCTCCCCGGCTTCCGGCACCCGAGACAGCGTGTTCAGCGCGCGAACGTCATCAAAGCTCACCTCCGACTGCACTCCTGGCGCTCATGCTGGACCGGGTAGAACAGGTTTGTCTGTTCTGTCCTGGAGTTGCCCATGACGAGGCGAAAGTAGGCAGGCGCGCCCCGCGCCCACATGCCGAGGCGCCCTGGGCAACTGACTCGCGTGCCGTTAAGCAACCCCTGTGCCAGCAGTATTGTCGGCACCTCCGACCCTGTACGCGGAGGCGAATCGGCGTTGCCCTGCCCGATCCGGGTCACACAGTCGTGAATCTGATCGAAATTGCGGCATCTCCCTAGTCCAGCGGCGGGCAACGACTGAATGAGCGGGGTGTTCATTCCCGGTAGTTAGACACGGCCATGCTCAGCTCGGTGCACCTGCCATCCTGGGGAGTGGTCGTCGCGTGTCTATTCTTCGCTCCGATCATCGCTGTTGCGGGGTTGATGCCGGACGCTCTCGGGCTGCTGCTGGGTGCAGCGGCAGTTGGCGGTCTCATCTTCCTGGCATGGCGCCACCTGATCGGAGTCAGCGTCGCGTGGCTGCTGATTGCCGGGACTTCGATGGAGATGACGCTCAACGAGCTGATCGGTCCTGCCGCCTATGGGCCAGCCATCGCCGTGGTGAAAGCCGCACAGCTCGGGCTCACCGCGCTGTGCGTGTTGCGCTACGGCTCACGTTCGACGCGTTCAATCCGGCTTAGGCCTACTTGGCGATCTTCGCCGCCGGATGCTGCACGGGCTGCACCCCGGCCTGAGCGTGGCCGACAGCCTGCGATCGCTGGCCGGATCGGTGGCCCCTTTCGCGTTCTGCTTCTGCCGACCACGGCGTGAATGGTGGTCGGCGATGATCCGCGCAACGCGTTGGATTCCGCTGCTGAGTACGTTCGGTGGGGCGATTTTGGCCGTCACTGGCCTCCGGCCGCGGTTCGTCGACTCGGGTGGCGAGCGCCTTGCCGGGTTGGGCCATCCAGCCTTCCTTGCCGGGGTCCGCTTGGCCGCGAACTATGCCTGCCTAATCCGCCTCTACCGCGGCGGCGGGCGCGGCGACTTGGCGCTACTCTTGGTCAATTTTGCGATCCTGATGCTGACCGGTGCGCGCGCGCCACTGGCGTGCGGCCTTGCCGTCACGACTATAACGCTAGCGTTCTTCTCAGCACCATCCATGCTCGACCGGCGGCGCTGCCTGTTGCTGATTGGCGCGGCGACACTGCTGCCTGTGCTGGTGCTACTGGACCACTCGCTGACCGACATCCGGCTGTTCAACGTCCTCACCGCCTACACAACCGACCTGAGCGGCCGAGAATTACTGTGGCCGCTGTTCGAGCGCGCGGCCAACCAATCCTGCTGGCTAGGCTGGGGTCTTGGGGCGGGAAACTTCATCATTTCCCCTGACAGTGAGGTCGCGAAGCTTTTGCAGACCTGGGCGGCCCACAATGAATACCTGCGAATGGAGGTCGAAGGGGGGAGCTCGGGCGTGGCCTGCTGGTGGTGGCCTTTGTCCTGTGGGTGGTCCGCCGTACGCAACATCTGCCTCGGACTGAACGCCATATGATGTCGCTGATTTTCATCGCCTTTGCCGTTCACGCGGTTACCGACAATGCGCTGATCTCGACCCCTGCATCGGTGCTGTTCACGTTTGTGGCTGCCGTTTTCGCCAGCGGGCCATCAGCAACGACGTTGACCAGGCGTTCCCACTTGCCGAGAGCGGCGACCGTGGCGTAGGCAGCATCAGCCGCCGTCAAGGTTCACCGCCGATGCGCCTCGTTACCCGCCTGCTTCTTCTGTGCGTCCTGACGATGTCGGTCGCCAGGGGGGCCGACGCCACCGGCCTCGCCTTCGTCGTCAATTCGCGCAGTGCTTCAATTAGCCTGATCGACATGACAAAATTGGTCGAGCTGCGCCGCGTCCCGGTCCTGCGCGAACCGCATCACCTTGCGCTCAGCCCAGACGGCAAATACCTGCTCGTCGGGGATACGGTCGGCAACGAGATGTTCTTCCTCGACCCCAACACCGGCGAGGTTGAGCACCGGCTGCCGATCGCCGACCCATACCAGCTAGGGTTCAGCCCAAACGCGAAGTGGCTGGTGGTCAACGGCCTCGGCCGCGACCAGATCGATGTCTACGACGCGGCAACAATGAAGCTCATCAAGCGCTTTCCAATCTCGTCGATGCCGAGTCATCTCGCCTTCTCGCCCGACGGGGATAAGGTTTATGTGTCGCTGCAGGGATCGAATCGGCTGGTAGCGATCGACCTGACCCGACTCGCGGTGATCTGGAATGTTCCGGTGGGCAACACACCAGCCGGGGTGCTGTGGAATCGCGACCATGTTCTGGTGGCCGACATGGGCACCGACTACGTCGCCGAGGTCGATCCGGCCACCGGCCGGGTGATCAACCGCGTCCGCACCGGCAGTGGAGCGCATCAATTATTCGCCTCGCCGGATGGCAAGCAGATCTACGTCAACAACCGCGTTGCCGGGACGATCACGGTGCTCGACGCCGCCACCCTTGCGAATCTGCGCACCTATCACGTGCCAGGCGGGCCGGACGACCTGGCATTTGCCCCGGATGGGTCGATCTGGATCACCTGCCGCTTCGCTGAGAAGATCGCGGTGCTGAATCCGGCGACAGGCCAGTTGCGCACGGTGGAGGTCGGCCGGCAACCGCATGGTATTTTTCTCAACTCCGCAGCCCCGTGACCAGTTGTGCTATGTCAACCACTTGCGGCACGTCTCGTGCGTACAAGATGAGTCAATGATGTCGCGTATCCGCGCTGCCGCCGGAGCTTGCACCAATGCCTGACCCATTCGATTTGATTGCCGGCTGGGCCCAGCAGCATCTGCTAATCCCGGTGCTCTACCAGTTCGGCTGGATGAGATGGGAGGACTTGTCCTACGGCTGGGTGCTCTTCGCGCTTTATGGGGTGGTCCAGGTAGGGCTAACATATGCCATCTGCTTGCCGCTGGAGCGCTGGCGCCCGGTCGAGCATTGGCCAGATCAGCGCGCGGTCGGCGTGGACGTGCTGTACACGGTTATCTCGCGCGTTGGCGTGCTGCCGTTGGTCACCTTCGTGGTCTTTTACCAAGTCCAGGTCGCGCTGACTGGCTGGATGACCGACCAGGGCTGGGTACCGCCGACGCTGGAGGGTCTGTTCCCCTTCCTGCTCGGCCGCCAGGTCGCAGTGTTCTTCCTCTACGCCGCGATCCTCGATTTCGCCGACTACTGGCGGCACCGGCTGTCCCACACATTTCGCTGGTGGTACGCCCTGCATTCAGTTCACCACGCACAACGGCAGATGACCTTCTGGTCGGATGATCGGAATCACATCCTGGACGACCTATTCGCATTTATTTGGTTCATGGCGATTGGTCTACTGATCGGCATCCCACCCATGCAGTTCCCGCTGCTGGTCCTGATGCTTCGGTTTATCGAGAGCCTGTCGCACGCAAACGTCCAACTTCGGTTCGGTTGGTTGGGTGACCGACTGGTGGTCTCCCCCCGCTTCCACCGGCTGCATCATGCGATCCGTGCCGCCGGACGGCGCAGCTGCAACTACGGCGCTGTGATGCCGTGGTGGGACATGCTGTTCGGCACCGCCGACTTTAGCGACGAATACGCTCCAACAGGCGACGCCAGCGCCGGGGAGACGATGGCAACCGGCACCTATTTGGCCCAGCAGTGGGCCGGCCTGCGTCGCCTGGCTGGTCTGCACGCCGATTGACCCACACGGCGATGGCCTCGCGCCGATCGGAGGTGACTGCTATACCGGGGCATCGCCCGGTGGGGGCAGAAAAAGGATGGTCTGATGGCACGCCGCCGGCAGCTCTACGAGGGCAAGGCGAAGATCCTGTTCGAGGGTCCCGAGCCCGGCACCCTTGTCCAGTACTTCAAGGACGACGCCACCGCGTTCAACGCCAAGAAGAAGGGGGTGATCACCGGCAAGGGCGTGCTGAACAATCGCATCAGCGAGTACCTGATGCTGCGGTTGTCGGACATCGGTGTGCCGACGCACTTCGTCCGCCGGCTGAACATGCGCGAGCAACTCATCCGCGAAGTTGAAATCATCCCGCTGGAGGTTGTGGTCCGCAACGTAGCTGCCGGCAGCCTGTCGGAGCGGTTGGGCATCCCGGAAGGTACGCGGCTGCCACGCTCGATCATCGAGTACTATTATAAGAACGATGCGCTGCAAGATCCGATCGTGTCGGAGGAACACATTACCTGCTTCGGTTGGGCCAACACCCAGGACCTCGACGACATTGTGGCCCTGACATTGCGCGTCAACGACTTTCTCACCGGCCTATTCCTGGGCGTTGGCATCACCCTGGTGGACTTCAAGCTGGAATTCGGCCGCCTATGGGAAAACGAGGAGATGCGCATTGTCCTGGCCGACGAAATCAGCCCGGACAATTGCCGCCTGTGGGATGCCAAGACCAATGAGAAGATGGACAAGGACCGCTTTCGTCGCGATCTCGGGAAGGTCGAGGAAGCCTATCAGGAGGTAGCCAAGCGCCTTGGCATCTTACCGGAGGCCGGTATGCGCGACATGAAGGGGCCGGAGATGATGCAGTGAAGGCAACGGTGACCGTCATGCTGAGGCAAGGGGTCCTCGACCCGCAAGGCAAGGCAATCGGCCATGCCCTCAACAATCTTGGCTTCGCTTCGGTCGGCGCCGTCCGTGCCGGCAAGGTCTTCGAGTTGGAACTGGCCGAGACTGACCCGGTTCGGGCCCACGCCCAGGCGGAAGACATGGCCCGCCGCCTGCTGTCCAATACGGTTATCGAATGCTTTCGGGTATCAGTCGATGCGTAGCTTGATCGTTCTTTCCGTCCTTTTGCTGACGGCCGCTCCGGCACGCGCCGATTGGACGCCCCTCAGCGCCAAGGCCCTGGCCGTCCTCTGCCACGCTACCGACACCACGAAGCATGCGCAATGTCTGGGTTATGTCAGCGGCATTTACGACCTGCAATTCGCCCCTAAGCTGCCTGTCGGGGTATGTCCGCCCGCAAACCTGGACGCCGAGCTCCTCGCCGAGGTGGTGACCGCCTATCTCGACACGCACGAGGACGGCCCCGCGGCCGACGCGATCGGGCAGAGCGTCGTCCGCTTCTTTCCTTGCGGCGCTGGAGGCGTCAAGAAGCCATGAAGGCCGGCATCGTATGAAGGCTGGCATCATCGTTTTCCCCGGCATCAACCGTGAGCGCGACATGGCGATCGCACTGGAACGCTCAGCTGGCCATGCACCACGGATGATTTGGCACACCGAGACCGACCTCGGCGGCCTAGATCTGGTAGTGATCCCTGGCGGATTTTCATATGGCGACTACCTGCGCTGTGGTGCGATGGCTGCGCATTCACCGGTGATGGATGCGACCCGCCGTCATGTGGCGCGCGGTGGTTACCTGCTTGGTACCTGCAACGGCTTCCAGATCATTGTCGAGGCAGGCCTCCTGCCCGGTGCGTTGCTACGGAATGCGTCACTGCGGTTCCTGGCGATGAACTGCTATCTGCGCGTCGAACGCGCCAATACAGCCTTCACCAACCGTTACCAGCGCGGCCAGGTGACGCGCGCGGTGATGGCGCATGGTGAGGGCAACTATTTCGCCGACGAGGCAACGCTGGATCGGCTCGAGAATGAGGGCTTGGTCGCGTTCCGCTATGCCACCGCGGCAGGCGACATTACCCCTGAGGCGAACCTGAATGGGAGCGCCCGCGGCATCGCGGGTATCTACAGCTCGGATCTGCGCGTGCTCGGCTTGATGCCGCATTTAGAGAACCTGGTCGATCCGCTGATGGGCGGCATTGACGGCAAGCCGTTGTTTGACGCCCTCGCCCAGTGATGCTGCATGACGTCAACCAGGCATTGGCGCAGGAGTTCGGTCTTTCCGCCGACGAATACACCACCGTGCTACAAATCATGGGCCGCACGCCCACGCTGACCGAGCTAGGCGTATTCAGCGTGATGTGGTCGGAGCATTGCTCATACAAATCATCTCGCGTCTGGCTTCGCCAATTGCCGACCAAGGCGCCGTGGGTCCTGCACGGTCCCGGCGAGAACGCCGGCGTGGTAGATATCGGCGAGGGCTTGGCCGCGGTCTTCAAGATGGAGTCGCACAACCACCCGAGCTTCATCGAGCCGTATCAGGGCGCGGCGACCGGGGTAGGCGGTAT
>DASRQX010000063.1:0-10028 GCA_035696165.1 Acetobacteraceae bacterium | reverse complement strand
CCGAGTTGCTTTGACCGCGGCATCGACGGCGGGAAGAAGATCCGGGGCGTCAAGATCCATGTTGCCGTAGACAAATACGGCGTCCCTCTGGCGATCGATGTCTCGCCGGCGAACCAGCATGACACCAAAGGTATCGTGCCGGTTCTGCACTCGCTCGCCGATGGTGGCTTCCAGGGTCCGGCGCTGGGCGATCTCGGCTACCGAGGTGTGCGGCTGGCCAAGGCCGGCGAGACACTCGGCATCGCCGTCGAGGCGATTGCCCGCGGTCGGGACGGACGGTTCGTCCCCACCGGCATCTGCTGGGTGGTCGAACGGTCCGTCGCCTGGCTGAGCCGCTACCGGCGGTTGAACACCATCTTCGAGCGCTCGAAGGACCACCTTGTCGCGTTCGTTGCGATTGCCTTCATCTCAATCGTCGCTCGGCGCCTGAAGCGCATCGTCCTCGAGGACTTCAGCGCGTGACATCTACAAACAGACACTAAGCCTGCGAACCTTGCCGCTCGCGGCGGGTGCTGGTTTGAGAGTGGGGTGCTGAAGGTCCACCTTGGCGTGGAGGGAGAATTTATGCCGGCTCGCAAGGCACATTCTGCCTTCATCGTGGAGGGTCTGCGGGAACTGGCGACAACCTTACAACGCGCAGGTTACCACGTGTGGAAGGACCAGCCTCTTGAAGGCTATGATCGGCTGTATGTCGATGATCCCTTCGGCAATCGGATCGAGTTAATGGAACCAAAGAGATAACCGAGCGGCTCGCAGGAAGAGGCCATGGCCGAACGCGATCTGATGTGAGGTGTACATGCGTATCGCCGTAATAGCCGACATCCACGGGAACCTGCCGGCGCTAGAAGCAGTGCTCGCCGACATCCAGCATCGCAATGTCGATCGCACGATCAACCTTGGCGATTGCGTATCTGGCCCACTTTGGCCCCGTGAAGTCTGCAATCTGCTCATGGCATCGGATAATCTGACGATCCGTGGGAACCACGACCGCTGGGTGTCAGGACCCGATCCCGCACAGATGGGTGCATCGGACCGGTACGCGTATTCGCAACTCAACCAGGACCACCGCACTTGGCTCGAAGCCCTAACAGCCTTGGCGGATGCCGACCATGGAATTCTTGCCTGCCACGGCACACCGTCCAGCGATAATCAGTATCTCGTGGAGGAGGCTTTGGAGCATCGGCTGGTGCGAGCACATCCGTCCACGATCGAGAAACGGTTGGGCGACGTTCAAGCTCGTGTGGATCTGTGCGGGCACAGCCACCAGCAACACCTGATCCAACTGCCGAACGGCCCATTGATTTTGAACCCAGGGAGCGTCGGCTGCCCGTCCTATGACGATCCAGGTGCCGAACCACACGTGTCGGAAAGCGGCTCGCCTCACGCGAGGTACGCTGTTCTCACCATCGTGGAGCAGGTGTCGGCAGAGTTGATCGCCGTCGCATACGAATGGAGAGCCGCCGCTGCTCGCGCCGAGGCCAATGGGCGATCAGAATGGGCTTACGGCTTGCGGACGGGCTGGTTCATCGCTGGCCGGTGACCTGCGCCGAAGCAGTCACTCGGATATTCCACACCGCAAACCTGACTCTGGGCCGCTAGATTTATGCAACGGAGGTTGGGCGCAGTGTCACTTTCGCGCGTGCGTGAAATCGCAGATCACCCAGTCAACCGCGTGGCAGAGTTCCTGCCCTGGAACATCCAGATCAGTGCGCTCAGCGCAGCCTGAACAATCCGTCAATCAACAACGCTTCAGCGTCCCACGCCGGACGCTTACGGCTTGAACAGCCGGGCTCGGCCAGGAGCGGCGGAGATGGCGGTGCAGATCATGGTTGCCGGGGCACGCGAACATCTTGACTCGGTGCTGACGCGCTAGCGCGCCGATCTCACGAACTCGAGGATGCGGGCGGCGCTCGAGCAGACTCGGCGCCGACGAGGCCTATGCCGCGGACGCGGGGGCCCCGTCGCACAGCGCCGGGCGAATAGGCGATCGGGCTGCCGCAACGACGCCTGTCATCACAAAGCTAGTTGAAAGCCAACAAAGCGCTTGACTCTGCCGCCGTTCCGACGGCTAATGACTGCTATCCGAACAAACGTTCGGATTCCGATCGTCAGGCAGGCCCCAGGGATGACAGAGAACGCGAAGAATCTCGTGCAGTCGGCGGCCAAGATCTTCGCTGTGCTGCGGGCGTTCGACCCGTCGTCCCCCGAACAGACGATCAGCGAGGTCGCGAGCCGCGCGGGCCTGGATCGCGGAACGTCGTTCCGGCTCATCCACACGCTCGTCTCGCTCGGCTATCTGCATCCGGTCACGGGCACGAAACGGTTCCGTCTGACACTGAAGTGCCTCGAGCTCGGCTTCCTTGCGCTGTCGTCACAGGACCTCCGTGCGCACGCGGCGCCCCTGCTGCGCGAACTGGTGCCTGAGCGCGCCGACGCGGCTTCGCTCGGGACGTTGGACGGCCCGGACGTCGTCTATCTGGAGCGCGTGAATGGCCCCATGCCGCGGCATGACGTCGACCGCCGGCCCGGCCGGCGCATTCGCGCGTATGGCGCCGCCCTCGGCCATGTGCAGCTCGCGTTCCTTCCGGAAGCGCGGCAGATCGCCATTCTGGAGAGTGCCGAGCGCGTCAGGCTGTCCGAGCGAACGCTCACGGATCTCGACGCGCTGCTCGAGCGGCTGCGCCGCGTGCGCGCGCAAGGCTATGCGGTTTCCGACGGCGAAAACGCGTATGGGCTGCGGACCGTCGCGGCGCCGGTGCTGGATGCGGCGGGCGCTCCGGTTGCCGGCGTGAGTCTCACGATCGATGCGGATCGGATGCCGCTCGATGCCTTCGTCGAGCAGGCCAGGCCCGATGTGCTGCGCGTCGCGGGCGAGCTGACGCGGGCAATGCGCCATTCCGCCGGCACGATCCGTGTCGGCGCGCCATGACAATGTTGCCGACCGTGCGGCAGCTGGCGGACGATCTGACCGGCGCGCTGGACACCGCCGCCGAACTGGTCCGGCTGACAGGACCGATCCAGGTGTTCTGGCACGGCGCAATCCCGTCCCGGCTGCTGGCGAACGCCGCGTTCGACGGCGGCACGTGCGAGCTGGGTCCTGTCGGTGCCGCCGCGCTCGCGACCGGGCTCGCGCGGCTGATGTATGGCGCCGATATCGCCTACAAGAAGATCGATAGCCTGCTGCGCGGCCCGACGCTGGCGGAGATTGCGGCCCTCCTGCGCGCCGGTCCCTGGAAGCACTGCGTGTTCGCGCCGGCCTTCCCTTATCAGAGCCGCGCCACGCAAGGCGGACGCCAGTACGCACGCGACGCGACGGGCGGCTGGTCCGATGTCAGCAGCGAGATAATCGCCGCTTTGCGTACGCTGGCTGCTGAGGCGTTTGCGGGCAACCTCGGCGAAAGGCTGCCGCCCGGCGTCAGCGTGTTCGACGCGGAAACCGACGGCGACCTGCGCGCCGTGGCCGAGACGGCGCGGCGAGCGCCCCGAAGGGTGTTGTTGTGGTGCCGCGACGGCGGGCTCGCACGGGCTTTGGCCCGTGAGGCTGCATGCGAGGATCTGGCCGATAGTGTGCTTCCGGAAGACGCCGAGGCAGCGTGCGGAGCGACGTTGCCGCGCCCGATCCTCGGCCTGTTCGGCTCGGACCAGCGGGCGACCGCGGCGCAACTCGCGGCGTGCGGCGTGCGGCGCTTTTTGGATCAGGCTTCCGTATTGCGACAACCCCGATGCGGCGCCGCTGGCTCCTGGCACTCTACCGTGCCGCGTTCTGAGGTGATGCGATGGCAGACCTGAAGATCACCGGCGTCTATTGCGCCGCCGTCACGCCGGTGACGGACGACCTCGCGCCAGACCATGCGGCTTTCGTCGCACATTGCCGCCGCCTCCTGAACGACGGGTGCGATGGCATCGCGATGCTCGGCACGACGGGCGAGGCGAATTCCTTCTCGTCGGCCGAGCGCAAGACGCTGCTGGAAGCGGTGATCACGGGCGGTGTCCGTCCGGAGCGGCTTCTGCCGGGCACGGGTGTGGCTGCGCTGACGGAGACGGTCGAACTGACGCGCCACGCGCTCTCGCTCGGCGTCAACCGTGTCGTGATGCTGCCGCCGTTCTACTACAAGGGCATCTCCGAGGACGGCCTGTTCGCGTCCTATGCCGAGGTCGTCGAGCGCATCGGCGACGCGCGCTTGCAGGTGGTGCTGTATCACATCCCGCAGTTTTCCGCCGTGCCGATCACCTTTCCGGTGATCGCGCGTCTGCGGGCACGCTACTCATCGGTCTTCGTGGGGCTGAAGGATTCCGCCGGCGAAATGTCCAACATGGTGGCACTGGTCGACGAATTCCCCGGCTTTGCGGTGCTTGCCGGCGCAGACCCGCTGATGCTGCCGCTGCTGCGGAAGGGTGGCGCGGGCTGCATCACCGCGACATCGAATCTGATCGCGAGAGACCTCGCCTTCATCTTCCGCCATTACGCCGATCCGGCGCGAGCGGCGGACGTGGAGGCGGCGCAGGCGCGCGTCGTCGCGATGCGGTCGAGGGTGTCGAAGTTCGCGCAGATCGCGTCCATCAAGGCGCTGATCGCCGGGCAAACTGGGCATGTCTCCTGGCGCAAGCTCCGGCCGCCGCTGCTGGCGCTGAACAACGCCGAGATCGACCAGCTTTAAGAAAAACCGAGGGAACGTTATGATTGAGTTCGGAGCCTTCGATACCGGGATCATCATCGCCATGGTGATCGCCTACATCGCTTTCACGGCGTGGCTGACGGTCCGACTGCGCAGCAAGACCAACGACCAGTTCATGACCGCGTCGCGCGCGTTGCCGGCTGCGGTCGTCGGCGTCCTGCTGATGTCGGAATTTGTCGGCGCCAAATCGACGGTCGGCACGGCGCAGGAGGCGTTCATCTCGGGGAGTGCGGCCGCGTGGTCGGTGCTCGGCGCATCGATCGGATTTCTGCTGTTCGGCCTGTTCTTCGTCCGCACGCTCTACAAGACCGGTGAGTACACGATCTCGGGCGCGATAGCGCAGCGCTTTGGACGCTCGACCATGCTGACCGTGTCGCTGATCATGATCTACGCGCTGCTGCTCGTGAACGTCGGCAACTATATCAGCGGCGCCGCGGCGATCGCCACCGTGCTGAAGATCAACCTGCCGGTGGCGATGTGCATCATCGCCGCCGTTAGCACGTTCTACTACGTATTCGGCGGGATGAAAGGCGTTGCCTATGTCACTGTCCTGCACACCGCCCTCAAGATCGTGGGCGTCGCCCTGATCCTCGGCGTCGCGCTGTACGCGACTGGCGGCATTGCGCCGATGGTGGCCGCCATGCCGGAGAAATACTTCACGTGGGACGGCTCGATCGGCGCATCCACCATCGTCGCGTGGACTATCGGCACCGTCGGCGCGATCTTCTCCACACAGTTCATCGTGCAGGCGATCTCGTCGTGCCACAGTGCCGATGACGCGCGGCGCTCGACCTTCTACTCCGCCGCCTTGTGCTTCCCGCTCGGTATCGCGCTTGCCCTGATCGGCGTGGCCGCGAAATTCCTGCACCCCTCGCTGGACAGCCTGTATGCGCTGCCCGTGTTCCTGCAGGGGATGAACCCGCTGCTCGCGGGGCTGGTGACGACTGCGCTAGTGGCCTCGGTGTTTGTGAGCGTCTGCACGGTGGCGCTCGCCATCGTCTCGCTGATCATGCGCGACTTCTACGAGCCGCGCTTCAAGCCGACGCCGGAGGCGGAGCTGCGGGCGACGCGACTGATCTCGCTAGCGGTTGCCCTCGCGCCGCTGATCTTCGTGTTCGCCGTTCCCGAGATCCTGCGGCTATCGTTCTTCACCAGGGCGCTGCGGCTGTCGATCTCGATCGTCGCGATGATGGGCTTCTACCTGCCCCTGTTCCGGAGCGGACGGGGCGCCACCTGGGGCTTGTTGGCGGCGGCGGTCTTCACGTCTGTCTGGTACGTGCTCGGCAACCCTTATGGAATTGACAACATGTATGTCGCGGCCGTGACGCCGATCGTCATCATGGCGCTCGAACGGGCGCTGAGCTGGCAGAAGCCGGCCGCCGTCGCCCACTGACCGGAGGAACGCACGTGGATACAACTGACATGATCATCGGGTCCGACAACCGCCTGGCCAGCCCGGACGCCGCGATCGTGCGTCCCTCGGCCACTGATCCCGCGCGTCTGGAAGCGTTTCTGCCGTCGCCCTGCGTGCAGAATCATGCCGCCAACATCATGCCCTTGCCAGGCGGCGACCTTGCCTGCGTCTGGTTCGGCGGCACTCAAGAGGGCATCCCGGACGTCTCCGTCTACTTCTCCCGCCTTGCCGCGGGCGGGACAAGATGGTCGCCGCCTGAGAAACTGTCCGATGACCCGACGCGCTCCGAGCAGAACCCGATCCTGTTTCCTGCACCGGACGGCCGGCTCTGGTTGATCTGGACGGCGCAGGTCTCGGGCAACCAGGACACGGCGATCGTGCGCCGCCGCGTCTCTGCCGGCAACGGTCGTAGCTGGGGACCAATCGAGACGCTGTTCGACACCGTCGGCGCCTCCGGTGTCTTCGTCCGCCAGCCACCGGTGGTCCTTGACAACGGCAACCTGCTGCTGCCGATCTTCTACTGTAACGGAACACAGGGACGGAAGTGGGTGGGCGACCACGACACGAGCGCCGTCAGGATCTCCGAGGACGGCGGACAGTCGTGGCGCGAATTCACGGTGCCCGGGAGCACCGGCTGTGTGCACATGAACGTCGAACTGCTGCACGACGGGACCTTGCGCGCGTTGTTTCGCAGCCGCTGGGCGGACAACATCTACGCCAGCCGTTCCACCGACCGGGGACGCACCTGGTCCGTGCCGGAGCCGACTGAGCTTCCGAACAACAACTCCTCGATCCAGTTCACGCAGCTCGCGAACGGGCATCTGGCACTCGTCTACAATCACATCAGCGCCGCACAGGCGACGGAACGACGCGCATCGCTGTACGACGACATCGAGGACGAATCCGACGCAGCCGCCGTGGACGAAGCGCTGCCGAGTGACGAGGGCGGGCGGACCGCCTTCTGGGGCGTTCCGCGCGCGCCCATGTCGATCGCGATTTCCGAGGACGGCGGACGCACGTGGCCGCACCGGCGCGATCTGGAGATCGGCGACGGCTACTGCATGACCAACAACTCGCGCGAGAAGGTCAACCGCGAATACTCCTATCCCTCGATCAAGCAGGGGCCGGACGGGGCGCTGCACATCGCCTTCACCGACTTCCGCCAAGCAATCAAATACGTCCGCATCGAGGAGGCCTGGGTGACGCAGTGAGCGGCCTGCGTCACGCCGTAGTCACCGGAGCCAGTTCCGGCATCGGAGCGGCAATCGTAACGCGACTGCTCGACGATGGCTGGGCCGTCACCGGCGTAAGCCGTTACGCGCCGGATCCTCGGCCACAGGATTATGCGCATTGCGCGCTCGACCTGTCGCGGGCCGGCCGGGACGACATCCGCGCGGCCTTCGCCAGCGCCCAGCCGACGGCGCTGATTCACGCCGCCGGCATCCTGCGGGTCGGCGCGCTCGGCGAACTGGATGCCGCGGCGGGTGCGGCGATGTGGCGCCTGCATGTCGAGGCGGCGTGCCTCCTGGCCGACGCCATCGTGCCCACCATGGCTTCGGGCGGGCGGATCATCCTGATTGGCAGCCGTGTCGCGGCGGGGGCCGCGCAGCGGAGCCAGTATGCAGCGACGAAATCTGCGTTGATCGGCCTCGCGCGGTCCTGGGCGATCGAACTGGCGCCGCGCGGGATCACGGTCAATGTCGTGGCACCAGGTGCCACCGAAACCCCGATGCTGCTCGACCCGGAGCGTGCTGGGGTGGCTCCGCGCCTGCCGCCGATCGGCCGCTTCATCAAGCCCGAAGAGGTAGCGGCGCTGACGGCGTTCCTGCTGTCGGCGGAGGCCGGGGGCATCACGGGCCAGCAAATCGTGGTTTGCGGCGGGGCGTCGCTGTGAACAATGGCGGCGAGGACTGCCCACATCATCGCAGGAAGCGCCATGCGCATCGTTGACATTCGTGAGGTGACCGCGCCGATCGCCTCTTCTATCGCCAACGCCTACATCGACTTCTCGAAAATGACGCTGTCACTGGTGGCCGTCGTGACGGACGTGGTGCGCGATGGGCGGCGGGTCGTCGGCTATGGTTTCAACTCGAACGGCCGCTATGGCCAGGGCGGCCTTATCCGCGAGCGGTTTGCCGGGCGGGTGATGGAGGCGGCCCCGGCGAGCCTGCTGAACGACGCCGGCGACAACCTGGACCCGGACCGGATCTGGGCCACGCTGATGAAGAACGAGAAGCCGGGCGGCCACGGGGAACGCTCGGTCGCGGTCGGCACGATCGACATGGCAGTATGGGACGCGGTGGCGAAGATCGCCGGCAAGCCGCTGTTTCGGCTGCTCGCCGAGCGCCACGGGCGCGAAGCCAACCCGCGCGTCTTCGTCTATGCCGCCGGCGGCTATTATTATCCCGGCAAGGGCGTGGAACAGTTACGCGCCGAGATGCGCAGCTACCTCGATCGCGGCTACGCCGTGGTCAAGATGAAGATCGGCAACGGCATCACCGAGGACCGGCCGCGCATCGAAGGTGTTCTGGCCGAGTTGGATGGCAAGGCGCAGCTGGCCGTGGATGCGAACGGACGCCTGACGCTGGAGGACGCCATCGCCTACGCCAAGATGCTGCGCGACTATCCGCTGTTCTGGTACGAGGAGGCAGGCGACCCGCTCGACTTCGCGCTGCAGGCAGCGCTGGCCGAATTCTATCCCGGTCCCATGTCGACCGGCGAGAACCTGTTCAGCCACCAGGACGCACGCAACCTGCTGCGTTACGGCGGGATGCGGCCGGACCGTGATTGGTTACAGTTCGACTGTGCGCTGTCATACGGGCTCTGTGAATACCAGCGCACTCTCGCCGTGCTGAAGGTCGCGGGTTGGTCGCCGTCGCGCTGCATTCCGCACGGAGGCCACCAGATGTCGCTCAACATCGCCGCAGGACTCGGTCTGGGCGGCAACGAGAGCTACCCCGATCTCTTCCAGCCCTATGGCGGCTTCCCGGATGGCGTACGCGTCGAGGACAGCCGCATCACAATGCCGGACCTGCCCGGCATCGGATTCGAGGGCAAGTCGGACCTGATCAAGGTCATGCGTAACTTGTCGGAATGATTCGCGAGCGTCACTCCGGGACGGCTACGTCCGTGGACCGGCGGCATCGGCTTTCGACCGCAGTTGACTCACTGCAACCTGGGAGGTCGATGGATGGAGTGTCCGGTTTGGAGGAGCAGCGCTGTTCTACTGAACGACCGCGACGGGCGCGAAGCGGCCGGAGTTGGCCGAATCCGGAACGGCAGCTCTGGAGCAAGCTGGATCGGGAATCTGCCGTTCACACCATCTGAGCGGTTCGGCTGGGTTCGACCCAGAGCAGCGGTAGTGCGCCGCCACGGTTGGTCCTAGACCCCATGCGATACTGTGCGACGCAGCCGGTAGTGACCGTCAGAACCGAAGGTCGCCGCCGCCCGTCGGGTCCGAACAATGTCAATTCCGAGCCAACAGGAAACCGCTACGTTGCCGGTTTGGAAGGCACCGGCACTTTGAGCACTTTGTCCACCAGTTCCGCCTCGACGTCGAAGGAAGGTCGTACACCCAGGTCGTCGCGGTGCGCGACGAGCCACGCATCCGCCGTCTGGTAGCCGACGTCATGCAGCTCGGAAAAAAAGGTCCAGGACGTGCTGTTCTTTGACACGGAGCCGAGCTGCTCGACGAAGGCGCCGTTGCGGATGGCATGGACACGGACCGGCTTGTAGCGGCCTGGGTAGGTCATGCCCGACTTCGCCAGCTCTGCGAGCAGGCTGTTGATCACCTCAATGGCGTCAGCAATTCTCATTTTGATTTTTCTGTCTGTGGCAGGCCTTTGTCACTTGTTCGGCGGCACGATGGGCGGGGTCCGGGCAGGGCAGCGCTCACGGCGGTATTGGTGGCGGCTTGGCGAAGGCGAGAGTGAGCAGCA
>DASRQX010000062.1:0-19649 GCA_035696165.1 Acetobacteraceae bacterium | reverse complement strand
CGCTTGGAAATCCGGTGGGTTTCTTCCTGACCGGCGGCCCGGCCCATGATCTGGAAGGCGCTGACCACGTCTTGCCCTCGATGCAGGCCGACACCTTGATCGCCGACAAGGCTTTTGACGCCGACGCACGGGTCATCGCGCCGCTGGCCGCCGCCGGAAAAGCCGCCGTGATCCCATCCAGGGCGAATCGCCAAACGCCTCGCGAGTTTGACACAGAGATCTACAAAGAGCGGCATTTGATCGAGAACTTCTTCGCCAAAATCAAGCAGTTCCGCGCAATCGCCATCCGCTACGAAAAGACCAAGCGGAATTTCCTCGCCGCCGTTCACCTCGTCGCCGCAGTCATCTGGCTCAATTGACTACAGGCCCTAGTCCGTTATGCCTAAAAGCAATAAATCCCAGCGGATGGGCTAAGGCGCGCGTGCCCGGAAGCGTTGAGCCACGCATTGCCATCCCGCCAGCACGGACATGACCAGGCGACCGGGGCAAACAGACTGACCTGGAAACCGCTGGAATGGCCGGTTTCTTACGATTTTCGCTTTGACCCCGATGCCGTGGCAAGCGTAGCGTCGAAGCGGCCGAGCTGCTCGACCAGACGCACGCGGCCGCCCCCCGGGGCACCTGCCGCGTGGCAAATATGCGTTCCGTGCCGTCGTTACGTCGCGTGCCGCCTATCAGTCCCGTGCCGTTCATGTCGTACCTGACGTTCCGTCCTCGAAAATAATATGCCGTGGGAGGCTCAAAAGACATGTCCGCATCCGTGGGTAGCGCAACCGTACCCTGGTGGAAGGAACCCACCAGGGACCAATGGCTGGCCTGGTGGGCCGCCTGGCTGGGTTGGACGCTCGATGCGTTCGACTTCACCATCTTCCTGCTGATCATGGTGCCGATCTCGCAGGAATTTAACGTTTCGATGACCGAGGTGACCCTGGTCTTCACCATCACGCTGTGGGTGCGCCTGCTGGGCGCCACCGCGTCGGGCTGGCTGTCGGACCGCATCGGGCGGAAGAAGCCACTGATGATCTCGATCCTATGGTACTCGATCTGCAACTTCATCGCCGGGTTCTCGCCGACCTTCCTGTTCCTGTTCATCTTCCGCGCGCTGCTCGGCGTGGGCATGGGCGCGGAATGGCCGGCCGGCGCGGCGCTGGCGATGGAATCCTGGCCGCCCCGCTCGCGCGGGCTCATGAGCGGTGTGCTGCAGGGATCCTGGAGCATCGGCTTCGTGCTATCCGCCGGCGCCTACGGACTGCTGTACCAGTACATCGGCTGGCGCGGCTTGCTGTGGATGGGCATCCTGCCGGCGCTCGCCGTCGTCTGGGTGCGCAAATACGTCAAGGAGCCAGAGATCTGGCTGGAGAACCGCAGGAAGCAGCGCGAGCAGAAGCACGAGGTGCATGCCCCGCTGTTCGCCATCTTCAAGCCGAAGGTGCTGGTCAACACGCTGACGGCGTGCTGGTGGATGTCGAGCGGCTTCGTCGTCTACTATTCGATCTGGGCGCTGTTCGCGACGCATCTGCAGCGGGATCTGCACCTGGGGCCGATGATGGTCGGCGCGCCGCTTGTCGTTGCCAATCTGATGGCTTTCCTCGCCAGCGGATTCTGGGGCTGGGTGGCTGACATAATCGGCCGCCGCTGGTCGATGATAATCCCGGCCTTCTTCGGCATCGCGGTGGCGCCGATCTATTTGCTGAGCACAGATCCGCTGTGGATCATGCTGGGCTTCATCCTGCAAGGGTTCTTCGCGGGGGCGATCTACGGCCAGAACCCGAGCTACTTGAGCGAACGCTTCCCGACCGAGGTGCGTGCGACCGCCAGCGGCTTCTGCTACCACCAGGGGGCGATTTGGGGCGGATTCGTTGCCCCGATCCTGACGTACTTCGCCATCAATACCGGCGTCGGTTTTGGTTTGCCGATGCTGATCGGCACGGTGGGAGGGTTGATCAGCTTCATCCTTTCCCTGCTGGTGGGCCCAGAGACCATGGGTAAGGTACTGGTGGCCGATCTCGAGGTGTTGCAGGTGTCCGAGGTGCCGTGACGATGGTTCCTCACCCGGCTTCGGCCGGGTGAGGGCCGGTTTCATTGACTGGCGCTTTTCGCCACCGGGTCGCAGCTCCATCGGATCGAGATGTCCGGTGGCAGGCTTCAGGGTGAAGGCTAGCCCGCATTTCTCACACTGTTGCGGGATGATGGCCCAGGGCCGGCCCCCGGGGGCGAGCGCCCGAGGGCAGGCCATGACGGATGGAGCAGTCGGTGGGTCAATCATTTCGAAAGCTGGTATACTATTCGATCGTGGAAATCCGTGCCTTTGATAACCACTCGGAACAAAAAATCACTACAGAGGCACGGAGACACAGAGAAGAATATCAAGCTGATCGCTTGGCTTTCCTGCTCTGTGTCTCTGTGGTGATCCTTGCTTGCGGACATGCGGCGGGGCACAGATTCCAGCGAGCCTTGGGTATATTACACGTGCCGGCTTGCCCGGATCGGGTCGCAGGCGGGCCAATTCCCGGCACCCATCTCATCGTCCGCTGATGCCGAGAAAGTCTCGTAATGATCGACGAACATTCCAGACGACCTCTCAGACCGGCCGGATCGCGAGCATGATACGTTCATGACGGCGAAACATCCGCGCAAACAAATCAAGGACCTGCTTCCACGGACGATATTTGTGATTGATAAGCTGCATGCCACGGGCGAACTCCTTGCCGCCGACGATCTCGGCGTGGGCATCGATCCATTGGCCGGACACATTGCCGCGCACGTCGCACGGGGCGATCTTGACAACCCCGCTGTGACGTAAGCGCTTCGCCTTGCCCGAGTCGGCAGTTGTATAGACATAGAGCCTCGGCGCGTTGGCAACCGGATCATCCGTCGGTGCAACCGCAAACCAGACAGGCGTCCGGACGCCCTTGCCGCTTCTGCGGTAGGTCTCGAGGTTCAGGTATTTCTTTCCGTCGAATACGGCGAGTCCCATTCCAGCATTCATCATCCGATTACCGACTATCCTGTTTTACCCCTCAACCCATGGGTCGGTCGAATTTGATCCCGTTCCATGCGCAGTCTCAATGCGATTATTCATTACGATATCGACTTCGTGAGCCTGTCAACAGAATTCCAAATGCAAGTCCTCTGGGTTTCCCGCCACCGCGCCTTTCACCCGCCCGGCCACAATGCCACTCTGCCGGCCCTCTCCCCACCGGGAAAGGACCCCACCATGGGCGCGCTCGGATCTGTCGTCGCCGTCGTGATCGTGCTGCTCATCCTGTCCGTGCGCATGGCACAGGAATACCAGCGTGCGGTTATTTTTCGCCTCGGCCGCCTCAAGGGCCATCGCGGCCCCGGGCTTTACCTGTTGATCCCACTGGTCGAGCGCCGCGTCACCGTCGATCTCCGCACCATCACCCAGCAGCTCGACACGCAGGAAACGCTCAGCAGCGACGGCGTCGCCGTGAAGGTGAACGCCGTGCTCTGGTACCGTGCCGCGGATCCGGAACGCACGGTCGTCTCGGTCGAGAACTGGCAGAACGCGGTAAAGCAGGCCGCCGAGACCGGGATGCGCGACACCATCGGCCAGAGCGAGCTGGACGGGTTGCTGCGCGACCGCCTGTCGGTCAACGCCCGGCTGCTGGATCTCCTGCGCAACACCGTGCGGCGCTGGGGTGTGGAGATCGAGGCGGTCGAGCTGAAAGACCTTGACATCCCCGAACAAATGCAACGAGCGATCGCCCGCGAGGCCGAGGCGATCCGCGAAAAACGTGCCCGCATTATCAAAGCGGAGGGCGAGATGGAGGCGGCGGCAAAACTGACGGAGGCGGCAAAGCTGATCGGCGCCCACCCGGCCGCGCTGGAAATCCGCCGGCTGCAGACGATCTCGGAGGTCGGCGCCGAACACAACAGCACCACGGTGCTCACCATCCCCGGCGAATTCCTCGCCGCTGCCTCGGCGTTCGCACGAGCGCAATACGGTGTAAATCCAGCGGGGTGATCGCGTGGGCGTCAGGGCACAACTCTCCCTCTCCCCTTGTGGGAGAGGGAGAAGACGCTCACGCCCCAGGCAGCATCAGACCGAGCGGTCTCCCTGCGAACAGGTGGACATGAAAATGCGGCACCTCCTGCCCGCTATCGGCGCCCATGTTGGCCAGCAGACGGTATCCAGCCGCCTCCAGCCCCAGGTCGTGGGCAATCCGCCCGACCGCCCGCACAAACCCCGCGATTTCCGCCTCGCTCGCCACCACGGAGAAATCGGCAAACGAGCAATACTTGCCCTTCGGGATCACCAGCACATGCGTCGGCGCCTGCGGGTTGATGTCGTGGAACGCCAGGACCCAGTCGTCCTCGTAGACCGTCTTGCAGGGGATCTCCCGGCGCAGGATACGGGCGAAGATGTTGGCGTCGTCGTAGGGCGGCATACCGCTGACCGGCATCGCTGGCTCCTGACGTGATGGATCAGGGAATTTTCGTCGTCTCCAGTCCGAAGGCAATCGGTAGCTGCGCCGCGCGGGAGGCCTTTTCGGTGATGCCGCTGACGCCCTCGCGGCGCTTCAACTCGGCCCAGACCTCGTCGGGACTGACATCCGCGGACACCCAGAGAACGATCAGGTGGTACAGCACGTCGGCGCTCTCGGCGACCACCGCGTCGCGGTTGCCGGCAACCGCCTCGATTAGGCACTCTACCGCTTCCTCGCCGAATTTCTGCGCGACCTTGGCGGTGCCGCGCGACAGCAGGCGGGCTGAGTGGCTGACCGCGGGATCGGCGCCACGCCGGCTGACGACGACCGACCACAGCCGGTCGAGCACAGCGGCGGCGGGCGCCAGCGACAACAGCGGCGATGGGCGGTCCGGCGATGCGGCGGTCAGCGCCTTGGCAAGCTGCTTCGACGTCAGCCGCTTGGTGGGCTTGGCTCGCTTGCGCTTGTCGTCAGACTTGGCCATTGCCCCTCCGTCAGGCCATCCGGCGCGGCAGGCGCACCGGAAGACCAGCCGCATTCAATGCCGCTTTCACTTGCGCAATCGTGAATGTGCCGAAATGAAACACGCTGGCGGCCAGCAGGCCGGTGGCACCCGTGCCCACACCTTCAACGAAGTGTTGCAGCGTGCCGACGCCGCCCGACGCAATCACCGGCAGCCGAACCGCGCCGCACACCGCGTGCAGCAGCGCCAGGTCGAAGCCCTTGCCCGTGCCGTCGCGATCCATACTGGTCAGCAGGATCTCGCCGGCGCCGAGCGCGGCAACCTGGCGGCACCAGGCGATCGCGTCGATGCCGGTCGGGCGGCGGCCACCATGCGTGAACACCTCCCAGCGGTCCGCGCCGGTCTGCTTGGCATCAACCGCAACGACGACGCACTGACTGCCGAATTTCCCCGCCGCTTCGCGGACCAGATCCGGCCGCGCAACGGCAGCAGAGTTGATGCTGCACTTGTCGGTGCCGGCCAACAGCAGGCGGCGCATGTCCTCGATCGAGCGGATGCCGCCGCCGACAGTCAGCGGCAGGAATATCCGCGCCGCGGTGCGCGAGACCACGTCGAGGATGGTGTCGCGGTTCTCGTGGCTGGCGGTGATGTCAAGGAAGCACAGTTCGTCGGCCCCGGCGGCATCGTACAGCGCGGCCTGCTCGACCGGGTCGCCGGCGTCGCGCAGTGCGACGAAATTCACGCCTTTCACGACGCGACCGTCCTTGACGTCCAGGCAGGGAATGATGCGCAGCTTCAGCATGGGACGCTTTTACAATCGTGACACGTGAGCGTTGCAAGCGCGTTGCGCGCAAAGCGGGCACGCGTCGCCGCAACGTGCAGGACAATTAACCGATTGATCCGGATGTAGTGTCGATCAGGCGGAATACAGCGCCAGTGCGGCCGCCGGATCGATGCGGCCATCGTACAGGGCGCGCCCGACGATCACCCCTTCGATCCCCCCCTGGGTCGCCCGGACTTCATCGATTGCCCGATCTTCGCCGGCCACCAGATCGCCCAGCGCGACAAGATCGTCGAGGCTGCCGACCCCGCCCGAGGCGATCACCGGGATGGCGACATGCCGCGCCAGCGCCGCGGTCTGCGCGAGATTGAGCCCGCCCAGCATGCCGTCGCGGGCGATGTCGGTGTAGATGATCGCGGCTACGCCGGCATCCTCGAAGCGGCGCGCCAAGTCGGGCGCCGACAGCGTCGAGGTCTCCGCCCAGCCCTCGGTTGCCACAAAACCTTCACGCGCATCGATGCCGATGGCTATGCGGCCGGGGAAGGCCCGGCAGGCGGTGTGCACCAGTTCGGGCGTCTTCACCGCGGCACTGCCGAGGATGACACGGCGCACGCCCGCGGCGAGCCAGGTCTCGATCCCGGCCATGTCGCGGATGCCGCCGCCGAGTTGGACCGGCACGCGGGCGGCGTCCAGGATCGCGGCAACCGCGTCGGCGTTCACCGCCTTGCCGGCAAAAGCGCCATTCAGGTCGACCACGTGCAGCCAGGCGAAGCCGGCGTCCTGCCAGGCGCGCGCCTGGGCGGCGGGGTCGGTCGCGTAGACCGTCGCCTGATCCATTGCGCCGCGTTTCAGGCGGACGCAGGCCCCGTCCTTGAGGTCGATGGCGGGGTAGAGGGTGAGGCGGGTCATGGGTCGATGTGAACCGATATGCGCCTGCGGGCAATCGCGAATTGAAGACCCTCCTTGATCTGGTAATGTAACCATACCTGATCCCGGAACGGAGACACCGATGAGCGCATCACTCGATCCGATGATGCTGCTTATTGCGTTGGCTGATGCGCAGAGGACGCTGATGTCCGGGCATTGATACCAACTGGCGGAAGGCTTGACCGTTCGTTGGATGGTCGGATGGTCGGCATCAGGTCGTTGGTCGCCCCAAGGCCCTGCAATGAATGGCATCACGACACCGACCGCCCAGGATCGCATATTGCAGCGAGTCGAGCAGGATTTCACCACGAACGTGGCCCAGCAGGGTCAGGCGCTCCAACGCGAAATCGATCGCTTCCTCGCAGGTATCAAGGCGGCTTGATCCGGCATCCGCGCCAGACAACCGTGCCCCATCCGTCACGACGTTTTCAGATAAACAGATCACGGCAGCCGAGATCGCCTGTGTCCCGCGTGCGCTTATCTGGCCCGGGTGTGGCGAAGAGCCGGCGTGACGCGAGGACCGTTGCTGGCTGGGCAGCGAGTGGCAGACGCAGCACATGATAGGTCCGCCGATGGCTTGCCGGCCCTTCGCGGACGAGCAAGCGTGCTGGCAAACGGGCGCTGACGGCTATCTAATCTCGAGTCATCGTCCCTTCTTGTTCCTTAACCGCCCGCTCGGCCGCCATGGTCGTGTACAGCCCAGCCAAGCGTTCCAGTGACGCCTGGATGGTAGGACTCCTCGCGGTCCCGGCCATGGCAGCGTACTGCGCGCCGCGCTCGCAAAGCTGGTCGGAACTCAAGGTGGTCAGGGGTGGGGAGACCAGCACTGGAACCTCCGCGGTATGGGTCAAGAAGCCCCGCCGCACCGACGGGGCAAGTTTGAAGCGAGCGGCGGATGGACGTGTCCAACGCGTCCCGTTAATATTTCATTATATATTTGTCATCTGCTTCGATGTCAAACAAATCCGCCAGCAAAACAGCGTCGCGTGTGCACGTCTGCGTGACCATCGCACACCTCCCGATGAGCCGCGTCACAGGGGACTCAACGCCAATTTCCCCGCATCCGTCAGAACGCCGCAGCGGAACACGCTGCTTGGATTTATCTGGCCTGAGCCCGGCGCCGAATCCCAGCTATAATAGAAAACGCTCACCAGCCTCCCTTGCCGCGCAAGGTCACGCAACTCATTCGTTGTCTCCCGTATCAGGACGGCGCGGGCGCTATCGTTTAGCGGGCAGGACTTATCGTTATTGCTGAAGCCCCACTCGGTTATCCAACAGGGTTTTCCACTGGCGACGCCTGCTGGACGGCACTGCGAAACCGCATAGGTTTCCATGCGGTTTTTGCGCTCGGCGGCGGTGCTTTTACCATCCGGATAATAATGGATGCCATATCGATCAACGAGATCGTCCCCGCTGTGCCGCCCGCGATCAGCGCACCGCGAACTGTATCTTGCCGAACATGATGTCGCGCTGCTCGTCGGTCATCTGGCCCTTGCGTTGGTTTTCGGCCAGCACCGCCACGCCGCGCTGCACCGCCGGCCGGGCGGCGATCGCGTCGTGCCAGCGCTTCAGGTGCGGATAGTCGGCCAGATCGATGTCCCGCCGGTCCGGATTGCGGATCCACGGGAAGGTAATGATATCGGCCATGCTGTACTCGTCGCCGGCAAGCCAGGCAGCTTCCGACAGGCGCTTGTCGAGCACCCGGTGCAGCCGCTTCACCTCATTGGTGTACCGCTCGATGGCGTACGGCAATTTCTCCACCGCGTAGTTCGCGAAGTGGTTGTATTGCCCGAACATCGGCCCGACGCCGCCCATCTGGAACATCATCCATTCCAGGCATTTGTAGCGCCCGATCGGATCGGTCGGAATCAGCCGCCCGCCGGTCTTCTCCGACAGGTAGATCATGATGGCCGCGGACTCGAACAGCGTCAGTGGAGCCCCGCCCGGACCGTCGGGATCGACGATCGCCGGGATGCGGTGGTTCGGAGTGATCGCCAGGAACTCGGGTTTGAACTGGTCGCCCTTGCCGATATTGATCGGGATCACCTTGTATGGCAGCCCGAGCTCCTCGAGTGCGATGTGCACTTTGTGGCCGTTCGGTGTGGGCCAGCTCCAGACCTCGATCATGCGTCTCTCTCCCTTCATGTCAGGCCTATCGCGCCTGTTTTAATTCGCCGTCCGTGTCAGGCGTTCCCCGCCAGATAGTCGATCGCCGCCTGCACGCCGCCCGGCTTGTGCGGCACGCCGGCGGCGCGCAGCCCCATCTCCACCCCGCCGAGCGTCCCGAGCAGCTGCAGATCGCCAAAATCGCCCAGATGGCCAATGCGGAACACACGATCCTTCAGCATCCCAAGCCCGTTTCCCAGGCTCATGTTGAACTTCTCCAGGATCACCGCGCGCAGCCCGTCGGCGCTGTGCCCCTCCGGCAGCCGCACCGCCGTCAATGACGACGAGTAGTGCCGCGGCTCCGCGCACTGGATCTCCAGCCCCCAGGCCCGCACCGCGCGGCGCGTCGCCTCGGCGTGCCGATCGTGACGGGCGAACACGTTGACCAGCCCTTCCTCCAGCAGCATCCGCACCGCCGCCTGCAGGCCAAACAGCAGGTTCGTGCCGGGGGTGTAAGGGAAATACCCGGTCCTGTTCGCCTCCAGCATCGGCCGCCAGTCCCAGTATGATCGAGGCAGTTTTGCCCCCTCCGCCGCCTTCAGCGCCTTGGCGCTGACCGCGTTGAAGCTCAGACCCGGCGGCAGCATCAACCCCTTCTGCGACCCGGCCACTGTGACATCGACCCCCCACGCATCGTGCCGGTAGTCGATCGAGGCCAGTGACGAAATGGTATCCACCAGCAGCAGCGCGGGATGCCGCGCCGCGTCCATCGCCGCCCGCACCTCATCGATGCGCGACGTGCAGCCGGTCGAGGTCTCGTTGTGCACCACGCACACCGCCTTGATGCGGTGCGCCTTGTCGTCGGCCAACGCCTGGCCGATCGCTTCGGCATCGGCGCCGCGCCGCCAGTCGGTCTCGATGAAGAGCGGATCCAGGCCGAGCCGCGTCGCCATCTCGTTCCACAACGAGGCGAACCAGCCGGTGCGGCACATGAGAACGGTGTCGCCGGCCGACAGCGTGTTGGTCAGCGCCGCCTCCCAGGCGCCGGTGCCCGAGGCGGGGTAGATGATCACCGGCCCATCGGTCTGGAACACCTTCTTCAAATCGGCCAGGATCTCCAGCCCGAGCGCGCCGAACGTCGGACCACGATGGTCGATCGTCGGGTTGTCGATCGCCCGCAGCACGCGGTCCGGCACGTTGGTCGGGCCGGGGATCTGCAGGAAATGGCGGCCGGCGTGATAGGGCTGCGGCATCTTGGTTTCCCCGACAGTTTGGCTTGGCCCACACGCTGGCCCGCTCCGCGCCGCGGGGCAAGATCCGTTGACGGCAGATCCATCGGCGACGGTTCGCGAGCCCGCGCGCGATGGCCCGCCCACGGGTCCAGCTAGAGGCCGTCTGAGCACTAGCCCCGGCCGGCCGTCACCCCTCCGCCATGATCTTCTCCCGCGCCGCGGACGCAATGAACGCCGAGCGCGTCAGCCCTCTGGCGCGCGCCGCCTCATCAATCGCCTCAAGCAACGAGGCGTCCAGTGACAGGTTCGCGCGCACCGGCCGCCCGCTATCCAGCAGCAGCGGGATCATCACCGCCGTTTCCCCCGCCCGCACATCCAACTCGCCATTGCGGATGATCTGACGCAGCGGGCGGGAAGCCGGCATTGCCGCGCCCTTGGCGTTGCGATGTTCCGCCCATTCGCGCGCAGCAGAGATAGCATCGGCGATCGCGGCCTCGGCCGTCTCACCACCGCCATGGCAGCCGGGCAGGTCGGGGATACGGACGCCCCAGGTGTCCCCGGAGCCATCGAGAATTCCAACGTAATGCGGCACGGCTACCTCCTAAATCCGGCCCGCCAGCTTGGCGATCGAGCGTGCCACGCCAGGGGATAGCTGCTTGTGGCGAGGAACGATGATCAGCATATCCGACCGATTGGCATGCTCGAACTTGTCGTGCTTGCTGCCGTCGATATCGACCCACCCCTCCGCCGTCAGCCTGGCAACGATCTTGCGGGTGTTGGTCTCAACCGTCGCCATACCACCCCTTATATGCGCAATATATTGCGCAATTTGATGCGCCTGTCAATCCGCCGATGCGGATCCACCGTCGCCACCTTTACGCCCCACACCCGCGCGCGCGACAGTCCCGCCCATGACCACCTCCCTCTCCCCCCGCCTCGACCGAGCCCTCCAAACCCTGCCCCGCGTCTACCCCGGCCCTGGTGGGGCCGTAGCCGTCCTGCGCGCCGGCGAAACTCTCGTCCGCCATGCCTGGGGCTGGGCCAACGCCGAGCGCCGCATCCCATTCACCCCGCGCACGCTGTTCCGCATGTGCTCCATCACCAAGCAGTTCACTTGCGCCGCCGTGCTGGACGCCTTCCCGGACCCCTCGGTGCTGGACGAAGACGTCCGCGCCCGCCTGCCGAACCTGCAACAACCCCCGCCAGGCGCGCTGCACCTGTGCCACAACCAGTCCGGCCTGCGTGACTACTGGGCGGTGGCGATGCTGCACGGCGCCCCAGCCGAATCCCCCTTCGGCGATACCGAGGCCGCCCGCGTCATCGCCGGCGCCCGCACGCTGCACTTCACCCCCGGCACCCGCTACTCCTACGTCAATCAGAATTTTCGTCTCCTGTCGGACATCCTGCAGCACCGCAGCGGCCGCGACTTCGCCGACCTGCTGCGCACCCGCGTCTTCGAACCCGCCGGCATGGAAACCGCGCTGCTCGCCGCCGACACGTCCGCCATGCCCGACGGCACCCGGGGCTACGAGGGCACCCAAGCCGCAGGCTTCCGCCCGGCCGCTAACCACATCCTGTGGACCGGCGATGCCGGCCTCGGCGCCAGCCTCGACGACATGATCGCCTGGGAGCGTAACATCGACGCCACCCGCGATAACGCCGACGCGCTCTACAGCCGCCTCGCCGCCCCAGTAACGTTCGCCGACGGCACCCCCGCGACCTACGGCTTCGGCCTGAACCGAGCCAGCGAACTCGGCCGCCCCGTCACCGCCCACGGCGGCGCGCTCCGCGGCTGGCGCAGCCATCGCTTGTATGTCCCCTCCGAACGCATCTCCGTCGTCGTCATGTTCAACCACCTGACGGACGCGCACGAGGCGGCGGTGGATTTGCTTGCCGCCGTGCTGGATCACGACCGCCCACCACCCGCCGCGCCCGTTCCGCCCCCAGCTTGGCCGCCCCCAGCTTGGCTCGGCGCCTACACCGAGCCGGAAACCGGCCTCTCCGTGCGTCTCGACGCCAGCCCGCCCGGCCAGATCCGCCTGCGTTACGGTCACACCCCGGAACGTCTCGACCTTCAGCCCGACGGCACGGCACGCAGCGCCGGCGACAACGTCCGTCTGCGCCCCGCCGCGGATGGCCTATGGATGGATCGCCCGCAGGAGAACCAAAGCTCCTGCCTGCATCCCTGCGACGGCACACCGGCCCCCGACATCGCCGGCCGCTACCGCTGCGAGGAATTCGACGCCGAGCTCACCGTCACCGACGCCGGCGGTGTCATCTACGGCGGCTTCTCGGGCTTCCTCGGCCAGAGCCGCATGGAGCTGCTCGACCCGATCGGCCCGGACATCTGGGCGCTCCCTTGCCCACGCGCGCTCGACCATACGGCGCCCGGCGACTGGACACTGACCTTCCAGCGTAACGGTTCCGGCCAAGCCACCAGCGTCGAGGTCGGCTGCTGGCTCGCCCGACGCCTGCCCTACAGCCGAGTGCGCTAACGCGCGAGACGACTGTCCCACACGCCGCTTGGGTGCGCACGAGCGTTCGAACCCACGCCGGACAAATGCACGAACAACGGTCCCGGCGCCATGACCAAACGATGCGCCGGCAGCACCCGATCGTGCCACGATCCCACTGCGGATCGCAGCCATCCATTACAAAAATCGCAGTAATACGTATCGGTGCAAGAGCCGTCGCGATCAGGCCGTCGCCTCCCATAGCGGCGACCTGTCGCGGCACCGTACCGACCTGGCCCACCCGGCCACGCCCGGAGATCGTCGGGAATGCCGACGGATCCCGGTCCATTTGCATCGAATTCACGGAATGTCTATGCACAACGCATACTGACGGCCGAATCGTTGAAGCGGCGGATACAGTACAAAGAGAAGCGGCCGAGACAGGTCGCTGGTGCCGGAAGCACGGGGAAGGGGAACGCGACCATGATTGTATCCATGTCACAGGCGGGCGCCGCCAGTCCGACCCGCGCCATGACCGGCGAAGAAAAGAAGGTCATCCTTGCCTCGTCTCTGGGGACCGTCTTCGAGTGGTATGACTTCTACCTTTACGGTTCGCTCGCCGTCATCATCGGTGCCAAGTTCTTCAGCCAGTTCCCCGAAGGAACCCGCAACATCTTCGCGCTGTTGGCATTCGCTGCGGGCTTCCTGGTGCGGCCGTTCGGCGCGCTGGTGTTTGGCCGGATCGGCGATCTGGTGGGGCGGAAATACACGTTCCTGATCACCATCACCATCATGGGGTCCTCGACCTTCATCGTCGGCTTGCTGCCCACCTCGGATCAGATCGGCTTCGTTGCACCGGTGATCCTGATCGCGCTGCGTATGTTGCAGGGGCTGGCGCTCGGCGGAGAGTATGGCGGCGCCGCGACCTATGTCGCCGAGCACGCCCCGCAGGGCCGCCGCGGCTTCTACACCAGTTGGATCCAAACCACGGCGACTCTGGGCCTGTTCCTGTCGCTATTGATCATCTTGTTCACCCAGTCGTCCATGTCCACCGCCGATTTCCAAGGTGCTCCGACCTCCACCATGTGGATTTCCGGTTGGCGCATTCCGTTCCTGGTGTCGATTTTGCTGCTGGCGATCTCGGTCTGGATCCGGATGCAACTGGCGGAAAGCCCGGCATTTCTGCGAATGAAGCAGCAAGGCACTCATTCCCGGGCACCCCTGAGCGAGGCTTTCGGCCAATGGAGCAACGCCAAATGGGCGATCCTGGCACTGCTGGGGCTGGTCATGGGCCAGGCGGTAGTTTGGTACTCCGGGCAGTTCTACGCACTGTTCTTCCTGCTGGCGGTGCTGAAGGTCGATGGTTTCACTGGCAACATGCTGGTGGCGTGGTCGCTGGCGTTGGGCACCGGCGGTTTCGTCCTGTTCGGCTGGCTGTCCGATAAGATCGGCCGCAAACCGATCATACTGGGCGGCTGCCTGATCGCCGTGGTCACTTACTTCACTGTCTTCCAGTGGATAGCTGAAATCGCCAACCCTGCTTTGGCCCAGGCGAATGAAACAGTGAAAGTGTCGGTGCTCTCCGATCGGGCAGAGTGCTCGTTCCAGTTCAATCCGGTTGGAACGGCGAAGTTCACCACTGGATGCGACGTGGCCAAGGGTGCGCTGGCGCGTGCCTCGGTGGTCTATTCGCAGCAGGACGTACCGGCCGGAACCGACACCAGTATCAAGATTGGCGATAAGACGATCAGTGCGAAATCCCCGACATTCGCCAAGGATCTGGCCGACACGTTGACCGCGGTTGGGTATCCGGCGGCGTCCAATCCGTCGGTCGTCAAAATGGCGCATCCGTGGGACATCTTCCGTTCGCAACCGTTTAAGCTGGTACTGCTGCTGACGTTCCTGATCGTCCTGGTGACGATGGTTTATGGCCCGGTGGCAGCCGCCCTCGTCGAGTTGTTCCCAACCCGCATCCGCTATACCGCCATGTCGCTACCGTATCATATTGGCAATGGTTGGTTCGGCGGATTGCTGCCCGCCACCATGTTCGCGATGAACGCGCAAACAGGCAGCCTTTACTTCGGTCTCTGGTATCCGATCGTGATCGCCGGTGCGACGGTCGTTATTGGCCTGCTCTTCGTGCCGGAGACCAAGGACCGCGATATCTTCGCCGGCGACATGTCGATGCATTCGGGCGATCGGGAGATCCCGTTCGAACCAATGGCACCCAGTGTCTGAGCAAACCTGCCAGCGTCTGAGCAAATCTGAACGGCCGACGGGCGACCCGTCCGACACGTAATCAGGCGGCCCTGCCGGATTGGTTTCGCCTGGCCTCGAACATCCCGCGGGCGGTGAACTCGCCGGCGGGGTGCATGTCAGCAGCGACGTCGCCGCTGAGACATCGCACGCGCTCGAGATTCCATGGCGTTGAACCAAGATTAATTTGCGCACGGCGGCGCCGCCGATAGGGCCGATCGAGACCGCGCCCCACAGGCGCACCACGAACTCGGTCGACAGCGGCCCGGCGGGCCAGGTTCAGCGGATCGGCCCCAGCGGATCAGGGCAGGTTCGCCAGCACCGCGTCGCAGTTGCTGCGTCCCGCAAGCAAGCAGTCCTCGATCATCCCTTTGCTGTGCAACTCGTGGACCAGAAACAGGCCGACCACCAGCAGCACCAACGTGATCGCGACGCCGGCCAGGCTCGCCGTCTGCCGATCAGCGGCCTCCTGGTCGTCGGTCTCGTCCAGCACATGATAGTTCTGGCGCATTTCCACCCCCCGCACGCGACACAGGATTCGCGTTAGGTCCGGTTGGATTCTGGGCGCAGCGATCACCGGTTGCAAGGCATTCGAGCACACCGCAAATCGCGTGCCGGCCCTGCATCAACCGGTTGCCCCGCGGCGCGAACAAAGCGATACGCAATCCTATGTCCGCCGCGGCAATTCGCCACCTGTCTCGTGACCGCGCCTTCGCTGGGTTAATTCACCGCGTCGGCCCGCCGCTGCTCGCCGCGGAGATCGATCACCAGTGCAGCCCCTATGAGGCGCTGGTGCGCGCGATCGCCCATCAGCAACTGCACCGCCGCGCGGCACAGGCGATCCTGGCGCGCTTCATCGCACTGCATCCCGACGCCAGCTTCCCGCTTCCCGCCGCCGTGCTGCAGCACACGGAGGTCGTGCTGCGCAGCTGCGGCTTCTCCGCCGGCAAGATCGCCTCCTTGCGTGCCATCTGCGCGAACGCGCTGGACGGCACCATTCCCACCCGCCGCGGCGCCGCACGGCTGAGCAATGAGGCGCTGATCGAACGCCTGACCGGCATCCGCGGCGTCGGTCGCTGGACGGTCGAGATGCTGCTGATCTTCGGCCTGGGCCGCCCCGACGTGCTGCCGGTGGACGATTTTGGTGTGCGCGAGGGTTACCGCGTGGTGTACGGGCTGGACGCACAGCCCAAGCCGCGCGCACTGGCCGAGATTGGCGCCGCCTGGGCGCCGTATCGCTCCCTCGCCGCCTGGTACTTGTGGCGCGCCGCCGCCGGCAAACCGGTCAAGGTCCGCCTCAAGGCGTGAATCATACCGGGCAACGCCCACCAACACCGCAGCGCCGACACCATGACTTTCTGATCCCCATCCCGGGCCCGACGCTGAACCCCATCAGCTTTGCCTTTCCACGAGACGAACCAGGCAGGCGCCGGAGGTATGGATGCACCGGTCTCCACACCCCCTATTCTGGCGGTAGCTTGCCGCCAGAGAGGTTGTCGACCTTGCGCTCCAGGGCGGCCGTCAGCCCTGGCACGCCGCCGGACAGCAGCAGTTCGCGAAAATCCGCACGCTGCACGGCGACGCGGCTGATCGAGCCGTCCGACAGCACGTCCACCACCTGCCACCCGGCCGGAAAGTGGCGCATCACGTAATCGAGCTCGACCGACGAGCCATCGGCGCGCACCAGCTTGGTTTGCACCACCGTCTCGCCGTTGCCGACCTCGCGCGTCGTCGGCAAGACCTGGAAACTCTGGCCATTGTAGCTGCTGAAGTTCGCGGCGTAGGTCGCAACCGTGTAGCGGCGGAAGGCCTTCATGAGCGCCGGCTTCTGCGCGGCCGGCAGCGTCTGCCAGGAAAGACCGACCGAGGCCGCAAGCACCGCCTCCAAGTTGAAGACCTGCTCGATCACCGGCGCAAGCGCGCCATAGCGTTCGGCGAACGGCGTGCCGCTCCCCGCCTTCATCGCCGCGAGCAACGCGTTGTCAAACCGCTGGATCGGTGCGATCGCCGCGGCGTCGTCTGTGGCCGCGGCGCTTGCCGACCGCCATGGCACCGCGACCACGAATGCGGCGATCGCGAGATCCAGCAGACCGCGGCGTCCGATCGGGGGGATATCGTGCGTCATCATTGCTCTTCCTCATACACATTCCGACATTCGCGCCAATCCGCGCGCAGCCGCCAGACGTCCGGTGAACTTGTGCCATATCTGGCTGCCCCCAGCATTGGCACATCCATAAAGCCCCGCGCAGGTGCAGGTTGCCGCCTTCGTCCAGGATCCGTGACCTCGCCCAGCCAGCTCCCGTCGGCTTCGGGTCTCTCGTTCGTGATAATGGTCCGTCGCCGCGGCCTTCGGCGTTGCAGATGCGACGTGGTACCCAAGCCGATCGCGCGTATGCCTGCACAACACTCAAGTGCTTGCGCACCTCGCAAGCTGGAGCATCGGACCTGGTATCCGGTTGTCAAGCCACCCGACATATTGCCCCCCCCCGGGGGCGTCGTATGACCGCCGGCCCAGCACAAGACATCGGCACAGGACATATGCCCTGGATATATGAAATGACAGGTCGCTAAAGTGACAGGTCGGTGCAGGTCCCGCGAACCACACCTATGGCATCATTTGGGGGCCGGCCTGGACCGGTATTTCCCGGTTGCCGGAACTTGCCGTAGGGACGCCCTACGAACCCGGCACGCCTGGACGCCGCAGCCTCTTTCGCTGCTCGATGCAATCCACCGCATCTTGCATGGTGACAATGGTCTCCACCGCGCTGTCTGGGATCATGACATCGAACGCATCCTCGAACGCCATGACCAGTTCTATCGCATCCAGGCTGTTGGCACCCAGATCATCGATAAACGATGCCATAAGCGATACCTTGCGCGGATCAACGCCAAAATGGTTCACCACGACCGACCTGACTCGTTCGAACGTATCGTTCGTCGCTTTGTGCATCTTTCGTCGCGACTTGTGATGGCTGTTGGCGTGCGTGGACATTTTCGTGCCTCCTCCAAAATGTACTGTTGAACATCAGTTTTGCACCCCGCAGCAGCTTGCTCTCGCAGCCTCCCTGTCGGGCCGCGAACATATGGTCGCGACACCGACCTGATGGTCCGTTGAGCGACAGGCCGGCTCGGTGTTGGGGCGACAGTACACGCGATCGGTAACGTCCAGATGATCAGATTAAGGCCCCAGCCCGCCGGATACGCTTCGGCGTGCGGCTTCGTGTGGCGTAGCCGATACGGCCGGTTCGTCGTCACTGAGGTACGCGTCGATCCGGGCAATCTGGTCCTGACTGAATGTCGTTGGCGTACCGTCTCCGCCAGAAGTGGCACGGCGCGCCGCCATGAGCGCCACCATGGTTGCGATGCTGGTCGAAAGATGCCTGTGCATTGCGGTCTGCCTCATGGATCAAGTGATCAACCCCAGGTTTGGCGAGCGGATCCATGGTTCCACTGTGTCGATAGGGAGATCGGCGAGCACCGCCATCCAGGCTACCGCGCGCGTCGTGACCGCCGTTGATCCGCCGTCAATCTAGCCCGCATTTCTCACACTCTCGCGGGTGCTGGCTTGGTCCTTGCCGCGCCAACAGGTTTTCGCACCTTGCAAACACAACCGGTATGCGCTGCGGCGCGAAAACCCGTTGGCACGACAATGCCCGACACTGCCTGGGCCATCATCCCGCGACAGTATGAGAGATGCGGGCCGGACACGGCTGTCAATCATTGCCACCTCCACCGACTGGATTGCCGTTATCAGCCAAGGTGACGATTTGCGTCCCACCAACCGCCACCCATTGCCACCAGCAACTGGATTGTGTCCTGGTAGCGCTGCGCTTCCGCCCGGACATAGCCAAGCAACGCCTGCTGGTACTGGCGCTGTGCATCCAGCAAATCGAGAATTCCGGTCGTCCCATTGCCATAAGTAAGGCGTTGCAGACGCACGGACTGGGACGCCATATCGAGTGCGCGCCGTTCGTCGACCAAGAGATTCGCATCGTGGGTCAGCGCTTGCAGGATATCGGCCACTTGCCCAAAGGCTTGCAGCACCGTTTGTTGGTAATCCGCGGCGGACGCCTTGAAAGAGGCCAGCGCGACCCGTTGCTCCGCCCGCCGCGTACCGCCGTCGAAGATCGGTTGGGTGAGCCCCGCGGCGATGCTCCAGACAAGGCCGGACGGACTGAACAGATGCCCCGGATCCAGCGCCGACGCACTGACCCCGCCCGAGAGAGTTATGGCGGGATAAAGTTGTGCCGTCGCAACGCCAATCTGTGCACTGGCAGCGTGCAGCTGCGCTTCGGCCGCCTGAATATCAGGCCGCTGGTGGACGAGTTCCGACGGCAGGCTGACAGGCAGTTGCTCAGGCAGCGTCAGCGCGGCCAAATCGAAGTCAGGTGGCGACCAATCGCCGGGTGCGCGACCCAGCAGGACAGCCAGCGCGTGCCTGGCCACGCTTAGCTGCTGATCGAGCCCGGGCTGCAATGTCTCATCCGCGGCAAGCTGGCTTTCGGCGGTGACCACATCATTATCAGGTACGGTTCCGGCCTGGCGCTCCGCCTGCACGAGCGCCAGATTCTGCCGATCGATGTCCAGCGTATCGCTGACGGCTTTCTGCTGGGCGCGGATCGCGGCCACCTGGATCGCCTGCGTCACCGCATTGCCGGTCAGAGTCAAATAGGCCGCATCGAGCTCATCGCGTTGGTAATCGGCCAATGCAGCTTCCTGCTCGATCTGGCGACGCGTGCCACCGAATATGTCAAGCGCGTAGCTGACGGTTGGGCCGAGCTGAAACAGATTGAAATTCGGCGGAAGAACTACTTGGTCCGGGTGCAATCCGAACGCCGAGGCGCTGACCTTCTCACGCGTGGCGCTGGCACTGAAGCCTACCTGGGGGTAAAGCGCGCCCGTGGTTGCCGTGACCGTCTCCCGCGCCGCTGCCAGTCTTGCTTTTGCCGCATCGAGCGTGGGACTGCCGACGATCGCCTG
>DASRQX010000061.1:0-2156 GCA_035696165.1 Acetobacteraceae bacterium | reverse complement strand
TTGCAACGGACGTCCTATCGCCGGTTGCATCGGCGGGCTGCTCTGGAACACGGAGACGCGACTCGGTCGGTGTCACAGGCGCGTTTAGAGTCGAACCACGCCGTGGCCTGTCAAGCGTTTATTTGCTCAGCCGACCTGACCAGTTACGCCCCCCCTATCTATAGGTGAACCCGTCGAAAACCCTCTCGGGCGGGACTAATGTTCCTCGCCCATCGCCCAGATCAGCGACAGCACTTCTTCACGCGCGGCGACGAAGTCGGGGCGGCTTTTAACCGTGCGGATGCCATCCGCCGCATGATTGCGCGCGAACGCCATTGGCAAGCGCGCCACGATGCGGCCCGGGCGCGGCGACATCACAACGACTTCGGTGCCGAGATAGACCGCTTCCTCGACGCTGTGGGTGATGAACATCACCGTCATTCCGGTGCGCCGCCAGACCGCGTGCAGTTCCTCCTGCATTCGCTCGCGGGTCAGCGCGTCCAGTGCGCCGAACGGCTCGTCCATCAGCAGTACCTTGGGCTCGTTGCACAGCGCCCGCGCGATCGCCAGGCGCTGCTGCATGCCGCCTGACAGTTCGTACGGGTAACGGTCGCGGAACTCCCACAACCCGGTGGTGCGCAGCCATTGCTCGACGCGGGCCCCGCGCCCGGCGGCGCCGGTCATGCGCGGCCCGAACCCGGCATTGGCGGCAACCGTCAGCCACGGGAACAGGGCCGGCTGTTGGAACACCACCCCACGCTCCGACCCCGGGCCGACCACGGTCTGCCCGTCGACCTTTACCACGCCGCTGCTCGGCGGCAGGAAGCCGGCCAGGGTCTGCATCATCGTCGTCTTGCCGCAGCCGGACGGACCAACGATGCAGACGAAGTCGCCGCGCGCGAAACTCAGGTTGGCCCGCTCCACCGCCCGCACCATTGACGCCCCGGTGCCGTACTGCACCGAGACGTCATCGAAACGGACGAAGTCGCTCAAGTCTGCCGCTGCCTCAGGCCAGCGCCTTTTTCAAGTACGAAATATCAATCGCCTGCTGAAATACCTTCAGTGCAGGTGCGCTCTTGATGCTGTGCTGCTCGACCAGGAAGTCGGCAGTGCCCTTCAGCACATGGGCGAATTTTCCCGGGTCGGACACGGTGCCGCCCAGCCAGGCCGGGGTGGCCTGCTCGGCTGGAGGCACAAAATCGTATTCCTTCATGTCCGACAGTGCGACCGTCGCGGTGACACCAGCCTGCTTTGCGACGATCTCGGCGGCCGCCTCGGGCTTGTCGCGATACATCGCAAGCGCCTTGCCGTACGCTTTGAGGAAACCCGTGACCGCCTCGGGGTACGACTGCCCGAAGCCGTTGCGCACCACGATAAGGTCGGCAATCACATAGCCGGCCTTGTCCAGCGCCTCGTAAGTCGGGAACACTTGGCCGCCATCGCCGAGGATCTTGCTTTTGGCTGGCGCCCAGACATAGGCGGCATCGATGTCGCCGCGACTCCACGCTGCGACAATGGCGGGCGGCTTCATGTCCAGCACGGTCACGTCGCTCTGACTCAGACCGTTGGATTTCAGAAATCCCAGCAGGCGGAAATGGCTGGTCGAGCCGAACGGCGTGGCGACCTTCTTGCCTTTGAAGTCCACTGGCGTCTTGATGTTGGCGGCGATGCGGACGGTCATCTCCTCGGCCGGGCCGATATTGTCGACCATGCCGATCAGTTTATACGGCAGTCCCTGCGCTATCCCCGCTGCGGTCCCGGAGGAACCGATCGCCAGGCCGAAATCGCAGCTTCCGGCGGTGATCGCGGTGTTGATCTCCGCCCCGCTGCCCATCTCGGTCCAGTTCAGCGTGCCGCCGGTCCCTTCGGCGAACCAGCCCTCGCCCTTGGCGATCATGGTCGGCTTGGTTTCGGTGAAGAAGCCGACATTCACCGTCGCCGGTGTCGCGGCCCTCGCTCCGCGCGCCAACACCAGGCTTGCGGCCGCCGCGGTCTGCAGCGCGGCCCGTCGTGTGATCAGAATATTCGGCATTGTGTGTCCCCCCAAATTCTATCGTCCGGCCCCCAGTTTAGCGTCCGGCCCAATGTACCGCGCGCCGCTCCAGCAGCAACAGCGCCCGGTCGATCGCGATGCCCGCCAGCCCGATGATGAAGATGCCGACGAACACGTAGTCCGA
>DASRQX010000060.1:0-14548 GCA_035696165.1 Acetobacteraceae bacterium | reverse complement strand
CAATTTTGACCCCTCAAAGCTCAGCACCACCTGAATCAATTCCGATGAGCACACCTGGGTCAATTCAGCTGAGCGTCAAAGCAACATCACTCTGCTGTCGCTGCCACCCTATTCGTCCAAACTCAATGCGATGGAGAACGTGTGGTACTACCTGCGTGCCAATAAACTGAGCCTGTTGGTGTGGAATAGTTATGAGGCCATTGTCGCCGCCTGCAAGGACGCTTGGGACTTCCTCGTTAACGACCCCGACCGGATCAGGTCAATTGGCGCTCGCACCTGGGCGTGTGTTGGGACTTAGGATACCTGGTATTAATCAATCCATAAGGAGAGTCACCTTCGGGCGGCATATTGAAGGGAGGGCTTTCGGAAGAAGGAGCATATCTTCATCGGGTTCCTTTGGAGGCTCCGCATTGAGGAGACGACCTTTCCTTTGAAATCGGCCTTGCTGTTCACAACCATACGACCTACCGTGTCGGCCTTCAGGTGCTTCCAGACGAGTTCGTCGGGGTTGCGGTCCGGCGAGTAGGGCGGCAGGAAGAACAGCTTCAATCTTCCGCCGAGTGTTTCGACGAAGGCTTTAGGGCCTGTCATCAATTAGCCGGTTTCGATCGGTGCGCGCCATCCGGACACCGTATTGGGCCGGTGACTCACGATTGCCACACTCAGCCGTCAATCGGCACGGGGGTGGTACGTAGCCGATTCCGGCGCGGCGGTTTCTCGGATTCATAGGCGGTCAGCTTGTTGGGGGGCTGACCGATGCGGCGATTCGGACTGCGCGATGACCAGTGGGAGCGGATCAAGGACCTGTTGCCGGGACGCGGAGGCTCGGTCGGAGTGACCGCGGCGGACAATCGGCTATTCGTGGAGGCGGTGCTGTATCGTTATCGTATCGGGATGCCATGGCGCGATCTGCCGGAGCGGTTCGGTGACGGGACAAAGGTCCACCTGCGGTTCAGCCGATGGGCCAAAAGCGGTGTCTGGGAGCGGGTGTTTCAGCATCTCGCCGCAGACGCCGACAACGAATACGCGATGATCGACAGCACCATTGTGCGCGCCCACCAGCATAGTGCCGGCGCCCAAAAAAAGCCGGCGAGGATCGGGCGATCGGCCGCTCGCGCGGCGGACTGAGCACCAAGATCCACGCCCTGGTTGACGCGCTGGGCAACCCGATCGGCTTCTTCCTCGCCGGTGGCGAGGCATACGACCTGGTGGGAGCAGACCACCTGCTGCCCACGATGCAGGCCGATACGCTGATCGCCGACATGGCGTTCGACGCCGATGCTCGCGTACTCGAGCCGCTGGTAAGACCGCGGTGATCCCGCCGCGAACCAACCGGTCCTCGCCGCGAGACGACGACCGAGAGCTTTTTGGCGCGCGCCATTTGATCGAGAACTTCTTCGCCAAGATCAAGAAGTTTCGTGCGATCGCCACCTGCGACGAGAAGACCGCGCGCAACTTCCTTGCCGCCGTCCAGTTCGTCGCCAGCGTCGTTTGGCTCAATTGGTGACAGGCCCTAGCACAATCCCCGGTGCGGTGGCTCTAATCCCGGAGGCTAGGCGCTGCTGCTTCGCGTACGCGCTCCAGCAGATCGCCCAGGTCCCGCAGCAACTGCTCCACCAGGAACACGCTGCCCAGGATCCGCCCGACCACATCCGCCGGCAGGCTCCGGGTCAGCTCGTCACGCCATACCGCGTCGATCGCCGCGTTGAAGGCGGCGGCGGACGTTTGGAGCGCCGCATCGTCGTCTGGTAGCTGTCGCTCGGGCAGCGCCTGAGCCAGGGATCGCAACGTGGTTACGACGGCCCGCGCCAGGGCGGACCAGGGCGCCTCCAGTGCCGCTTGCACCTGGTTGGGCAAGGCCTCGCCCAGCGTACGGTTCAACGCGAAGATATCTTGGCGCAGCCGACGCAGGGTACGGTAGAGCGGCTTCGGGTCCGGCTGATCGGACAGCCTGCTGCGGCGCTCTCGCGCTGCTTCCGCCACCGAGGCGTCGAGACGGCTGAGCGCGGCGTGGATCCGCATCGGCAGCGTGCCGACGTCCGGTGTGCCCGCGCACACTGCGGGCACCAGCCCCGCCATGACGTCGGCCAGCAATGCGGCGGTCTCTGACGCCACGTCGCGCACCTGGGCATGCGCGCGCGCCGGTGCGATCAGCAGCGACACGCCGAGGCCGATGACCGCGCCCAGCGCGATTTCCAAGACCCGATCCAGCGCGTAGCCGAGGGGGCCAAGGGTCGCCGTACCGGTGCTCAGCAGCACGATGATCGCTGTCACCGGTGCAATGCGGAAGCCGGGCGAGAATGCGGTCAGCAGCGCCAGCGGCGCCACGGCCGCCACCAGCGCCACGCCGAGCACCAGCGGCGTGTGTGCGGGCAGCATGATGGCGGCGGCGGCGCCCACCAGCGCGCCGCAGACCGAGCCGACGAGGCGCTCCGCCGCCGCCTTTAGCGAGCCACCGACACTGTTCTGCGTGACGATGATCGTGGTCAGCACCGCCCAATAGCCCTGCGGCAGCCCGAGTGCGGTGGCGAGCGCATAGGCGAGCGAAGCAGCGATGGTCATACGCAGCGCCAGCCACAGTTGGCTGCGATGGCAGGTCAGCCAGGCTCGCAGCGCGGCCGTGGCGTTGATGGCCGGGGCGGGTTCTGTCGGCATTGGGGCAAGGGGCTGCCTGGGGCGTGTGCTTCTCGCCGTCCCCTTAAGGGGGGAGGCATTGGTGCGAGAGAAGCTTCGGTGCGACGCTGGCACTAACCCCTCCCCCAACCGCCTCCCTCGACCCCGGCACCAACCCCTCCCCCAACCTTGGTCCGCTTCACGGCCCAAGCCCTCAAGGGGAGGGGGAGAAGGTGAGGGCTTTGCTACGCTGCCTTCGCCAACTCGATCCCGGTGGCGTCCCATGCGGCGAACAGCTTGGCGCGCTGCTCGGCGTCCAGCTTCAGGTGCGGTGGGCGGATGTTAAGCCAGCCGGCATCGTCGGTCTGGCGTGCCTTCAGCGCCTTCAGCCCGGGGATCAACGGCACCGAGACCGCGGCCTTGCGGGTGGCGGCGAGGGTGACGGCGGCAGCATCCCCGGCTGGATTGTCCGCGTTGGCGTAAACCTTGGCGGCGGCGGCGGAATTCATGTTGCCGGCGGCGGTGATGCAGCCGGCGCCGCCGAGCTTGAGCAGCGGCAGCAGCAGCGTGTCGTCGCCGGCATAGACCTCGAACCCGTCGCGGGCGAAGGCGTCGACATAGGATTTGCCGTTCTCGAAGTTGCCCGAGGAGTCTTTCACGCCCTTGAAGGCGGTTGGGTATTTCTTCAGCAGGCGGGCGAAGAAATCGACGCTGAACGGGATGGCTGACTGTTGCGGAAAGTTATATAAGTAGAACGAGATTCCGCCGCCGACGCGCTCGATCACTTCGCTGAAGTAGGCCAGCAGCCCGTCATCGGAGGGGTTCTTGTAGTAGAATGGCGGCAGCAGCAAAGCGCCGCGGCAGCCGACCTCGCGCGCCTTCTGGGTCAGCAACACCGTGTCGGTGATGGCTGTGGTGCCGGTGCCGGGCAACATCTTCGCGCCGGGCACACCGCGGGCGACCAGGCCGTCCAGCATGGCAATGCGCTCGCTGATACCGAGGCTGTTGGCCTCGCCGGTGGTGCCCATCACCGCCAGGCCGTTGCAGCCATTGGCCAGCAGCCAGTGGCAGTGTGCGGCCATGCGGTCGAGATCGACCGACAGATCTTGCTGCATCGCGGTGAGCACCGCCGCGTTCACCCCGCCGTAGCGGGCATTTTTCAGCATCAGTCCTTCTCCTTTATCGGGTGCTTTGGGCGGGACGGCCGCGGCGAACGCCCCGGCCAGTCGACGATATGCGATTCCAGGGTCCCGGCGCACCGCTCGCTGATTGCGCGGCCACGTACCGAGATGCCGGCGGTGTGTACCGTATTGGGGTTGCCGGAGACCAGCGGGTGCCACCAGGCAAGGTCCTTGCCCTCGGCCAGGCGGCGATAGCCACAGGTGGGCGGCAGCCAGTCGATGTTGCGCAGTTCCTTGGGCGTCAGGCCGACGCAGTCAGGCACCCGAACCTTGCGATTGGCGTAGTCACCGCAGCGGCAGGTGTGCAGGTCCAGCAGGTGGCAGGCGACCTCGGTGAACGAGAGTTCGTCGGTTTGCTCGTCCCGCAGCTTGTGCAGGCAGCAGCGGCCACAGCCGTCGCAGAGGGATTCCCACTCTGCGGGGTTCATGTCCTCGAGACGCTTGGTCTTCCAGAATGGGAGGGGTTTGGACATGCGGGCGCGTACATTACAGGGCGCGGCGGAGGGGCGCTATCCCGTCGATGGGGAACCGACGGTTGACGGCGGTCGGTGCGGGTTCCGCCTGACGCGCTTGCCCATTGGCGTCAAGGTAGCGCGTCGGGTCGCGCATACTTCGTCTCTCCCGGGGAGACAGCCTGCTCTTGGACTTTGCCTGGAGGCGCCAGGAAGTGGCGAGCTAGGTGTTGTGGAAGGTGCAAACGGTTGAGTTCGCGGCTCGACCCTCACCCGAAGCGCTGACGCGCTCCGACCTCTCCCAGAGGGAGAGGTGAAGGGGCTGCGATCTGAGGTCGCGATTTTCACGCTCATGGCGCGCGTCTCCCAGGTCATGCCGGGCGAACGCGCTTTCAGGCGGTGACGTCATGCCTTCTGGGCGAGCGCCTTCACCTCGTCCATCGCCTCGACGAAGCGCTTGTTGATCAGGGCCAGCGCCTCACCATTGGAATGCTGGATCAGGTCTGACACCTCCTTCATGTTGGCGACAGCGTGCTCATAGGCGGTCTTCAGGAGCTCCGCCTGCTTGGCGGCCTTGGCCTGCGGAGCGTCGAGCGAAGACCACGCCCTCATCGCCTCGGTCATCTCGGCCATGCTTTGCTGCATGATCTCCATGTGGCGCCGCGCGACCGCCTGCGCGCCTTCCAGGGCGATGCGATTTGCCCCCGAGAGCGTCTCCATGTTCTTCCGATTGGCAGCGACGAACGCGTCGATATCCGGCAAAGCCGGCAGCTTCATCTGAGCGAGTATTTTGGTGAAGTCGAAGTCGGGCAGGCCGGTGCCGGTCGATTTGGATTGCGTGCCGCTGGCCATGGTTGCCTCCGTCTGTGGTGTTGGAATCTCCGCATCCTATGCCCAAACGCGTGTCACGGCAGCGGGTTTTCCTGTGGCGGTTCCGGGAACGGGTCCGGGGACGATTCCGAAGACGGCGGCGGTTCGGCCTCCGGCTGGGATGTCGGCCGGCCCGGGGGCGGCGGCGCAGGGCGACCGCGCAACCATCGCGCCGCTTGCTCGGCACGGTTCAGCGCGGCATCCAGCGCCGCCATCGTCGCGCTGAGATCGGCCGTGTCGTCACGCTCCCACGCCCGCAGCGTCCACAGCCAGATCGCGACCAGACCGCGCAACTTCAGTTCGCCGCGCAGGCCGGCCAGATCCACACTTGCTGACTGTGCCAGCCAGCGCAGGCTGCGCTTTGTGGCGCAGGCCAGCAGCACAGCGGTTGGCGGCTCGTGCGGCAGCGCGTACAGCAAGGCCAACACGCCGGCGCGGTGCGCCTGCAACACGTCGATGCGGCGCATGACAAGGTCGAACAACTGATCACGCACCGACCCCTCGCCCGGCAACTCGGCGAGCGCCGCCTGATCGGCGATGCGACCGAACCGCAGCAACAGCGCGGCGCGACTGGGAAACCGTGCTCGCGCGCGCGGCAGCGGCAGCCCCGCCTCCCGCGCCGCGCCCACCACTGTGACGTGACGCCAGCCCAGTTCCGCGGCCTGCGTGAAGGCCGCCGCGATCAGCGCCCGGTCGAATGCGTCGTCGTCCATCCGGTGAACATGGGCGAATCCGAAGGAATTGTCAGCCCTTCAGGTGGTCCGGCCGATTGGCAGACGCATGGTCGAGATGGGAGGGGCGCGATGGCTGTGGAGCTTCGATCGCGTCGTCGTGCGGCACGCCGCGCCGGCCGAGTGATTATCCGCGTGGCGGAGGCAGCGACTGCTGCTGCACCGCGCCCGGCGGGGCCGCGGTTGGCGGCGGGGGAACTACCTCGGTCTGGGCCGGCGGCAAGGGGGGGGCCGACGATGAGCCGTAGCGTGTCAGGATCTCGCGCAGCGGGTCGGCGCCGGGATTGGAGCCCTGCATGCCGATCACAATTTGCTGACTGGCGAGGTCGCTGCCGTAATACGCCCGGTCCCAGTCCGAGCGAGCGCTCATCACGCTGCCTGCCAACGAAATCCCGCCGTACAACCCACGCGCGGATGAGAACGCGACAATGTCCGCGCCCAGGGCGGTGGTGGTCGATCCTTGGACGCCGGCCCCCAGTGTAGCGATCGCGATGGATGCATCGGCGCCCAGCTTGACCTGGCTGTCCAGCACGGAACGCAGCCCCCGCTCGGTCATGATCATCATGACGAACTGACTGTCCTGGATGCCGATCTGCAGGCCGAAGCTGCCGCTGCCGATGCCGTAAAAGGCCGGGTAGGACCAGGTGTTGTTGGCGCCGCGGGCCACCAGCACGCAGCCGCCGCCCTCAGCGCCAAAGAAGAAGCCGGCGCGGAAGATTTGCGGGCAGATCAGCACGCCGCGGGCGCTTTGCAGCGCTCGGTGCGGGTCCTGCGAGACGGTCTGCGTTATTATTTCCTGCAGCGCCAAAGTGGAGCGGTCCACCAGCGCCTGCGTGCCCGATTGCGCATGCGCGCTGACGAACGTGAGCAGGCTGAAGCCGGCGGCCATCAGGATCCGTTGCATCGGTTTCTCCTTCGCCGTGGGGCGCCTCCGCCCCGAGTCGCGGAGGAGCCTTAGCATCTCGTGCCGAGTCGCGGCGCGAATGTGGCGGGGGATCGTCGCAGGTGTGATGGCGGGCGCCGAGCATATGTCGGCCGATGGCTCTCCGTCATGAGGAGACCCGGCATCAGGATAGCCGGCAAAGCCTGGCGCGGCTTGGTTGGCCGGATCGGATCGTGTCGGGCAGCACCTAAGCGCGCGGGCTGAGCGTCAGGGTCGCGGCCGGCTCGGTGATGGGTGCCGTCCCGGACCGAGCGTTTATGCCGCTTCGTGGGCGTCCTCAGGGGCGATGCGCTCGGGCGGCGGGACGGACGGACGGTGGTGGATCGTGCGATAGTCCGGGCCGTCGATCGGCAGCCCGGTGTGACGATCGACCAACACGGGATCGGCCGGCCGGCCGGTTGCCGTATGGACGATCTCAACGCTCGGCCCCTCGGGCGCAAAGTGGCGATTGCCCCAGGCCAGCAGCGACAGCAGCACGGGGCGGAAGTCGCGGCCGCGATCGGTGAGCACATACTCGTCTCGCGGCGGGTGTTCGCTGTAGCGGCGCCGTTCGAGCAGTCCGGCGTCCACCAATGCCGTCAGGCGGCGGGTGAGCATGTTGGGCGCAACGCCCAGGCTACGGCGGAAGTCATCGAACCGGGTGGTGCCGCGCAAGGCGTCGCGCAGGATCAGGATGCTCCACCACTCGCCGACGCGGTCCAGGCTGCGGGCGATCGGGCAGGGCATTCCAGACAAGCTTGTGTGGCGCATGGACGGAAGATAGAACCGTCACTACCATGATACAAGCGACAAGCATGATGCAAGCGACGGGGATAATACGAGTCGCTGGGGAAGATCAACGCATGCCCGAACGCCTGTTTGTTGAGGACCTCGTGCTGGGGCAGCGCTTTGTCAGCGCGGCGCGCGAGGTTTTGGCTGCTGAGATCATGGCGTTTGCGGCGCGCTACGATCCGCAGCCCTTCCATCTGGACGACACGGCGGCGATGGGCACGCTGTTCGGCGGCCTGGCTGCCAGCGGCTGGCATACCGCGGCGATGACAATGCGGATGGTGATAGACAGCGTCTTGATGGCCGGGGGTATCCTCGGCACCGGTGGCGAACTGGCGTGGCCTCGACCCACGCGGCCAGGCGACATGCTGCATGTGGAGACCGAGGTGCTGGAGATCATACCTTCGCGCTCTCGGCCGGAGCGGGGGATGGTGGTCGTGCGCTGTACAACGCTGAACCAGCAGGGTGGGGCGGTGCAGATTTTCACGCCGAAGCTTGTCGTGCCGCGGCGCCCGGTGAACTGATGGTGCCAAAGGACGCTGCCGGGGATCATGCCGGCGTTGCGGTCGAGCAGACCATCCGCATCACGGCGGAGGCGCTGCGCGACGGCTCGTTGATCGCGGCGGCGCGCCTGCGGATGTCGGATGGCGCCGCGTTGCGGTCGGATGCGGAGATCGAGGCGAGTTTGGATGCGATGCTGGCCTCGCATCCGCCGGGCCAGGATGCTTGGTTGTTTGGTTACGGATCGCTGATGTGGAACCCGGCGATGCACTATGCCGAGAGCCGGCCCGGCGTCGTGCGGGGCTGGCATCGCAGCTATTGTTTGTGGGCGCATATGGGGCGGGGTACGCCGGAGGCGCCGGGGCTGATGCTGGCGCTCGATCATGGCGGCAGCTCGGTTGGGATGCTGTTCCGCTTTCCGGCGGCGACAGCGCGCGCCGAGCTGTTGTTGCCATGGCGGCGCGAAATGTTCACGGGCGGGTACATGGCGCGCTGGGTGCGGGTTGACAGCGAGGGCGGTCCGGTGCGGGCCGCCAGCTTTGTCGCCAATCGCGCGTACCCGCGGTACGCGGGGCGGTTGGATGAGACGGTGATCGCGGCGAGCCTGGCGGTTGCGGCGGGCGGCCTAGGCACCTGTGCGGAGTACCTGGCGCAGACGCTGGGGGTGCTGCGGGCGCATGGGCGGACCGATCATCGGCTGGAGCGGCTGGAACGGGCGGTCTTGCGTGCATCCGCCGCGTCGGCGAGGTAGAGTGGGGCAGGCGATCGGGAGGGGCAGATGCAGGACCTTGACGAATTCTCGGCGACCGATGCGGCGCTGGCGCAGATGGCGGCGACACCGGATCCTCGGCTGAAGGAGATCGCGGATGCGGCGGTGCGGCATCTGCATGCGTTCGCGCGCGAGGTGAATTTGACTCCGGCGGAATGGCTGACCGGCATCGCGTTCCTGACCCAGGTCGGCAAGGCGTGCACGCCGGTGCGCCAGGAGTTCATTCTGCTGTCCGACGTGCTTGGCGTCAGCGCGGTGGTCAACGCGCTGCACGACAAGAAGGCGCGGGAACTGGGGACGCAGAGTAGTTTGCTCGGGCCGTTCTATCGCGAGGGCTCGCCGGAGCTAGCGCTGGGGGACAGCATCGTGCGTAACCCGTCCAGCGAGCAGATCGTGATGTATGGGCAGGTGACCGACAATGACGGTGCGCCGATCCCGCATGCGCTGGTGCAGGTGTGGCAGACCAGCGAACACGGGCTGTACGATCTGCAGATGCAGGATCATGACGTGATGGATTTGCGGGCGAGATTCCGCTGCGACGACGAGGGGAAATATTATTTTCGGACGGTGCGGCCGCTGGGGTATCCGATCCCGATGGATGGGCCGGTGGGGCAGATGGTGCGGGCGCAGAACCGGCATGGGTTCCGGCCGGCGCATATTCATTTCCTGATCGGCGGCGAGGGTTTTCGCGAGTTGGTGACCGCGCTGTATTTCGGCGACGATGACCATATCGATTCGGATACGGTATTCGGCGTGTCCGGGTCGCTGGTGATCACCGCAGCCGATGATCCGGCGTCACCGGTGCCGGGGTTGAAGGCGGTGCATTACGATTTCCGCCTGGCGCGCGCGGTTGCGGGCGAGATGGGGCGGGTGGGGGCTGATCCGGCCAGCCTGCTGGCGGCGGAGTAGCGGGGCAAGATCAAGGCAGGAGATTAACCGCAAAGAGCGCAACTGGAACGGTCGTGCAGCCTTCGGGTCGGGTCGGACCCAGAGGTCGTGCAGTTTGCATTTGTGTTCTTTGCGGTTGCATCTTTTCGCCTGCGGCGCTCGGACCGGATCGGCGGCGAAGGGTGAACCGGGTGCAGCCGGGTTGGATTGGTTTTGGGGCGGAGGCTTCGCATGGTGCGGCGGTTCGTTGATATCTCGGTGCCGCTGCAAGCGGGCATCAAGAGCGATCCGCCGCATTCGTTGCCGAAGATCGAGTATCTCGATCACCATATGACCGCTCCGGCGATGGCGGAATATATGGGCGTGCGCGTGGACCAGTTGCCGGACGGCGAATATGCCGCGGTGGAACGGGTTGCGATCAGCACGCATAACGGCACGCATCTGGATGCGCCGTATCATTACTTCTCGACGATGAATCATGCGTTGAAACCGGGGGGTGAGCCGTCCTGGCGGATCGATGAGGTGCCGCTGGAGTGGTGTTTTCAACCGGGGGTCAAGCTGGATTTTCGGCATTTGCCGGATGGGTATGTGGCGACGCCGGGCGATGTCGACGCGGAGTTGCAGCGTATCGGGCATACGCTGCGGCCGCTAGAGATTGTCGTGGTGAACACCAGCGCCGGGGCGAAGTATGGGGCGGATGATTATGTCGATTCCGGGTGCGGCATGGGCAAGGCGGCAACGCTGTGGATGCTGGAGCGCGGGGTGCGATTGGTCGGGACCGATGGGTGGAGTTGGGATGCGCCGTTTTCGCTGACGCGGAAGAAGGTGGCGGAAACCGGGGATGCGGGGTTGATCTGGGAAGGGCATCGGGCGGGGCGCGAGATCGGGTATTCGCATTTGGAGAAGCTGCACAATTTGGAGGCGCTTCCGGCGGATGGGTTTGAGGTGGTGTGCTTTCCCGTGAAGGTGCATCGGGCGTCGGCCGGGTGGACTCGGGCGGTGGCGATTGTTTCGGAGTGAGGGGGATTCCGCGCGCGCAGTGCCATCCGACCTGGCTTGCCGCCCGGACCAAGGACCGTCGAGGGCGCGGCCTCTGCCGCCAACGCACCAATTGATCCGGCCTATACTTCCGTAACAAACTCGTGTGGGGCGCAATGCGGGAACCAGTGACAATCCAATGGGAAGGGTGAAAATGCGCGGCGCCAGCTACGGCCTTATCGGATCGGTCCTGATGCTCTTGGCGCAATCCGCTTTGCCGGCATGGGCGGATGGCAAGGACTGTCCATTGCTCGGCATGCTGGACAATTTTTTTCGGCGGCCGAGGCGGGCGTTTCGGGACAATCTGGTGTAAGAGAAAATAACTAATCTCTCGCACACCAGGATCGCAATGCCCCCCATTTCAGCCCCCTGCCCCACCACCGGCCCGGACGCCAATGTCGCGCCGCCGGAGCCGGCCCCCATCCAACGGCCTGCCACACTGGAGCCTGCCACCCTTGCATCTCGATCCGGTGGGGCCGCGACCCGGCGCGCGAAACGGCCCGCTGCGCAGCGGCAATCCGCGCGGCAATCCCAACCTGGCGCCGGGCTGCTGGGCGAGAGCCAAGCGGACGGGCTGCGCCTGCCGTGCGCCGGCGATGGCGAACGGGCGCTGCCGCATGCACGGCGGGAAAAGCACCGGGCCGCGGAGGCTGGAGGCTCTCGCGAGGATAGCGGCCGCGCGCACCACGCACGGGGCGTATGCCCAAATCGGGCGTGACGGGACCTTCGGGCGAGCAGCCAGCGGGACGAGATTTTGCTGCGACGGTCGCGGTTAAAGGTCGCGGCGATCAATCATCTGCCCTGGTTGCCTGCGGTGTTCGTGGCGCGGTTTCGGGCGGATGACATGCCGAAGCTGAACGCGCCGCCGATGCACCGCTCGTCGTTGGGGTATGCGCCGGTGGCGGGGACCCCGGGTCAATTGTCCCACCGGGTCAAGATGCAAGGTGGCAGGCTCTAGTGGGGCATGCTCCACGCAGCGGGCTACGTGATGCGCGGGGGCGGTTCGCGCGGGCACCGCAGCTGGTGTTGCGTGGGCGGAAGGCCGAGGTGGCGCCGGCGCGTGCCGAGCTGGCGGCGCTGGCCCCGTGGAAGGCGGCGGTCGCCCGCGCGCGGAAGATCAAGCGAGTGATGAGGTTGCAGGATCGGGCAGCGCTGATCGCGAATCGCGGACAAGACCCCATGAAGCGTCTGCCGGAGGGTGCTTGTGCCGGTGGTGGCTCGGCGGCTGGGGCCGGTGTGCGCAAGGCAGGCGTGAGCGCCGGGCTCCCGGCCTGCGCCAGGGCGGGTTCCGCCGGCATGAGCGGAACAGGGGATGGCGGCGGCCCGGCCACGACGGATTGCGCATTTGGCGTCAAAAGCCTCATGCAACATGGCGCGGTGCGGGCTGAGGTAGGCGGAGATGTGGATGGCCGGGCCTCGGCCTGCGCCGAGACAGGCTCTGTCGGCACGACAGGGAACGAGCATAATGGCGCCTCGACGACGGCGGATTTCGCGCGCGGCGACAAAAGCTTCGTGCAACGTGGTGCGGTGCGATCCGGGGTGACCAAAGACGTCGCGGATGCCGGCCCAGCGCCCGGCATGACCGGGGGAGAGAGTGGTGGCGGCTCGGCCACGGCGGATTGCGCGCGCGACGACAGAACCCTCTTGCAACGTGGTGCGGTGCGGGCCGCGGTGATCAAAGACGTCATGGATGCCAGGCCGGCGGCGTCCGCCGGACCAGGCTCCGCCGGCATGACGGGGAGAGAGGGCGGTGGCGACACGGCCTCGGCGGGTTGCGCCCGCGACGCCAAAAGCCCCATGCAACTTGGTGCGGTGCGATCCGGGAGAGAGCGGTGGCGACGCGGCCACGGCGGATCGCAAACGCAGCGACAAGGGCCTCATGCAACGTGGCGCGGTGGTGCGGTTTGGCGCGGGGCCATTCCGGTGGCGGCTGTCGAACAGCGCTGCCGGCAACGACCCGGCGGCAGACGAGTTGGCGGCCCAGGCCGAGCGGGCTGGTGAGTGGACAGTCGTGATGGCGATCCGAGCGGCGCAGCAGGCAGGGAAGGACTGGCGCCCGGGGGTGGCGGAAGCGCGACGGTGTATGGTGGCGGACGCCAACCGATTGCCAACCCGGTGCATGGTGCGGATGAGGTCCGTGGCGGACATCGGTCGGTTGGATGACTGGCCGGGCGGGACGTGTGGGACCAATATCGCGGCGCGGAAGCAACTCCGTGCAGCGCAGGACGGGGCGCAGACGGGGTGGCACCCTCACCGTCGTCACAGCGCGCCTCGACCTTGCCCGCCAGCGCGGGAGACGTGACGTTCCGCCGGATATCGCCACGCTGGCGCCGCATTCTTGCTCGCTCATTCGGCACGTCATTCAGGGGAAGGTGACCCGTACCGTGCGCACACAGAGCGACCTGCTTCGACTGACCGGCCTTCTGGCGACGATCACGGGCCTGCTGATCGGCCCGGTGCTGGCGCAGCGCGTATCGGCCCAGGGTGTACCACCGCCACCAGCGGCGAGCGCCGCGGCGCCGGCCGACCAGTCGACCGCGGATCCACCCGCGCGCGTCGGGCGGCTGGCGCTGGTCACCGGCACGGTCTCGTTCCATACCGCCGACGACACGGACTGGAGCCCGGCGACGCTCAATTATCCGGTCGTGTCCGGGAACGCGTTCTGGACCGAGCCCGGCGCGGAAACTGATGTTGAGCTTGGCGGCGCCCGGATTGCGTTGGACGAGTCAACCGAACTGGATCTTGCCACGCTCGACACCACCGGGGTGACCGCGACAATTCCGCAGGGCGAGGTATACCTGCATGTTCGCGTCCTGGCGCAGGGCGAGACGATCGCGCTGCAGACACCACGCGGCGCGGTCACCATCGCCGCATCAGGCGATTACGGCGTCGTCGCAGGCGACACCACTGACCCGACGGTGGTGACGGTGATCACTGGCAAGGCCCAGGTCGGCGATGCCAGCGCCGGGCTGAGTGTCGGGCCGGGTCAGGCGGCGACGTTCACCGGCACCGACACGTTCCAGGGCAGCGTCGGGGCGGCATCGCCGGACGCGTTCCTGACGGCGATGCTGGCACGCAACCGGCCGCCGCCCGCGCCGGCCGTCGCGCCGCCGGCCTTCGTCGGAGTGATGACGGGCGGGGAGGATCTGACCACCGTCGGCACCTGGCAAACCGCACCTGAGTACGGCCAGGTCTGGTATCCGCCCGTCGCGGCGGGGTGGGCGCCGTACCGCAACGGACGTTGGGCCTACGTGCAGCCATGGGGCTGGACCTGGGTGGATGAGGCCCCGTGGGGATTTGCGCCGTTCCATTATGGCCGGTGGGCACGTTTCGGCGCCCGTTGGGGTTGGGTGCCGGGCGTCGCGGTCGGCGTGCGTCCGGTCTATGCTCCCGCGCTGGTGACCTTCTTCGGGGTCGGCGTGGGCGCCAGTGTTTCGATTGGTGGCTCGGTCGGCTGGTGCCCGTTGGCGCCGGGCGAAGTGTATCGTCCGTGGTACCACGCGAGCGAGCAGTATGTCCGCTACGTCAATCCGCACATCACCAACATCACCAACATCACCAATGTCACCACGGTCAACAACGTCACCATCAACAACTATCATAACGCCAGCTTCGCGACCGTGGTGCCGGCCGCGGCGTTGGCGGAATCTCGTCCGGTGGCGCGCGCCGTGATACCGGTCTCGCCGCAGCAGCTTGCCGCGGCTCGGCCGACATTCGGACGCGAGCCGATTCGGCCGACGGCCGCGACCGTTGGGGTGACGCCGGCTGTGGCCCGCCAGTTGCGTGTTGCGCCC
>DASRQX010000059.1:0-14313 GCA_035696165.1 Acetobacteraceae bacterium | reverse complement strand
CGAAGGCGATCGGCGCGATCAAGCAGTTGATTGTGGAACGGCAGGTGTAACCATTCTTTTCCCCCTCCCCTTGAGGGAGGGGGTTGGGGGGAGGGGTTGGTGCCAGGATCGCGCCGAAACTCCCCGCCGGACGAATCCCTCCCTCAAGGCGTGAGGCGAGTCCGCGTTCCCCGCCCCTCAAGTATCCGCCAGCTCCACCAACACCCGATCCCGCGCCGCAGTATCACCCTCAGCGTGCACCGGCTGCACGCACACATGCGTCGCCCCCCCGGCAAAATGCGCGCGCAGCCCCTCCCTCACTTTCCCCACGCTGCCCCACAGCACCATCGCATCGATGAACCGGTCGGACCCGCCATTGGCCAACTCTGCCTCGGTGAAGCCAAGGCTCAGCCAGCAATTGCGGTAATTGTCCAGCACCATATAGCGCGACAGCTCCGCCCGCCCGAGCGCACGGGCCTTGGTGGCGTCGGTCTCCAGGCATACTTTCTGTTCAACCGCGAGCCATTTGCCCGGCCCCATGATCTTCGCCGCGCGCGCGGTATGTTCCGGTGTCACATTGTATGGCAGTGCGCCGCGGGTTTTTCCCCCCGCCAGCTTCAACATCAGCGGGCCGAGCGCGGCGACGGCGATCGGCCAAGCCTGCGCGCCCGGCTGATCCTTGCAGATGCCGTCGAGATAAGCCCGCATCACCGGGATCGGCTTGCCGTAGGTGTGGCCGCGAACGGCCTCCACCATCGGCATGTGGCTGACGCCCAGACCCAGGATGAAGCGATCGCCATACAGCCCGTTCAACGAGATCATGCCGCGGCGCGAGGTGAACGCATCGCGCGCGTAGATGCTGGCGATCGAACTGCCGATGTTGAGGGTCTTCGTGGCCCCCAGCATGAAGCCGGCGACCGAGAACGATTCGTAGCCACGGGACTCCGGATACCACAACGTACCGTAGCCGATCCGTTCCACATTGCCGGCAAACGCCGCGATTTCCTTTGGGCCGCCAAGCTTGTCGGTGCTGTACCACGCTCCGAGCCTTCCAAGCTGCATTGTCCGTCTCCCTGTCAGATCACCTTGGCGGCGCGGAACTTCGCGATGTCCGCCGCGCCATAGCCGAGTTCGCCGAGTACCTGTTCGGTGTGTTCGCCAAAGCGGGGTGGCGGCGCGTCGACGCGCGGACCGTCATGGTCGAACTTGAATGCCGCGACCGGCACGCTGAACTGCCCCGGCACGCCTGGAGCGCCGACCGGAAAGTGGTGCAGCACGCCGCGCGTGGCGATCTGCGGGTCGGCCGCCGCCTCGCCCATCGTGCGCACGCGGGACGCCGGCACGTGGCGGGATTGCAGATAGTCCTCCCATTCCGCCGCTGTGCGGGTCAGCATGATTTGCTCGAGCAGCTTTTCCTCGTTGGCGTGATCCGCATCACGCTCATCGTTCGTGCGTTTGATCATGTCGGGGCGTTCCAGCGCGGTCCATAGCCGCTTCTGCTGGCGCAGGTTCGACGCGCCCAGCATCACCAGACCGTCCTTCGTGCGGTAGGCACTGTTAGTGGCGTGCGGGTGCTTGTTGCCGCTGGGCTTCGGGTGCTTGCCGTTACGCAGATAGCCGGTCAGGTGCGACGCCATCAGGATCATCGCCACGTCCAGCATCGCCATGTCGATGCGCTGGCCCTGGCCGATGCGCTCGCGCTGGAACAAAGCCGAGGCCAACGCGAAAGCGCCCATCGTCCCGGTAGCGTAATCGATCGCCGGCGAGCCGAACTTCACCGGATGCACCTCTGGCGTGCCGGTCATCGCCATGATGCCGGACGTGGATTGGATCACGTGGTCATAGGCGGTCTGCGTGCGCCGCGGCCCGCCCCGGCCAAACGCCGAGAACGACGCGTAGATCAGTTTCGGATTGATCACGCGCAGATCGTCGTAGCCCAGGCCCAGCGCCTCGAACGCGCCCGGGCGATAGTTCTCGACCAGCACGTCGGCGGTCGCGACAAGCTTTTTCAGGATCTCCTGTCCTGTCGGCGTCTTGAGATCGAGCGTGACCGCACGCTTGTTCGACGCCTGGGTCAGGAACCCGGTGCCCATGTTGGCGTGGTTCAGTGCGTGATCGGTGCCACCGCCGCGGCTTTGGTCGGGATCGTCCGGCGGCTCCACCTTGATCACGTCGGCGCCTTGCAGCGCCAGCTGATAGGCGGCGAACGGGCCCGCCAGCACATGCGTAATGTCGATGATGCGGATGCCTTCAAAGGCGCGCGCCATGTGCGGTTTCCCCTCGATCAGGTCACAAGGCCGCGACGGTGCCGCCTTGTCCGCATGGCGTCAACACGCTTGGATAGCGCTACGGAATGGAGGGAACCACATGTCGGTCGAGCTGATCATTGAAGGCGCGGTGGCGAAGGTGGTGCTGAACCGGCCGGACAAGCTGAACGCGCTGACGCGGGAAATGCGCGTGCAGTTGCGTGAGAATTTCGAACGGCTGCGGTTCGATCCCGCCGTGCGCGCCATCCTGGTAACCGGCGAGGGGCGCGCGTTCTGCACGGGCGCGGACGTCGACGGCATGCAGCGCGGCGGGCTACGTGCGGAGCGCGAGAAGATCATGGGCGGCAGCCACAGTTTCCTGCGCGTCATGCACGCGATCGAGAAGCCGATCATCGCCGCGGTGCGCGGCCCCACCGTGGGCATCGGCTGGTCGATCGCGCTGGCTTGCGATCTGATCGTTGCGTCGGAGACTGCTCGCTTCTCGCAAATCTTTCGCCGCATCGGGTTGGCACCGGACGGTGGTGCGATCTGGTTCCTGACGCGCCGCATCGGCATGGCGAAGGCGAAGGAGCTGGTGTTCACCGCGCGTTTCGTCGACGCGCAGGAGGCGCTGTCATTGGGTTTAGTAAATGAGATTGTGTCTGACGATCAGCTGATGGTGCGTGCCGAGGAATTGGTGGCTGATCTCGCCGGCGGACCGACCTTCGCGTTCGGGCTGGCGAAGAAGCTGTTCCACATGGCCTCGGCGCCGAGCTACGAGGATTTTCTCGACATGGAAGCCTTCGTGCAGCCGCAGCTCGATCAGACCGACGACCACCGCGAAGGCGTTGCCGCGTTCAAGGAGAAGCGGAAACCGAACTTTGTCGGGCGGTGAGGTAAACAGACTGGCGCCCTGGCGCTGCACAGTACTTCATCCAGCCAGCCGGCTCTCCGGCCGAGCCGCTTCATTCATTGTCATTTCGGATGATAGACTGGGATCGCCCGCGACTACAGGCCGGTCGGCCGAGCGGCCATAGCCAAAATCATGGCGCAGATAACGAGCGAAGGCGTTGCGCATGAACGCTTCATCGTCGGGGCTGTAGACGACGTTCATGGCGACATCATCGGATGGTATCACAATCTCCGAATTTGTCGGGTCCAGCAAGGTCCGCATGACGTCACGACCGCCGAGGCGCAGCGCTGTCGCGACACCATCATCGCCTATTTCGATCTGCAAATGGGCGGCGGCGCGTCTCAGATTGGCCTCCGGGTCGGCCCTCAAATCTTCATAGCGCATGACCAGAACTAGATTTGGATGCGCGGTCGCCAGATCGCCCCACCGATTGAAGAAGTGCATGTACCACCAGATATCCGCGCGATACCGTTCGCCGGATGGATCACCCCGCACGTAGTACGTGAACTGCACCTGATATTCGTGTTGCCACTTCACGTAATGCGATGCCATGGCGGCGCTGATGTCGCGGACCAGCACGACGACCGGGCGGAACGGCAGAGCCCGGGTAAGCCACGGCCAGGTGAAGGCGATGGATGGGATCGTGTGTGAACTGCCGATACGTGGCATGCCCGGATAGCGATGCGGCCAGCGCGGGTGACTGATGATGGCATCCGCGTCCCGGCCGCTGGAATGGAGCGGAAGCGGCACATTATGCTGCTGCGCGAGCGCACAACTCAGCATGAATTTGAGCCAGTGCGTGCCTGAGTTCTTGCCGGTGATCAGGAAAGCGTGGACGCGGCGGTACTGGTAAAGAAAAAAATTGGCGAAATCGGCGCGCGCAATCCGGATCAGAAACTGCAGTTGCTGCCAGCGTCCCGGGCAAATCGATAACCTGAGCCTCTCATCCCAAAGGTCGAGATATCGGTCATGGCTAGGCTTCGGAATAAGGTAGCGCGACCCGACAAAGCCCCCCATCACAAATCCGATCTCGTCGAAATGCCCGACGATGGGTATTCGATCCGGTATCAAATCAATGGGAACGAACAGGTAACTGATCCCAAGCAGCAGCACGAGCTTGGAGAGCAGACACGAGCGCCAATCGAGCAGTCCCGTGAGCAGAATGCGTAACTCAGTAGTGATGGTTCGTTGGGACATTCACAGGCCGACAGTGCGTCTGATGGCAGGCGTCGCATCTACGCAGCCGGTCACAGCGGGAATGTCGTGCCGTCCATGGCATCACCGCTGGTATCCCGATTCGCACAGACCGCAAGAGTCCACCTTGCGCATGTAACAGAAATGTGTCAGCGATCCAGGAACAACGGCCCAGGCTGGTTTTATTATGCCTGTTGTTGTAACGATTCCGTGAGGCGCCCCGAGAATCGCGTGTCATCACCCGCTATTGTGCGCGGCCATGACGGAGACACACGCGGCGCAGTGTTCGGGGCAGCAACTGTCAAATCGGATCCCAGCTATACACGTCGCGCGTGCGCTCCAGCGGCGTGAAGCTGTTCTGCACCGCCGGCAGCCAGTGCTCGGCCAGCTTCTCCGGGTTCCAGCCATCGTTGCGCGCCATGATTCGGATTGGCCGCGGCTGGTTGTAGAGATACACCTCATTGCCGCGCACGCCGAAAATCTGGCCCGACACGCCCTTCGCCGCGTCGGTGCCGAGGAACGCAATCAGTTGCGCGATGTGATCCGGCCGGGTCTTCTCTGCCCGCGCTTTCAACTGCTCCTCACTCTGTCCCGGTACCGTTTCGATCATGCGGCTGAACGCGTGCGGGCCGATGCAGTTCGAGCGGATGTTGTAGCGCTGCATGTCCATCGCGATGCAACGCGACAAGCCGGCGATGCCCAGCTTGGCCGCGCCGTAGTTGGTCTGCCCCACGCTGCCGATCAGCCCCGAGGTGGAGGTGATGTGCACGAAACATCCGCTTTCCTGCTTGCGGAAATGCGGGACCGCGGCGCGGCTGACATAGAAGGCGCCATACAGATGCACCTTGATGACCGCATCCCATTCCTCCGGCGACATATAGTGGAACATGCGGTCGCGCAGGATGCCGGCGTTGTTCACCACCATGTCGATGCGGCCGAAATTTTCGATCGCCGTCTGCACGATGCGCTGCGCATTTGCCCATTCGGCGACGCTGTCGGTGTTCGCGACGGCGCGGCCCTGGCCGTTGGCCTGGGCGATCTCGGCGACGACCTGTTGCGCCGGGCCGGCATCCAGCCCCTCGCCAGTCACCGCGGCACCGACGTCGCACACCACTACCTTGGCGCCGTTCGCCGCCAGGCAGATTGCCGTCGCACGGCCGATCCCGCGGCCGGCGCCGGTTACCACCGCAACTTTGCCCTCCAGCATGTTGCCGCTCATTTCGTCGCTCCCCCTCACGTTGGCTACCGGCCAGTATCCTGCGCCAGACCGGGTGCTGTGTCATCCTCCCGCGCGATCGAGGCGGGGGTGCATGGACCTGGGGTTTCTTGGCCTTGGCCAGATGGGCGCGGCAATCGCCGAGCGTCTGGTGGATGCCAGCGCGCGGCTGCACATTTTCGATCCGGACCCGGTCGCGACCGCGCATTCGTGGTGAATGGCGCGGTCGATCATGGCTCAGCGGCCAACGTGGCGATGCCGCCTCTATCGTCTTCGCGTGCCTGCCCGGTGCGGCGCTTAGCCAGGCGGTGGCAGCAGAGGTGGCGCGGGGCTCGGCGCTGCGCGTTATGCCGAGATGTCGACGATCGGGAGCCGCACCATGGAGGGTATCGCGGATCAGTTGCTGGGGCGTTGCATCACGCTGGTCGACTGCCCGATCACCTGCGGCCCGAAGGGCGCGCGCCAGCACGCAATCGGTGATCGCGGCGGGGCCGGAAACGGCGTTGGCGCGAGTGCGGCCTTGGCTCGATCGCATCGGCAAGTCGGTGTTCGCGATGGGCAACACCGCGGGCCGGGCACAACTGATGAAGTTGGTGAACTACTCGATCAGCGCTGCCAACCTAGCCACCGTGTTCGAAGCGCTGGTGCTCGGCGCCAAGAGCGGTCTCGATCCCGATTTAATGGCGCGGGTGATCAATGTCTCCACCGGTCGCAACAGCGCGACGCTGCACAAGGTGCCGCGCGCGGTGCTGCCCGGCACGTTCGATTGCGGTATGAAACTGTCGACGATGTACAAGGACTTGACGCTGGGGCTGAACGAGGCGCATGCGCTCCGTGTGCCGATGTGGACGCACGAGACGATGGCGCAGCTTTGGCGCATCGGCATGCGGCAAGGGATCGGCGAGCAGGATTTCACCGCCCCGATCAAGCTGCTGGAGGGCTGGGCCAGTGGAGGGCTGGGCCAGAGCGGGGGTACGCACCCGGCCAGACTGAATCTGCTCTAGCCTGGATTTCCACGGAGCAGAATCAGCCTAACGCGACGGCACGTGGAGGGCTACTGGACCAATCGGAGTGGCCGTCCGTCCCACCACAGGACGGGGACGGGTTTGTCGAAGAGTCCGGAGGCGAGGACGATGGGGAGGTGGCACGGTGATGGAATCGCAGCCTGACTTCGGTATTGGTGACGACGACGTCGGCGGGCATGTCGACAAGGTCGCGGAAGATCTGTCTTGCCTGCGCGTCGTCGTAGCCGCGCATGCGGCCTGCCATCATACGGTAGAGACCGGAGGCGAGGACGAGGAGCGCCATGTCGAAGTCGACTTTGAGTCCGACCGATGAGGACAGGGCGTCGATGTGGAAGAAGCGCACGGCGTCGGCGAGGGCGTTTTCGATGAGCATGCGCTTGGCGTCGCGGGTGATGAGTTGGTGCGCAGTGGCATTGGCATGGTTTGTCAGCAGGATGGTCGGTTCATCGTGGCCGAGATCCTTGATGAAGAACTGGCGAAAGGTGCGCTGAGCGGGCTTGGCCGTCTGCTCGTAGACATGAGGGGTGCGGTATTTGCGGTGCGGAACGTCGAGGGGAACCTTGCGCCAGGCTGATGGTGGCAGCTCGGCGATTTCGGCCAGCAGCCGAGCGGAGCGCCGGCGCAAGGTCATGAAAGTGATGTGCGCCGCGTCAAGGCGGTCGAGCCCGGCATATGTGGTGAGCTTTGAGTCGAAGCCGAGGTGTTGCGGCGGATTGCCATGCTGGCGCGTCCAGAAATCGATGAAGCGGAAGATCTCGTCAGCTTCCTCGCCTTTGCGGATGTTGGCGTTCGAATAGCAGAAGACCTGGCTGTCGGCATCTTGGGCCAGAAAGGTAAGGATGCTGGGCTGGCGCCGGCTGCGCTTGGACATGTAGTGGCTTTCGACGATCGGGTGCTCGCCGAAATATGGCACGGAGTGGAAGTCGAGATTGATGGATTGGCCGGTGAAGAGGGATCGGGATGTTGGTTCGGCATGCGATTCGGCCAGCAGGTTGGTGACCTTTTGCGGTGTGATCCGCGAGGAGTACTCCGACAAGAAGCTTTTTTTGGGCATGACTTTGCAGGAACCGCCTTCAGGTTGCTCAATCTCGAACCGATCCGTGTCCAGTACCTGAAATGCCCGATGTCCAACCTGTGGAATCCAATCAGACCCTTGCGCCGTTCCCAAATGAAAACTTCGGGTTAGGCGTGTCGATCACGCGATCGCGGCCCGTTTGCCCATGGGCAGTAGGAGAGATTGACGCGACCAATTTTCTAGGCCGTGGTTTGCAGCGCCGTGTCTTGGGTCTGATGAAATTGCGGCAACCAATGCGACCGTCCGGTCCGTCTTTCCCCGGCGCGTGAGCCACGAAGCGGATCAGGCGGGTAGAGGGGATAAGCGGCGCCACAACATCACCTCCTGGCAATCTTGCCTCTTGGCCTGCCCCGAGTGGCGCGCTAGTGCTGCGCCATGGCTCGCACCGTCAACCTGGCGCGCAAGACCCTGGAGACCGACATTACCCTGACCCTGTCGCTCGATGGGTCGGGCAAGGCGGATATCGCCACCGGGATCGGCTTTCTCGACCACATGCTCACCGCCCTGACCCGCCACGCGCTGCTGGATCTGACCCTGCGGGCCAGCGGCGACCTGCATATCGACTTCCACCACACCACGGAGGATGTCGGTATCGTCCTCGGCCAGGCGGTTGCGCAGGCGCTGGCTGACAAGCGCGGCATCACCCGCTTCGGCCACGCGTTGGTACCCATGGACGAGGCGTTGGCCGAGGTGGCGATCGACATCTCCGGCCGCCCGTTCCTGACCTGGGACGTGATCTTCGCGCAACCCAAGATCGGCCAGATGGACACCGAGTTGTTCGAGGAGTTCTTCCGCGCCTTCGCATTCAACGCCCTGATCACCCTGCACGTTGTCCGTCGCGCCGGACAGAACGCGCACCACGTCGCGGAGGCCTGCTTCAAGGCAACCGCACGAGCGCTGCGCACGGCGGTGTCGCACGACCCGCGCATCGGCGATGCGGTGCCGTCTACCAAGGGCGCGCTATGAAGGTCTGGACCGTACACCTGCGCGACGACGCCCCCCCGGCTCTAGTGCGCGAGGGGTTCAGCCTCGGCGCCGCGCTGTTCGGTCCGGTCTGGCTCGTACTACATCGCGCCTGGATACCGGCAGCCGCAGCCCTCGCCGCGTGGCTGGCAATCGGCGGCCTGACGTCCTGCGGCACGCCTCTGGTGCTCGGCGTTGGGCTAGTTCTGCTGCTCGGCCTCTCCGGTCACGATCTGCGCCGCTGGTCGCTGGACCGCCGCGGCTTCACGCTGGCCGTGGTCGTCACGGCGCGCAACGCCGAGACCGCCTACGCGCGCCTGCTGGACCACCGCCGCGACCTCGGCGAGCGGCTGCTACGCGCGAGCGCGGTATGACGCCCCCAACAGAGGTGCGCGACATGATGAAGATCGCGGTGGTCGATTACGGCAGCGGCAACCTCGCCTCCGCCTCCCGCGCACTCGCGCTGGCAGCCGAGTGGGCCGGCATCGCGGCCAAGGTCGCCGTCACTGCGGATCCCGACTTCGTGGCGCAGGCCGAGCGGATCGTGCTGCCTGGCCAGGGCGCTTTCGCCGACTGCACCGCCGGCCTCAGCGCGGTTCGCGGCATGCGCGAGGCAATCGAGACGGCGACGCAGGCCGGCACCCCGTTCCTGGGCATCTGCGTCGGCATGCAACTGATGGCCGAACGCGGGCTGGAACACACAGTGACGCCGGGCTTCGGCTGGCTGAAGGGCGACATCACGCTGATGGACGCGCCCGGGCTGCGCCTGCCGCAAATGGGCTGGAACGCCCTGGAGTTCTCGCCGGGCGCGCACCCCCTGCTGGACGGGCTGGAACGAGGTGACCATACCTACTTCGTGCACAGCTACGCGTTGGCCGGTGGCGCATCGGACCAGGTCATAGCGACCACCGAGTATGGCGGCCCGGTGGTTGCGATGGTGGTGTCCGGCAATCGCGCTGGCACCCAGTTCCATGTCGAAAAGAGTCAGGAGATCGGTCTGCGCATTCTGGCCAACTTCCTGCGCTGGACGCCCTGACCCGATGTCCGACCTGCCAAACCCGGCGGCCTCCGCCCCCATCCAAACCGCAGCCGAACTGTCGGTGCAGCGGGTCGAGGCGTTCACAAGCGAGGACCTGCACGCGCTGTGCGAGGCGACACACGCCGCGATCATCGAAGGCGGCGGCTTCGGCTGGGTACGCCCGCCCGAGCGCCGCGCGCTGGAGGCGTATTTCCGCGGCCTGCTGCTGGTGCCAGAGCGGCAGGTGTTCACCGCGCGCTTGAACAGCACGATCGTCGGCTCCGCGCAGCTCGTCCGACCGCCACGCAACAACGAGGCCCAGGCATTCAGCGCGCAGTTGATGCATTCGTTCATTGCACCCTATGCACGCGGGCACGGCCTGGCTCGCCTGTTGACGCTGCGGGTCGAGGAAGCCGCGAGGGCCATGAAGTTCCAGGTCCTGAACCTGGACCTGCGCGAGACCCAACAGGCGGCGATCCGGCTATACGAGTCGCTCGGCTACCAGCGCTGGGGCGAGCACCCATTGTACGCGCGGGTGCGCGGCAAGACCGTCCGTGGCCTGTTCTACTACAAGCTGCTACAGCCCAACGGCACCTGAACACGAATTGCATCGAGATTCTGTGTAGCTTTGAAGTGAAACCTGCTACCTTGCGGCTCGTGTAAAGCCGCTCAGCTGGTTGCGGTCAGACTAACGTACTTACTCACCCCCAACGCGGCGATCGCCCTGATTGCATAATCGGCACGCCCCGAGCGCGGCAAGCCCATGCAATCGTCCTGTGTCCATAACGCTTGCCGCGGCAGTGTAGGTCTGGGTACCCCATTCGGCGCGGAAAAGCAGTTGGTCACTTTGCGGAAGTTCACCGAGGGGCGCGGGGCGCACCCGCAGGCGTTACTGGTGTATGGCACGTCGCGGCGCGTGACGAAGCGGAACAGATCATTGTGCTCGCGCCGAATGGCGCGGAACAGGCGTAGGGCCGGTTTGTGCGTCGGCGCGTGCCCCGGCAGGAGCCGGCCGAGCCGGCGGTCCAGATCAGCATGGTATTGCGCCAGCGGGGTATCCTTCAGCGCGTCGCGCCGGTAGGCCGATCGTCACCGCGCGCAGCAGCGACTGCCGAAAGCCGGGTGCGAACACCGTGTCACCATCCTCGATGGCATATCTCGCGTCGTGCAACAGGTGCGCCGGGCACATCTGCCGCACCGCGCCATGCCCGAGCTGCCGCCTTAGCGCTCGACCACCCACACTTACGGCTATGCACCTTGCAGGAACGTCGTCACCACTGAGGCGGCTCGGGTGTCGGCGATAACGTGGCAGATCGGCGTCGAGCTCAGCAGCACCCATTGCCACCACGTCTTGCCGCAAACCCGCGTCGGGGTTTCATCCGAACCCACCACGGCGTTGGCGCGCGCCGCGGCGGCCATCGGGGCGGCGGCCAGCAGCGGCGTTTGCGCGCGGGCCAGGATCTCGGTGATCGTGCCCTCGCTGATCGTCAGGCCGAACACTTCGCCCATCAGACGGGCCAGACGCTCGAGACTGATTGCCTGGGCGATATGAAGATGCAGGATCAGTGCGCATAACCCTGGCCCAAACGGTGAACCGGGGCTCAAGCCCTTCCCGGGCCCGGGCCCGGGGCCGCAACGTGCTTGCGGCACCAGGCGCAGACACCGCGATCGCGATGGATCCGCGTGACGAGCAGGTGAGCTGGCGCTAGGTTGATGTGGTTATAGGCATGGATTTCGGATTGATCGGCCGGCCCGAGGGCGTGGTTGCAATGCGGACAGACGGTGAGCGTGGCCGGGCTGATCTTCTCCGGGAGCTCGCTCAGCGCGCGGGCCATCCCGGGGCGACCGCGCCAGGGCGACTTCTCGCCGGAATCAGGCAGGTTCGCCTTCTGCCCCTTCGAAGGCGGCAGGCTCGAGTTGTGCGGCGTCCTCGGCGGGGTCGCGAGCTTGGCTTCCAGTCCGACGATGCGCGCGGTCAGGACGCTGATCGGCTCCGCCTGCGCCTCAATCTGCGCATGCTGCGCTAGGATCAAGGCGACCAGCTCATCACGGGACAGGGCGAGGACGCCTGCATGGTTCACGCCTTTCCGTGAGCCGACTCGGCCACGACGGTGTCGAGGAGAATTTATTGGGGGTGAGCAATCACCCGCAAGATGACCAACGGATTTCGCGGCGAGTGGGACGCCGAGACCTCTGCCGCCTTCCGCTCCCTCGTCAACACCGCAAAGGCCAAACGCGCGTCGGTGCTTGAGGTTCTCCGCTTCGTGCTGGCCGCCAAACTACCCGTGGAGGAACTCGACAGGGTAGCGTAAGCCGTTACCGGATTAGGATTAGTGCGCGGCCAATTGCGCCGGGCACCACACTGGCGTGTGCTGACGAGCGTAAGGACACCTGGCGCGCTGCAATTGATCGCTGCGCACGATGAGGGTTGCAAGGCATTTGTTGGCCACAACCATCGGCTACCGGCCGGTTCCGGTCTGCGTGTCGTTCAGCTCGCACGCGACGCCGCGTGGGACCTGACGGTCGCGCGGGGATGCACCAGCGACTGAAGTTCGTCGGCGCGCCGACCCTGCAGCAACCTTGGTCCACTCCGCGGCCCGAGCCAACAAAAGGAGGGGCAGAATGTTGTTACGCCGTCGCCGCCTCCCGCACTCCCAGTTCCGTCATCATCCGCTCGCGCATAATGAATTTCTGCATCTTGCCGGTGACCGTCATCGGGAATTCGTCGACGAAGCGAATAAGCCGCGGTACCTTGTAATGGGCGATCTGGTCGCGGCAAAACTCGCGCACCTCGTCTGCGGTCAGTGTTTGGTCGGCACGCAGCTTGATCCAGGCGCACAACTCCTCACCGAAGCGGGTGTCGGGTACGCCGAACACCTGCACGTCCTGGATCTTCGGGTGGCGGTACAGAAACTCCTCGATCTCGCGCGGATAAACGTTCTCGCCGCCGCGGATCACCACGTCCTTGATGCGTCCGACGATGTTGACGTAGCCCTCGGCATCCATCGTCGCCAGGTCGCCGGTGTGCATCCAGCGAGCCGCGTCGATCGTTTGAGCGCTGCGTTCCGGATCGTCCCAATACCCGCGCATCACCGAGTAGCCCCGCGTGCACAACTCACCCGACGTACCCCGTGGAACAATGCGACCCTCGGTATCAACAATCTTCACCTCCACGTGCGGGTGCGCCCGCCCTACAGTGCTGGTGCGCCGCGCCACCGGATCGTCGGTTGTGGTCTGCGTGCTGACCGGGCTCGTTTCGGTCATGCCATAGGCGGTCGTGATCTCCGACAGATGCATCTGCGCCACGCATCGGCGCATGACCTCGATCGGGCAGGGCGCGCCGGCCATGATGCCGGTTCGTAACGACGACAGGTCGAACCTGGCGAATTCGGGATGTTCCAACTGCGCGATGAACATCGTCGGCACGCCGTGCAACCCGGTGCAACGCTCCTCGGTCACCGTCTGCAATGTCGCCAGCGGGTCAAAACCCTCGCCCGGATAGACCATCGCCGTGCCTGCGTCGTGCAGGCCAAGTTGCCCAGCACCATGCCGAAACAATGATACAGCGGCACCGGGATGCACAGCCTGTCCTGCGACGTCAGCTTCATCGCCTCACCGATGAAGTAACCGTTATTGAGGATGTTGTGGTGTGTCAGCGTCGCCCCCTTCGGCGCGCCGGTCGTGCCGGAGGTGAACTGGATGTTGATCGGCTCGTCGAATTGCAGCTTCGGCGCCAACTCGGTCAAGTGCGCGCAGTGCGATTTTGCGCCCATGCCGTAGATGCTGTCGAACGCGATGAACCCCGGCGCGGTGATGGGGCCGATCTGGATCGCCATCTCCAGCATCGGCAGCTTCGCGGCACTCAGCCGCCCCGCCTGCGCCGAGGCAAGTTCCGGTGCTAACGTGTTCAACAGGCCGACATAATCGGAAGTCTTGAACTCCGTCGCGGTGATCAGCGCGCGACAGCCGACTTTGTTCAGCGCATACTCCAGCTCTGTCAGACGGTACGCCGGATTGATGTTCACGAGGATCAATCCCGCCTTGGCGGTGGCGAACTGGGTCACCACCCATTCGGCGTTGTTCGGCGACCAGATGCCGATGCGCTCGCCCGGAAGCAGCCCCAGCGCGACCAAGCCGGCGGCGAAGGCGTCAACCTTCTCGCCCAACTCACGGTAGCTCCAGCGAATGCCCTGCTGGCGGACGATCAGACCCGGATGGTCACCCCAGGAGGCCACCGTGCGATCGAAGCTCGCACCGATGGTCTCGCCGATCAGCGGAATGTCGCTTGTGCCGTGTGCGTAGCTTTCGGTGGACGTGGGCATGGAAGTACTCCCCGGCGGGCGATCGTTGTCGCATTGTGCGACTGCCGAACGGCCGGTTCAATTTCTCGGCCACCCATTGTGGACTTGGGTGGTGACATGAATGAAGCCCGCAAAGCCCAGGGTAAGAAGCGGATGACCTCAAATTACCAACTGGGTTTGGATCACCAGCGTGATGAGCTTGCCCTCACGCGTGGCGATCCGCGTCTGCCAGACCTGGGCGCGGCGGCCGCGATGCATCGGTGTCGCGATGCCGAACACCGCCGTCCCGACCGCGGACGGGCGGATGAAGTTTGTCTTGCTCTCGATCGTCGTCGTGCCGGCGCCCTGCGGAAGGTTGGCGAATGTGCCGAGCGCACCCAGTG
>DASRQX010000058.1:0-7464 GCA_035696165.1 Acetobacteraceae bacterium | reverse complement strand
GACAGACCCGGGGTGTCGATGTAGCCGGGTTCGATGGCGTTCACGGTGATGTTGTCCGCGGCCAGTTCGATGGCCGCGGTATGGATGAAACCGGTGACCGCGGCTTTCGACGTGGCATAGGCGCCCGACCCGGGCATCGAGACCTTCGGACCGGTTACCGAGGACGTAACGATGATGCGTCCGGCGCCTTGCTTGCGCATGTGCGGCAGCGACGCCTGAGTCAGCGTGAAGCAGGCTTTCACGTTGACGTTGAACAGCCGATCGAGGGTTTCGTGGTCCATCTCCTCGATGGTGCGGCGGCCGAAGGCGGCGGCGTTGTGGACCATGATGTCGAGCCGGCCGCAGGTTGCGGCGGCCTGGTTGACCATGGCGCGGGTGGCATCGTGGTCGGCGATATCGACCTGGCGGAAGATCGCCTTGCCGCCTTCGGCTTCGATCAGGCGCAAGGTTTCCTCGCCATGTTCCGCCGTACGCGTGGCAATGACGACGACGGCCCCTTCGCGCGCGAAGGCGATCGCAATGGCGCGGCCGATGCCCTGGCCGGAGCCGGTGACGATGGCGACTTTGCCGGTGAGGCGGGTGCCCATAAGGATGTCCTCGGTGATCAGACGGTGACGTCGGCGACGACGCCGCTGGCGTCGAAGCCCTGGTTGGCGCGCAGCAGTTGTTGCGAATAGGGATCGGTGACACGGCCCTCGGCGAGCGCGACCGCGGTGGTCATTTCGAGCAGCCGTCCGCCGTGCATGACGCCGATGCGGTCGCAGACATGCGCGATGACGGCAAGGTCGTGGCTGACCATCAGCATGGTCAGGCCGTGATCGCGGCGCAGGCGGGTCAGCAGGTTGAGAATCTCGGCCTGCACGGAGACATCCAGCGCCGAGGTAGGCTCGTCGAGCAGCAGGACCTTGGGCTCGAGAATGAGCGCGCGCGCGATCGCCACGCGCTGGCGCTGGCCACCGCTGAGCTGGTGGGGGTAGCGGTAGCGGTGCTCGCGGCCAAGCCCGACCTCGGTCAGGGCGGCCATGATGCGGGTCTCGGCGTTGCCCAGGCGGTGGATGGCGATGGGAGCACTGAGCGTTTGGTCGACGGTCTGGTTGGGATGCAGCGATCCGTAGGGGTCCTGGAAGACCATCTGGATGATTTTCCGGGAGTCGCGGGGACGCCGGTTGGACAATTCGCGGCCGTTGATCGTCACGCTTCCTTCGGCGTGCGGGATCAGGCCGGCGACAGCGCGCAGCACGGTGGATTTGCCCGAGCCGGATTCGCCGACCAGGCCCAGCGCGTCGCCGGCCGCAATGCGAAACGATATATCGCGGGCGGCGCGTAAGGCGCCGTAGGTGACGGAGACGCCTTCGAGCTCAATCAAGCGGCGGCTCCGACAGCGGCGGGAAGATCGATCAGCCATTCGGGATCGCGCTGCAACTGCGGCAGTTCGTCGCGGCGGTGGCCGAGTTCGGGCAGCGCCGCGAGCAGACCCTTGGTGTAGGGATGTTGCGCCTCGTGCAGCCGGCCGGCATCGCAGACCTCGACGATCTGGCCGGCGTACATGACGAGCACCCGGTCGCAGAACGACGACACGAGATGCAAATTGTGGCTGATCAGGATCAGCCCCATGCCGCGGCTTTTCACCATCTCGTCCATGATGGCGAGCACCTGTTGCTGGACCGACACGTCGAGCGCCGAGGTCGGCTCGTCGGCGATCAGGATGTCGGGGCCGGCTATGAGCATCATGGCGATCATGATGCGCTGGCCCATGCCGCCGGAAACCTGGTGGGCGTATTGGTCGTAGACGCGTTCGGGATCGCGGATGTGGACGGCCTCGAGCATTTCCAACGCGGCGGCGCGGGCGGCCTGCTTGCTGCTGCGAAAATGGTAGCGGTGGGTCTCGGCGATCTGCTTGCCCACGGTCATTACCGGATCGAGCGAAAATTTCGGGTCCTGTAGCACCATGGCGATGCGCTTGCCGCGCAGGCGGCGAAATCCCTTCTCATCGAGACCGGTCAGGTCGGTGTCGCCGAGGCGCATCACGTCGGCCTCGACGCGGCCGGGATAGGGGATCAGGCCCATGATGGCGCGGCCGGTGGTCGATTTGCCCGAGCCGGACTCGCCGACGATGCCAAGGCGCTCGCGGCCGAGGCTGAAGGATACGTTGCGCACCGCACGGAAATCGCCGTCGTCGCCGGGGTACACGACGCGCAGATTGCGCATGGTCAGCAGCGGGCCATCGTTCATCCGGAGCGCGAATCCGAGACATCGCGAAGGCCGTCGCCGAGCAGGTTGAAGCCGAGGCTGACAATGAAGATGGCCATGCCGGGGATGGTCGCGACCCACCACTGGTCAAGCAGGTACTGCCGGCCGGAGGAGACCATGGCGCCCCATTCGGGGGTGGGCGGCTGGGCGCCGAGGCCGAGGAAACCGAGGCCGGCGGCGGTGAGAATGATGCCGGCCATATCGAGCGTGAGGCGGATGATGACCGAGGGCAGGCTGAGCGGCATGATTTGCGTGAACAGGATGCGCAGGTGCGAAGCGCCTTGGAGTTCGGCCGCCTCGATGAACTCAGCGTGCCGCCGCGTCAGCGTCTCCGCGCGTGCCAGCCTGGCATAGGGCGGCCAGGCGGTGAGCGAAATCGCGATCACCGCGTTCTCGACGCCCGGCCCGAGCGCGGCGGCGAAGGCGAGTGCGAGCACAAGGCGCGGGAAGGCGAGGAAGATGTCGGTGATGCGCATCAGCACGGCGTCGATCCAGCCGCCGAAATACCCGGCCGGCAGGCCGATCGCGAGGCCGACCGGCACCACGATGACACTCACCAGGGCAACGATGGTCAATGTGATGCGGCTGCCAAAGATGACACGGGAATAAATGTCGCGGCCCAACTCGTCGGTGCCGAAGGGATGCGCCCAGGACATCTCTTGCAGCCGATCCGTGAGCGTCTGGCTGAAGGCGGCCCTTTGATCGGCGAGCAGCGGGGCGAAGATCGCAGCCAGCACCAGCGCCAGCACGATGACCAGCCCGGTCATCGCGAGCCCGTTGCGGTAAAGGCCGAGCCAGGCACGGTACCAGCGGCCGAGCCGGGCCTGGCGACGGCTGGCGGGCGCGCTATCAAGCAGCCAGCCTCGCCAGCCCGTCGGCGCGCCAGCGCGTAACCCAGTCGCGCTCATTTGCGGTCCCGGGCGCGCGGATCGACCAGTGGGTAGATCACATCGGACAGCATATTGAGGAAAATATACACGACGCCGATCACCATGGTGCCGCCGAGCACCGCGTTGAGATCAGCGTTGAACAGCGAATTCTTCATGTAAAGTCCCAGTCCCGGCCAGGCGAATACCGTTTCGGTCAACACCGCCCCCTCGAGCAGGCTGCCGAACGTCAGCGCGATGACGGTAACAAGCTGTACCCAGACATTGCCCAGCGCGTGAACCCACACCACGCGGAATGGCGACAATCCCTTGGCCAGAGTTGCCAGCACGTATTCCTGCCTGAGCTGACTGAGCATGAAGCTGCGCGTCATGCGCGCCACATAGGCCAACGAGAGATAGCCGAGGATGGAAGCGGGCAGCACGAGGTGGCTGAGCGCGTTCCAGAACACGTCGGTCTCGCCGGCGATCAGGCTGTCGATGGTGATCAGGCCGGTAACGGTCGGCACGATGTCATCGTAGGACACGTCGAGGCGCCCGGGACCCTCGACCCAGCCGAGCTTGGCGTAAAACAGCAGCAGCCCGACCAGGCCGAGCCAGAAGACCGGCATCGAATAGCCGAGCAGCGAGCCGAAGCGGATCACCTGGTCCTGCCAGCGGCCGCGATGGGTGGCGGCGACCACGCCGAGCGGGATGCCGAACACGGTGCCCACGAACAGCGCCAGCAGGGCCAGCTCCATGGTGGCGGGAAAGACGCGGGTCATGTCCTGCATCACCGGGTGCGCAGTGATCAGCGAGACGCCGAAATCGGCATGCAGGACTTTGTTCAGGTAGCGCCAGTACTGCACGGGTAGCGGCAGGTTGACACCGATCTCCCTGGCGACCCGGTCATATGTCGCGCGCGATGCCTTGTCGCCGACGATGGCGAGCACGGGGTCGATCGGGATGACGCGGCCGATGAAGAAGGTGACGAAGGTCAGCCCCAGGAATGTCAGCGCCACCGAGAACAGCACACTGATGACGCTGCGAATGGGCCCGGCGACGCGCCGGACCCATTCGTTGGGCGCCAATGCGTCAGGCGCCGGTACTTCCGCGGGTGCGGTGCTCACGGGCGTCGGATCATGTCTTCGTAATGGTTCGGTAGAAGTAGAGGTCTTCGATGATGCCGGGCTTGTAGCCATGCACGTTCACCCGCGAGGCAACCTGGTTGGCCGGCTGGAACATGAGGATGAACGGCCCGTCATCGGTCACCGTCTTCTGCAGCGCCTCGTAGTCGGCCTTACGCTTGGCGGTGTCCACCTCCTGCGCCGCCGCCTTCATTTTGGCAGTGACATCGGGGGCGACCCAGTGGTTGCGCCACGCCAGCGGGTGCGACTTGGCGCCGTCGGAGTCATCGTCGTTGTGCGCGAAGGTGTCGGCGTTGCTGTGCGGGTCGAGATAGTCCGGCGTCCAACTGATCAGCACCATCTGGTGCTTGCGGCCGCGGTAGATGCCGAACACCTGCTTTTGGTCGGCGGAGACGATGTTCACCTTGATACCGGCCTGCCCCATGGTCTGCTGCACCGACTGGGCCATGTCGATCTGCGGCGAGATGCTCGCCACGTCGAGCCGGATCTCGAAGCCGTTGGGATAGCCGGCCTCGGCCAGCAGCGACTTCGCCTTGGCGACGTCGAGCTTATACGGATTGTACGGAATGGCACCGAAGATGCCGATTGGCAGGAAGGTCTGCTGCACCAGAAACCGCCCCTTGAGGAACGTATCCACCATGCCCTGGTAGTCGACGAGATATTTCATCGCCAGCCGGACCTTGGGGTTCTTCAGCCGCTCGTCGGCCAGATTCATCGCCATGTACCAGGTGCCGGAATAGGGGAACGACTCGACCTTGATGTCCTTGTTCTGGGCCAGCGGCACAAGCTGATCCGGCAGCAGGCTCAGCGCGATGTCGATGTCGCCCTTCTCCAGCAGCAGGCGCTGGGTGCCGGGCTCGGGAACGTGACGGACAATCACGCGCTTCATGTGGGGCGGGCCGAGATGGTACTCCGGGTGGGCCTCGAGCGAGACCAGCTCGTTGGCCTTCCACGAGACCAGCTGGTATGGGCCCGAGGTGGCGGAACGCGTCTTCAGCCAGGTGTTGCCGAGATCGCCGTTGACCTCGTTGGCCATCGCCACCTTCTTCTCGACGACCGAGGCGGCCACGGTGGCCATCAGGTTCAGCACGAGCGAGGGAGCGAAGTTCTCGACGATGGTGAACTTCAGCGTCGACGGGTCGGGCGCGGTGATCAGGCTCTTGACGTTGTCCTTGGTCCAGCCGAGCTGGGTGAACAGGAAGGCCGGGGTCTTGTCGAGGATGACGACCCGCTGCAGCGAGAAGGCCATGTCGTCCGCCGTCACCGTCGCGCCGCTCTCGAACTTCTGGTTCGGCCGCAGCTTGAACGTGTAGGTCTTGGCATCGGGCGAGACGGTCCAGCTCAGGGCAACGCCGCCGACCAGCTTGGTCATGTCCTCGGCTTCGTAGCGCACGAGGCGGTCGTAGATGTCGGAGGCGATGATCTGCGCCGAGATCTCGTAGGCTTCGCCCGGATCGAAGGTGATCAGGTCGTCGATCTGGCTCGCGAACACCACGGTGTCCTTCGGCGTGGCCGCCCACGCCGCCGGAATTGCCGAGGTCAACGTCAGCGCCGTCGCAGACGCCATCACAGCTCGTCTTTTCAGCATGCCCAATCCCCCCACCTGTTTCTTAGTATATACCCGACAACACCTTGAACCGACATTCCCCCCCGTGGCCAGCCCGTCCGGTCGTCTGGAAGGCAGCGTAATCGTCGTCTGAAGCATATGGCAACGGCTGCGGCCCCGGTTTGATGGGCCGGTGATCCGGAGCAACAGCGGGTTGAGGGTTGGTGGATACGCGGGTTCTCGGGGGGAATGAAACGCGGTTGCTGAGTGGCCGGTGGCGATCACCCGACCGAGGCCGCGTCGATGTTGCATCCCTTCGCAGCGCTACCGAAGTTTCGCTCCTTCGGGCCTGTGCCGCTTTGGCCCAGTTCAGCAATTGTTTTGGCGCCAAAGTCGGTCCAGGCTCCAAAACAATTGCTGACATCGCGGAAGTTCAGCGCTGTCGTCGCGGGCGATGAACGCTTTCGCCCTCCACAGCCGACATGAAAGCCGCAAGAAGCCTTGCCTTGCACCGGGGTTGCGGAGCCGGGTGCGGCGACACTGATCACTCACTGGGGCGCCGCGTGTCCCGGATGAACGCCCCGTTGCAATCAATTGCGATGAGGTGACCCCGCCGCAGGTGTGCCGGCGCCGCGGCTGCACCCGAACCTGGCAGAGGTATATCGCCGGAAGGTGGAATGCCTCCAGGCTGCCATGCCGGGCCCGGACAGCACCGAGGCAGCGGAAGTCGTTCGGAGGTTGATCGAGCGCGTTGTTCTGCATCGCGGAGCAGATGGTCAGCGCGGCTTCGAGATCGAAGCTGGTTGGCGAGATTGCAGCGATGGTCGGCCTTGGCTCAGCCAATGAGTCGGCGCGCGCTGGAACGGGTGTTCTAGGCGGGCAACTGTCGTTGGTTGCGGGGGCAGGATTTGAACCTGCGGCCTTCAGGTTATGAGCCTGACGAGCTACCGGGCTGCTCCACCCCGCGTTGGTAATGGTTGGTTTGGTGATGGTTGGTTTGGTAATGGTTGGTTTGGTGATGGGTGTGAGTTGCGCGCGTTTATGGGGGGTCGTATTCGCGCGGGTTTGGTTGGCGTTTGCTGTATTGGTTATTGGTATTGCTTGATCGCTTGTTGGTATTGCTGGTTGGCCGGATTGGTGTGTCGGCCGGGGTGTTGGGTGGGCGGTGGATTGGTTTGTGGGGGAAGGGTTGGAGGACCTGGCGGCGACCTACTCTCCCGTGCCTTAGGACACAGTACCATGGGCGCTGGGGATTTTCACGGCCGAGTTCGGGATGGGATCGGGTGCGGGCTCCCCGCGATGACCACCAGGTCGTCCAGCCCTTCCCAGTCGTCGGTTTTCAGTCGTCGGTTTTCAGTCGTCAGTTGTCAGATGGAGCTGACCCGGACGGGACTGACCCGAACGGACTTGGTGGGGTGGTGGTTCTGGTGCTTGCTGCGTGTGCGGCGGCTGCCCCGGACGCTTGGTTCGGGGGGAACTGAGGATGATTTCCATGCATGGTGTGCCAGCTTACCGCTCGTCACTTGCTTTCTGACAACTGACGACTGTCAACTGACGACTGTATCTTGAGCTCTATCGGGCGATTAGGACCGGTTAGCTACGGGCGTTACCGCCCTTCCACATCCGGCCTATTGACGTGATGGTCTATCACGGCCCT
>DASRQX010000057.1:0-6268 GCA_035696165.1 Acetobacteraceae bacterium | reverse complement strand
CTCCCACCCGCATAGGTTCTTGCCTTTGTCACACCAAAGAAAGTCGTGGATACCGGCATGCGCCGGCATGACGACGGGAGGGCGCCGAAGAGTCGATCATTCGGACGCCTGGTATTAGACACCAAGATACTCGTGCAGCTTGTCCATATTGGCTTCCAGTGCATGGTTCGCGATCATGTCGATCACCCTCCCATTCTCCATCACGTAGTGCCGGTCTGCGACAGTCGCGGCGAACCGGAAGTTCTGTTCCACCAGCAGCACGGTGAAGCCGCGATTCTTGATCTCGCGGATGGTGCGCCCGATCTGCTGCACTATCACCGGCGCCAAGCCCTCAGTCGGCTCATCGAGCAGCAGCAGTTTGGCACCGGTTCGCAGGATACGCGCGATCGCCAGCATCTGCTGCTCACCGCCCGACAGCCGCGTGCCGTGCGAGGTGCCGGAGCGTTCCTTCAGGTTGGGAAACAATGTGAAGATCGTGTCGATGTCCAGCCCGCCGGGTGCGATCACCGGCGGCAGCAACAGATTCTCCATCACGTTGAGCGAGCCGAAGATGCCGCGCTCCTCCGGGCAGAAGGCAATGCCGGCGCGGGCGATGATGTTCGGCATCAGCGCGACCGTCTCGGCGCCGCGAAAGCGGATGTTGCCCTCGCGCCGTGGCACCAGGCCCATAACCGACTTCATCGTCGTGGTCTTGCCGGCTCCGTTGCGGCCAAGCAGGGTCACCACCTCGCCCTCGCGCACCTCGAAATCGACGCCGTGCAAAATGTGGCTCTCGCCGTACCAGGCGTTCAGGTTGCTGACCTCAAGCATCGCTGGATCCCAGGTAGGCCGCGATCACCTCGGGGTTCTTCGAGACCGTGGCATAGTCGCCCTCAGCCAGCACCTTCCCGCGGGTCAGCACGGTGATGATGTCGCACAGCCCCTCCACCACCGACAGGTTGTGCTCCACCATCAGGATGGTGCGGCCTTCGCGCACCCGTCCGATCAGCTCGACGATGCGGTGCACGTCGTCGTGCGCCATGCCGGCGGTCGGCTCGTCCAGCAGCAGCATCTCCGGATCGAGCGCCAGCGTGGTGGCGATTTCCAACGCCCGCTTGCGCCCATACGGCAGCTCGACCACCACCGAGTTGACGTATTCCGACAGCCCCACATCGAACAGCAACTCGTGCGCGCGATCGTTGTAGACATCCAACGCCCGCTCCGACCGCCAGAAATCAAAACTGGCGCCACGTTTACGCTGCAACGCCAGGCGCACGTTCTCGAGCGCCGTCAGATGGGGAAACACTGCCGAGATCTGGAAGCTGCGCACCAGGCCGAGCCGCGCCACCTGGGCCGGCCTCAGGCCGGTGATGTCGCGGCCCTTGAAATGAATGGTCCCGCGCGTCGGCGCCAGAAACTTCGTCAGCAGATTGAAGCAGGTCGTCTTGCCCGCGCCATTGGGCCCGATCAGGGCGTGGATTGACCCAGTACGCACCTTGAGCGCAACGTCGTCCACGGCGAGGAAACCGCCAAACTCTCGGGTCAGCCCGACGGTCTCCAGGATGGTGTCATTCACCCCCGGACGTCTCCCTGCTTTGATGCGTGATGCCGGGGTCCTTTGCATATCGGCGGTCCGCACACAAGCCAGGACGCGCTTCCATCTGCCCGACGCGCCGGCGTTCGGCCCCGGCATCCAGGTCCGTCATCGTCCTCCCGCGAACCCCCGGAGCACACGGCGTGGGCCAACGATTGCGAAGCGGCACGAACATCGCTAGGCCGCGACCCCATGTTGGGCCTCCGCATGTTGGGTGTGCTGTTGCTGCTCGCGGCCTGCACCCCGGCCACGGAGCCGCCTCCGCCCGCCGTTGAAACCCCGGCGTCCTGGCAGGCCGAGACCGGTACGGGTCCGACATGGCCCGATGCGGTGTGGTGGCGCGGCTTCCGCTCGCCCGAACTGGATCGGCTGATCGAGGCGTCGCTCGGCGCCAATTTCGATATCGCGGCGGCAATCGCCCGCGTGCGCCAGGCTGACGCCCAGGTGCGCATCGCCGGCGCTGCGCTGCTGCCCACCCTGGACGCCACTGCCAACACTAGCTGGCAGCAGGTAGGCGTGACCCGCGGCCTGGGCACCAGAAGCGCCACCAGCAGCGTGCAGATCCACAACTACAGCCTGGGGCTCAATGCCGCCTATCAGCTCGATTTCTGGGGGAAGAACCGCGCCGTGCAGCAATCCGCCGTCGCGTCGGCCGTGTTCAGCCGCTGGGATCAGCAGGTGGTGGCGCTGACCGTCGTCACCAGCGTCGCCAGCACCTGGTTCAACGCGCTGGCGTTTGCCGACCGGGTGGCGATCGCCGAGCGCGACCTGCGCGATGCCGAGCAGACGCTGGCGGTGATCCAAGGTCGGCTGGATGCCGGCACCGCGACCGCGCTGGACCAGGCACAGCAGCAGTCGCTGGTGGACGGCGTCCGAGCGTCGATCCCGCCGCTGCGCAACCAGATGGTCCAGCAGGTGCTTGACCTGGGCATCCTGATCGGCCGTCCCCCCGAGGCGGTGGATGTCCAGCCGGCCACGCTGACCGATTTGGCCTTGCCGGCAGTGGCGCCAGGTCTCCCGTCGGCATTGCTGCGGCGCCGGCCCGATGTCGCGGAGGCCGAAGCGCAGCTTGTAGCCGCGCATTTCAGCATCGAGGTAGCGCGCGCGGCGTTCTACCCAACCATCCAGCTCACGGCCTCGGGTGGATTTGCCAACGCCGCGCTGAACACGCTGTTTGTCCCGGGTGGGACGATCGCCTCGCTCGCCGCCGGGCTGACGCAGCCGATCTTCGACGCCGGCACGTTGCGCGGACAGTTGGAGCAGGCGAAGGGGCGCTATGACGAGTTGCTGGCCGACTACCGCAAGACCGTGATCCAGGCGTTCACCGACGTGGAGACTTCGTTGACCGCCTGGCGCTACACGACCGAACAGGAGGCATTGCAGCGCGCCGCGGTGACCTCGGCGCAGCGGGCGGCGGACATTGCCCGGGCGCAGATGGCGGCTGGAACGGTCGACGTAACGACGGTGCTGACGGCGGAGACAACGCTGTTCACCGATCTGGACCTGCTGGCCCAGGTGCAGCTTGCACGGTTCCAGGCGTTGCTGAGCGTCTACAAGGCGCTCGGTGGTGGATGGCAGCAGCCCGACGGCAGTGTAACCGATCAGTTCCCCGGCCTGTCGCCAGGACAGATCGAGGGCGGCGTGGCACTCCCGCTGGGGGACCCCGCACGCTAAAAAATCCAACAACGACTGACCGCGTCGCCGCTTTTCCGCCCAACGTTCCGCCGCCTGACATTCCTTAAGCCGCATCATGACGCCAACAGAACGCGATCATCGTCCAGGTCCGTCCCGCTCGCGACATGAAAGCGGCGGATCAGCGCCTCCACCGTAAGCGCCGCCTTCTCGGCGCCGCGGACCTCAAAAATGATCCGCCCGGCATGCATCATCACCAGGCGATTACCCCACCTGATCGCCTGTGCCATGTTGTGCGTCACCATCAGCGTTGTTAGTCCCCCCTCCGCAACCAATCGCCCGGTCAGCGCCATTACCACCGCCGCCGTGCGCGGATCGAGATTCGCCAGATGCTCGTCCAGCAGCAGCAAACGCGGCCACGCGATGGTCGCCATCAGCAACGCCACAGCCTGGCGCTGCCCACCCGACAATGTCCCGATCCGCGCATCGGCCCGCTCCTCCAGCCCAAGCCCAACCACGGCGAGGCGCTCACGGAACTCCGTCGCCCGGCCGGCGGTCACCGCCCGTCGCAGCCCGCGTGCCTGCCCACGCCGCGCCGCCATCGCCAGGTTCTCCGCGATCGACATCGACGCGCAGGTGCTGTCGAGCGCGTTCTGCGCGATCCGCCCAATCAGCGCCGCGCGCCGATGCACCGGCGCCACGGTGATGTCCTCATCGTCCAGCACGATCCGCCCGGCATCCGGCACCACAAGCCCGGCGATCGCATTGAGCAACGTCGACTTGCCCGCGCCGTTCGAGCCGATGACCGTCACGAAATCACCCGCCTCGAGCGTCAGGCTGACCCGATCGAGCGCGCGCACCACATCGGCCGTGCCCTCGATGAACGTCTTGCCGACGTCATGCAGTGCCAGCATCGATCGGCTCATGCCGGCTTCGATCGCAACCGAGGCAACGCCAGCGCCAGCAGCAACAACGCCGCCGTGATCAGCTTAAGGTCGACCGGTTCCAAACCGACCCGCAGCGCCAACGCGACCAGGAAGCGATAGATCAACACGCCGACCATAGTCGCAACGACCCAGCGCTCGATCGAGCCGTCGCCGAACAACGCCTCGCCGATCATCACTGCGGCGGCGCCGGTCACCAGGATACCGATGCCCATGCCGATATCGGCAAACCCGTGATCTTGCGCCACCAGTGCGCCCGACAGCGCGATGGCGCCATTCGACAAGCCAAGGCCGATCAGCTTGGTACGATCGGTGTCCACCCCGAGCGAGCGGATCATCGCCTGGTTCTCACCGGTCGCACGCACCGCAAGCCCGAGATCGGTGTGCATGAACCACGCGAGCGCCGCACCGGCCAGCGCCAGCAGCAACAGTGTCAGCACGATGGTCACCAACGTCTCGCCCTGATCGCCCACGCCGAACGCGCCCGCCGCATCATCGAACAATGTGCTCACCGACAGCAGCGAGATGTTGGCGCGGCCCATCACCCGCAGGTTCACCGTATACAGCGCCGTCATGACGATGATGCCCGCGACGATGTTGTTGATCCGCAACTTCGTGTGGATCAGCGCCGTCGCCATGCCGGCGAGCATCCCCGCCGCGACCGCCGCCAGCGTGGCCAGAACTGGATCGACGCCGGCAACCAGCAGCGACGCCGCGACAGCACCGCCAAGCGGATAGCTGCCCTCGGCGGTAAGATCGGGAAACCGAAAGAACCGGAACGAGATCAACACGCCGAGGCCGAGAAACCCGGCAAGCGCGCCCTGCTCCAGCATGTTGACGACCAGGGCCTGAAGCTGTGCTGCCACGTCCTGTGTCATCGCGCGGTGTCATGCCGGGCGTCGAAAGGATTGACGCACTGACGCTGCACCGCCGTCATGCCGGCGAAGGCCGGCATCCACGACTTTCTTTGCTGCAATAAAGGCAGGTCGTGGATGCCGGCCCCCCCGCCTTCGCCAAGGGCAGGCTTCGCCTGTCCTCGGGCGCTTGACCCGGGCGCCGGCATGACGGAGTGGGTGCCGCCAAAGCGTCGACCGTTCGGTTGCCTGGTAAAACGCATCATTGCATCATCGCGTCAGATAATCAGCCAGGTTGAGCGCCTTGGCGCCCGGGATGCGCTTGCGCAGGAACTCCGCCTTGCGGCCGAACGGCACGGTGGCGTCGATCCCGAGCCGCCCCCAGAAATCCTTGTGTGGATCGCGATAAAATCCCGGCACGTCCGGGATCACCAAGGCCCGCTGGTCGGCGCGCCCACGCGTCAGATAGGCCCACCAGACATCGTTGAAGTCGTTGATATCCACGTCTTCATCGACGACCAGAACGCTCTTGTTATAGTCGTGGCCGGCCCCCATCGCGGTGAGCATGACCTGCCTGGCGTGACCCTCGTACATCTGCTCGATCTGCACCACAGTGCTCAGCACGATAGGCACGCAGGCGACGTCGATGATGCCGCGCTGGTTGGCCGCCAGCAGCGCCTTGTACACCTGGGTCGCCACCGACAGCTCGATCAGCCGCAGGTCCTCGGGCGAGCCGCAGACCAACGCATGATAGAGCGCATCGCGCCGCGCGATCACCGCGGTAACCTCGAACACATGGTTGTCGCCGACCGGCACGTAGGTGCCCAGGAACTCGCCGAACGGTCCTTCCGGCCGGCGTACGTTCGGCAGGATGCGGCCCTCGATGACGATCTCGGTCTCGGCCGGAACCGACAGTCCGATCGTGCGGCACCGGCGCATCGGCAGCGGCCGCGCGGCGATCCGGCCAGCGACCTCCAGCTCACTCTCGTCGTATGGGATCGGCGCCGCGGCGGCCAGCACCAGTTCAGGCGGCGGCCCAAGCATGATGGCGCATTCCAGCGCCTGCCCGCGCGCCTCCGCCTTCGCCGCATACTGGGTCAAGTGATGCGGCCCGCCGAGCCGGATACGCAGCTCGCCATCACTGATGATCTGCGCGCGATGGAACGACAGATTCGGCACGCCACTATCCGGCTCGTTCGCCAGGTAGACGCCGGCGGTCAGGTAGGGGCCGGCATCCAGCTCGAAGTAGGTGATCGGCGGCAGGT
>DASRQX010000056.1:0-7291 GCA_035696165.1 Acetobacteraceae bacterium | reverse complement strand
TGGCAAAAACAGACACGCAATCGCCGAAACATACAGCAGCAGCTTCAGCGCACTCGCCAGCTCGATCATCGCCAGATGCCGGCCGGAATATTCCAGCACCATCGCCTCATGCACCATGGTCAGCTCGAGATGCGTCGCCGGGTTGTCCACCGGGATGCGCCCGTTCTCCGCCACCGCAACGATGATGAACGCCACCAACGCCATCCCCAGCGACACGCGCAGGCTGCCAGAGTGCAGCATGAACGCGGCGATGGTGGAGAGCTGGGTAGACCCGGCGGTCAGCGCCAGGGTGACCGCGATCATCAGCATAGCCGGCTCGGCCAGTGAGGCAATCATCACCTCTCGCGAGGCGCCGATGCCGCCAAAGCTGGTGCCGACATCAAGCCCGGCCAGCGCCAGCAGGAAACGCGCGCTGCCGATCAGCGCGGCGATCGCGATCAGATCGCCCGACCAGGAGAAGATCAGTCCGGTGCCGAATGTCGGGATCAGTGACGCCGCCACCCAAATAACGGCGAAGATCAGATAGGGCGCCACGCGGAACAGCCAGGAGGCGTTGTCCGCCAGCACCACCTCCTTGACCAGCAAGCGACGCAAATCGCGATACGGCTGGATCACGCTGGCACCCTGGCGGCGGTTGAGTCGCGCCTTCACCTTGCGCACGACGCCGGTCAGCAGCGGCGCCAGCGCCAGCACCAGCAGCATCTGCGCGCCTTGCACTAGAAGGTCGCGGATCACTGCCATAGCGCCAACGCCAGCAGCAGAACGATCAGCGCGCCGAACACCAGGCTGAGATAGCGGCGTATGGTAAGAAACTGCAGATGGTTCAGCGCCTGCGCGGCGGCGGAAACCGCACCGGCGACCGGCGCGTAGAACGCATCCCACACCGGGTCGCGCGCCGTCTTTTCGATGCGCGCGGGCGACATGTCGCCGGGCGGCGGCATCGTCACGACCTCGCGCGAGCGGAACACAACCGCTCCGAAAACCCGGCGGATCGGTTGGGCGAAACTGTCGGCGGTGTATTGCGTCGCCGGGCGCGGATCGGGGAATCCGCAGTCCCAGGCTGGACCTCGACGTAGCGCGCGCGAGGCGAAACGATGGACGGCGAACGCCGCAAGCCAGGCAGACGCGGCGATGAACAGGAACACCAGCAAGCCGTTATATGAGCTGCGCGCGGCCTCGCTCGGCACAATGGACAGAAACGGCACCGCATGCTGCACCGGCATGCGTGCGCCACTCAGCGCCTGCACCACCGGCGCCAAGCCATCGATCACCAGACCGGGCAAGATGCCCGCGAGCAGGCACAGCGCGGCAATCAGGCCCATGGCGGCGATCGAAAACCCGTCCACTTCCCGCGCCACCGCCGCCGCCGTCCCGCGCGGACGCCCGAGAAAGCTGATGCCGAACGCCTTGACGAAGCACGCAGCGGCCAGCGCGGCCGACAGCGCCAGCAGAGCGCCGTCGGCCGGGATGGCAATCTTCAAGCCCCACTGGGGCAGATCGGGACGCAACAGGATCGCCTGGAACGTCAACCATTCCGAAACGAAACCGTTCAGCGGCGGCAGGGCGGAGATCGCCGCGCAGCCCACCAGGAACAGGAACGCGGTGCGCGGCATGCGATGGATCAGCCCGCCCAGTTGTTCCATGTCCCGCTCCCCGGTCGCCGTCAGCACCGCACCGGCGCCGAAGAACAAAAGGCTCTTGAACAGAGAATGGTTGAATACGTGGAACAATGCGGCGGTCAGCGCCAGCGCGGCGCCCACAGCAAAGCCGTTGGCCTGAAATGCCAGCGCCAGCCCCAGACCGATGAAGATGATGCCGATGTTCTCCACCGTGTGGTACGCCAGCAACCGCTTCAGGTCGTGCTGCATCAACGCGTAGAGCACACCCAGCACCGAGGTCACGCCGCCCAGCACCAGCACGACCACCGCGGACCACCAGGTCGGCGCGCCGAGCAGGTCGAACACGATGCGGATGAAGCCGTAGACCGCGACTTTGGTCATCACGCCACTCATCAGCGCGGACACATGGCTGGGCGCGGCGGGATGCGCCAGCGGCAGCCAGGCATGCAGCGGCACCAGCCCCGCCTTCGATCCGGAGCCGATCAGCACCAACGCCAACACCATTGCGGCGAACCCGGGCGACAGGTGAGCGGCGTGCATCGTAACGAAGTCGTAGGCACCGGCTTGTCCCGCGAGCAAGCCGAAGCCCAGCAGCAGCGACAGCGTGCCGAAGCTCGCCATCACGATGTAGATGTAGCCGGCACGCAGATTATCGGCGACGCGGTGCTGCGATACGACCAGCGCCCAGGACGCGAGCGACATCAATTCCCACGACAACAGGAAGCTGTAAGCATCCGCCGCCAGCACAACCAGGTTCATCGCGCCGAGGAAGGCCGCGTAGAATGGCAGCACGCGATGCGGCGCCGCCTCGTGCCGGCCGTAGCCGATCGCGTACAGGCTGGCGGCGGCGGCACCGAGGTTCACCACCAGCAGGAAGAACGCCGCGAGCGGATCGAGCCGGACATGCGCGCCCAGCCACGGCAAACCCAGCGGCAGGACCAGCGCGGACGGCGCGGCGCCGATCGCGAAGACGGCCACCAGCGCAGCAATCGATGTCACGGCCAGGGCGCCGCCATAGATGACGGGCCGGCCCACCGAGGTCGCGGCGAGCGGGACCGCGGCAACGGCGAGCGCGAACAGCGCGCCGGCGCACAGCAGCAGGAAGCCGATCATGCGACCGGCATCATGCGGTTGGGATCATGCGATTTGCATCACACGGCCGGGATCATGCGGCCGGTCCGTAACCGCGGGGATTAATCAGCCGCACCCCGCGACCGCCGCCGGCACTGGCCGCGTTCTCGTTGATCAATTCGATACCTGCGTCATTCAGCGCGCCCACCAGCTTCATCAGCGAGTCGACATTGCCGCGCACCACACCGTCCGAGGCCTCCATCCGCTGGATGGTCGGCAGTGACAGGCCGGACAACTCGGCCAGCGTCCGCTGGTCGATCCCCAGCAGAGCACGCGCAGCGCGCATCTGAGCGGCGGTTATCATGTCCCAGACATCACATATGCGATGCTGACTTTGATCAGTCAAGCGTGAACCGTCAGTGGAATTGTTCGCCAAACGCTACCGTGGGCTCCAACGCCGGATGACGCCCCTCAGGCCGGCCTGAGTCCGGCAGCGGTCCCGAAATCACCGCACAGTACGACGTCGTCGCAATGAAATTCCATCGGCGGCCGCCCCAGCACAAGTCGACCGGCATTGACGACCTCCCGCTCCCAGCGACTGCCGGCACGCGCAGTGCGCCTCGACACGCGCGCCGCTGAACAACCGATGCTCCACGCGATCGTTGCTGGCATGTGCGAAGGACTTCGAACGAACACATCCGGTAGCAGCGAAGGACGGAAGCCCGGGCTGGAATGAGCGGAAAGCTGATCCGGCAGGACCAGCTCTCCATTCCGGTCGCGTCATGGTGCCTCAGCCTCGATGTCCGACTTCGGGGTGTTGGACTAGCCCTTCAGCCGGTCGACCGCCTCACGCCCAATGACGGCGTTTGCCAGGGCCCGGTCGATCGCCTCACTCCCGATGATGGCGATTGCCAAGGCACAGACGACAACGAGAAATGTACTCAACATTGTCACCTCCTAAAGGAATGCCGCCTCTCCCTGAGGGGTGCTGCAGCTTTCAACCCCAGCCCGGGCCCTCGGATGGCGGATCCCGCTGAACCAGGCTGGCATTCGCCGGGGCGCTTAGGTTGGCATTCGCCGGTGCATTGAGGCTGGCGGTGCCGAGCACGACACCCAGGATGGCCAGAGCAGCGAAGACCAACTTCCTCATGGCACTCTCCTTTGGTTTCCGCGCATCGCGGGTTTGTTTGTCATTCCTCAGCTCGTGCCGCGTTGCCGCTTCAGCCTCGCTGACAGACCGACAATGGCGTGCGGATGGGTAGAACGCTCTGAAGTGCTTCACACCACGACGGCGGGACCGTTACTGCGGACAAATCACCCGCGTCGCGTTGGAACGGTCGTTCGACATAACGATGCGCCCGGTCCCTACGGCACCGTATCGGCGTCGATGATCGTCTGAGGTGCGCGTATTCGGAACTGTGAGCAGCGCGAAATCGGCATCATAAGTGACAATGTTCCTTAGCGTCATGAATCTAGAATCGTGATGACGCTAAGATGTGCTCACGTGGAAGACTTCGATCATCAGCACCTTGCTGCGTCGATCGAATGCTCCGATGCGCATGCACGAGGTGCCCCCGATAATTGCGTATCCGGCGTTAGCCGGGTCGCCTTGGCCAAATATTCCCTGACCCTCGTGGGATTCTAGGATCAGGATGCAATGCTCAAGTCAATCGAGTTCAGCCTCGGTCAGGTTTTCGCAGGCAGCTATCGAGAGCAACGAACTCACGCGTCACCCTCCCGCACCTTGCATTGTCCATGGTGGAGCTTCTCGCCCCATAGGGACATCTGTCGGGTCTTCTCCGTCTTACGCCAACCTACACTCATGGTCATTCACGGAAGGACATAATTCGCGCACATCCACCAGCTTCACCCAAACCGGTCCATGTCAACGGAAATCGCCATATGTCATCCGGAACGAAGTATCGTCGATCCGGCTCGGCATACGGTATCATCCGTCAAATTCGCCGCATCAGCAACGATCACAACAACCTCCTGATGGGCGCTTGGTGCCGCTAATTGGATGCCAATGATTGTGGCGTCACGCCGAAGCGCCCCTGGCAATCGGGCTGCGCGATCGGAGGAGCAAAAGATGCGGATACGCCTGCACCGGCTAATCCCGTGGGCCAACTGGCGGCTACAAGTCGAACACACCTCCGCTAGGCCTGCACAGGGCGGAAGTTCGCGCCAGCATCCCCGTCGACCGGTAACACCGCCTACACGCAAAACACCACCGCAACCCGCTACCCCAACCCCCAGAACTCGGCGATCCGATGCGTGGCGGAAATACCGACGGGCAGCGCCGCGGATGACGGCACGCCGGCCGCGGCGACCGGGTAGCCGTGCGCCATTGCCGGGATGGTCCAAAGCTCCACCAGCGGCCGCCCCGCGGATCCCCAGAGCTCACGACGCGCCAATCCGTGCTGCGTGATGACCGACGGGGCCTCGGCCAGGCCATGCACCGTGCGCCATTGCAGCGCGAACAGCGGCGCATTCGCGGGATCCACCACGGTGTCCAGCCCGCCGTGCCACAGCGACAGGCGCGGCCACGGACCGGGGTACCCAGCCGGCGCGGCACGCCGCACCTGATCGGCCCAATCCTCGGGCGAGCGGCCGTCCGGCCCAGCCTGCGCCATGCGGGTGAGCGCCGAGGCCACACCACTGGCGGCCCCCACCGGCAGGCCGGCGACCGAGGCGCCGGCGGCGAAGACGTCCGGGTAGGCCGCGAGCAGGGCCGCGGCCATCGCCCCGCCCGCCGAGAGGCCGACAACGTAGACGGCGTGCTGGTCGCTGCCGAAGCGTCGCACCGCCTCGGCGACCATGGCGCGGATCGATTGCGCCTCGCCGAGGCCGCGGCCGACCTGGGCCGGGCGGAACCAGTTGAAACACCCCTGACGGTTGTTCTCCAGGGACTGGGTCGGCAGCACCAAGCCCAAACCAACGCTGTCGGCCAGCGCCATCCAACCGGCCTCGGCGGCGAAAGCGGCGGGGTCCTGGCCGCAACCATGCAGCAGCACAACCAGCGGCGCGCCTGCCGTGAGGCCGGACGGACGATAGGCGAGCATGGACAGGCCGGCGGGATCCGCGGCGAAATCCGGCACCACGATCAACTCTCCTACGGCGGACGCGGCGATGCTGCGCTGGGCAACATCGTGCCGGACGATATCGCGCGCCGCGGACGGGGCAATCATCGCCGAAGCCGCCCGCATTGCGGTGCGCAGCCCGCGCCGGGCGGTCCGCAGGTCTCGTGACCACTTCATGATCGGTCCGCGTCCTTCTATTCCTCGGGCTGGCATATGGGGATTGCTGCACTGCAGCATAAGGACTGAGCCGTGGTGTGGGCGCATGGGTGGTGGCACGGCAAATATCAGTGCGCGCCCTTCCGGGGCGGTTCGCGGCACCTACCGCCCGGCCAATCCTAACCAATCGAGAGGGTTTATCCGCCAATCCAAACCGGCTCCCTGTCATCCGGCCGGGAGACATCGGAGGACAGAAGGATGCGAATCCGCAGTCAATATTTTCAAGAGGGGCAAATCCGGTGGGGCAGGTGGCGGCTGCGACTACTTTTCGCACGCCGCCATTAGCCCGCCCAAACCGGATGAGTGGGGTCGCGAAAGTGGCTCCACCCTCTGGTTACCATGAAATCACCTTGCGAGGACTATCTCGCCGCGCCAAGCACCCAGGCGAGCACGCCTTTCTGCGCGTGCAGGCGATTCTCCGCCTCGTCGAATACCACCGATTGTGGGCCGTCGATCACATCCGCGGAAACCTCCTCGCCGCGGTGTGCCGGCAGGCAGTGCATGAAGATCGCGTCCGCCGCCGCCTTCGCCATCAAGGCGCCGGTCACCCGATACGGTGCCAAAAGGTTGTGCCGGCTGGTGTTCGGGTCGTCCGACATGCTGACCCAAGTGTCAGTAACCACGCAGCGCGCGCCGGCCACCGCCTTCTCCGGATCGTCGGTCAGCTCGATCCGGCCACCCTGCGTGCGCGCCCAGTCGATCAGCTCCTGCGGCGGGCGCAGCGCATCCGGCGTGGCCACGCGCAACGTGAAGCCGAACCGCACCGCCGCCTCGATCCAGCTTCGCGCGACGTTGTTGCCATCGCCGCACCAGGCGACGACCTGCCCGGCGATCGGCCCGCGATGTTCCTCGAACGTCAGCACGTCGGCCATCAGCTGGCACGGATGCGAGGTATCCGTCAGCCCGTTGATCACCGGCACCGTCGCGTATTGCGCCAGCTCATGCATCTTCGATACGCGGTCGGTGCGTAGCATGATCGCATCGACATAGCGTGACAGCACACGCGCGGTATCCGACGGACTTTCGCCACGGCCCGACTGCATGTCGCGCGCGTTCAGCACGACGACGTCGCCGCCAAGCTGGCGCATACCGACCTCGAACGACACGCGGGTGCGCGTGCTGGGCTTCTCGAAGATCAGCGCGAGCGTCTTGCCGGCGAGCGGGCGCGACGACACGCCGCCGCGCTTGTAGTTCGCCGCCACATCGAGCATCTGCCGCAAGGTCGCGGTGTCGAAGTCCTTCAGGTCGAGAAAGTGGCGCGGGCCGGCCACCGTTTCGGTGGACCGGCCCGACCGCTCGCTCTTT
>DASRQX010000055.1:0-7344 GCA_035696165.1 Acetobacteraceae bacterium | reverse complement strand
CCGTCACGGCCGGCTTCGTCGGCCACGCAGATCCGCTCGATCTTGCGACCCGCGGCGATCGCTTCATCCCGCCAGCGGTGCAGCAGCCCAAGCAGGGCGTCCGCATCGGGCGGCAGCTTCTTGCGCGGGTCACGCCGCAGGCCGGGCACCACAGCACCGACCAGCCAGCTCGACCGGCTCAGTTCGATCGCTGCGATTAACGTGCTATCCTCGGCCAGGGCGACGAGCGACCGGCTAAGGTCGTTGAACTTTGCCATGGGGCACTCCATCAGATGCTGTCACAACGCGACGATGGTGCCATCTCCTCGTCGCCCGCCCCATAGCATCTACGAAGCGCTATGCCTTCACAAACGGGCAGCCGCCTTCGCTCATCGGCCGCCACGCATCTTCGGGCTTGATCACCGCTAGATTGGTGCAGAAGTCGTATTTGTATTTTGCCTCCGACGCGGGCTTTACCTGCCACAGGTACATCTGATGCATCACGCGGCCGTCCTCGCGGATCGTCACGTCCGTGTTGTAGAAGTCGTTGACCTTCGTGGCCTTCATCTTCGCCACCACCGCATCGGCGTCCGTCGTGCCGGCTTCCTTCACCGCTTTCAGCCAATGGAACGCCGCGCAATATTGCCCGGCGTGCAGCAGTCCCGGCACCATGCCGCCCATCTTCGCACCCCAGCGTTTCGACCAGGCGCGCGTCTTGTCGGTCATGTCCCAATAGAACGAGTCGGTATAGATCAGGCCCTCGCAGGTCTTCTGCCCCAGCGAGTTCACGTCACTGATCTGCATCAGCAGCGTCGCGACCTTCATGCCCTTGCCGCTGATGCCGAACTCGGCGGCCTGCTTGATGCAGTTCTGCAAGTCGGTCCCGGCATTGGCCAATCCCAGCACCTTCGCGTGCGATGACGCCGCCTGCACGAGGAAGCTGGAGAAATCCGCGGTCGCCAGCGGCGCGCGCGTGGTGCCCAGCACCTTGCCGCCAGCCTTCTTCACCGCGTTGATCGTGTCGCGTTCCAGCGCGTAGCCGAAAGCGTAGTCCGCGGTGATGAAGAACCATGAATCGCCGCCCGATTTGGTCAGCGCGTTGCCGGTACCGTTGGCCAGCGCATACGTATCATATGAGAAATGAATGCCGTACGGCGTGCATTTCGGTCCCGTCATGTCCGACGTGGCCGGGCCGGTGATCAGGTACGGACGTTTCTTCTCCATGGCGATCTGCTGGACGGCAAGGCCCGAGGAACTGGCCGCGCCATCTGTCAAGGCGTCGACACCCTGGCTATCGATCCACTCGCGCGCCAACGCGGCGGCGACGTCCGGCTTGTTCTGGTCGTCGGCTTGCAGGATCTCGATCGGTCGTCCCAGCACGGACCCGCCGACATCCTCGATCGCCAGTTCGACCGCGACACGGTTGCCCGGGCCGCCGACATCTCGATACGGTCCGCTCATGTCGCTGAGCAGGCCGATCTTCACCGACTTCGAGGTACTCTGCGCCCGGATGATCCCGGGTCTGGCGAGCGGCACGAGTGCCAGGCCCGCCAATGCGGCGCGGCGTGCGATCTGCGGCATGGGTGAACGCCTTCCTGTCGTCTGGTTAAAGCCTGCTTGCTTGCCTACAATGTGCCGGCCGGCGGGCGCCGTGGGAAGTGGGGCGGTGCCGGCTTGCGGGGAAGGATGACGATGCCAGGTGTGTTGCGGCGATACCTGTCGGGACTATCCCCGTCGGGCGACGGCTTGCTGCTAAGCGAGTGTGCGCCTGCTGTTGGGCAATTGCAATCGATTCCGGTATGGCAATCGATCCGATCGAACCGGTGGGGGATTTCGTCGCGACGGACCGACGCTGATCGATTTGCCTGTGGACCGAAACCGGAAGCCCGCGTGACGTGTCCGACGCACTGATCCTCGATACGATCGAGGCCTTCCTGGCACGCGATGTCGCGCCGCACGTGCACGCGCTGGAAAAATCCGACACCTGGCCGGCCGAGATGGTTGCGCGGATGCGTGAGCTCGGGCTGTTCGGCGCCACCATCGGCGCGCAATACGGCGGCCTCGGGCTGACTTGCGCCACCTATGCCGCGATCGTCGAGCGGATCGCCCGCGTCTGGATGTCGCTGACCGGCATCTTCAACTCGCACCTGATCATGGCGGCGGTGGTGGAGCGGCAGGGCACCGAGGCGCAGAAGCGAGACTTCCTGCCGCGCTTCGCCACCGGCGAACTGCGCGGCGGCCTGGCGCTGACCGAACCCGATTGCGGCACCGATCTACAGGCGATCCGTACAACTGCGCGGCGCGACGGTGATCATTACGTGATCAACGGCACCAAGACGTGGATCAGCAACGGCATCCATGGCGCCTGTTTCGCGCTGCTGGTGAAGACCGATCTCGCGGCCGTGCCACGCCATCGCGGCATGAGCCTGTTCCTGGCGGAAAAAGGCCGCGGCTTCAGCGTCAGCCGCAAGCTGGAAAAGCTCGGCTACAAGGGTATCGACAGCGCCGAACTGGTGTTCGACGATTACCGCGTGCCGGCGGATCGCCTGATCGGCGGCGTCGAGGGCTTCGGTCTGAAGCACGCGCTGTCCGGGTTGGAACTTGGCCGCATCAATGTTGCCTCGCGCGGCGTTGGCATCGCGCAGGCGGCGCTGGACCTGTCCCTGCGCTACGCCCAACTGCGGAAAACCTTCGGCAAGCCGATCGCCGAACACCAGGCGATCCAGTTGAAGCTCGCCGACATGGCAACGCGCACCGAGGCGGCGCGGCTGCTGACGCAGCGAGCGGCGGAGATGTACGATCGCGGCCTTCGCTGCGACATGGAAGCCGGCATGGCCAAGCTGTTCGCCACCGAGGCGGCACTGGAAAACGCAACCGAGGCGATGCGCGTGCATGGCGGCTACGGGTATTCCACCGAATTCCCGGTCGAACGTCTGTACCGCGACGCGCCACTGCTGGTGATCGGCGAGGGCACCAACGAACTGCAACGCATTATCATCGCGCGCCAGCTCGTGCAGCGGAATCCGATATGATGCTGCCGCTGGCCGGCATGCGCATCCTGGCGGTCGAGCAATACGGTGCCGGACCGTTCGGCTCGATGCAGCTTGCCGACATGGGCGCCGAGGTGATCAAGATCGAAAACCCGGCCGAGGGCGGTGATGTGTCGCGCCAGGTCGGGCCGTATTGCCTCGGCGCGCACGACAGTCATTTCTTCCAGGCGTTCAACCGCAACAAGCGCTCGATCACGCTCAGCCTGCGCACGGACCAGGGCAAGGCGGTGCTGCGCGACCTGGTGCGAACCGCCGACGGTGTGCTGGACAATCTGCGCGGCGATCAGCCGGCGCGGCTGGGTGTGACCTATGACGACCTGAAGGCATCCAACCCGCGCGTCGTCTGCGCGCACCTGTCGGCCTATGGGCGCGACGGCAGCCGGGCGAACTGGCCGGGTTATGACTACCTGATGCAGGCCGAAGCGGGTTACCTGTCGCTGACCGGTGAGCCTGACGGCGCGCCAGCGCGCTTCGGCCTGTCCATTGTCGACATGATGGCGGGGGTCTACGCCGCGCTGGCGCTGCTTGGCGGCATCGTTGCCGCACGCGCAACCGGGCAGGGCAGGGACGTCGAGGTTAGCCTGTTCGACACCGCGTTGGCGAACCTGAACTACCTGGCGACATGGTTCCTGAATGAGGGCCATGCGCAGGGCCGCGAACCGCGTTCGGCGCACCCGTCGCTGACCCCCAGCCAACTCTACCGCACCGCGGACGGCTGGATCTTCATCATGTGCAACAAGCAGAAATTCTGGCCGGCGCTGTGCGCCAAGATCGGCCGGCCGGACTGGGCGGACGACAAGCGGTTTGCGACGTTCAAGGCGCGGCTGGCCAACCGCGAGACGCTGACCGGGCTGCTGGATGACGCCTTGTCGACCCGCTCCACCGCGGACTGGCTGGTGTGTTTCGCCGGCGAGGTGCCCGCCGCACCGGTGCACAACATCGAGAACGCGCTGACCTCGGCGTTTATCACTGACGAGGACCGTGTATGGTCCTACGCCCATCCCGAGCGGGCGGATTTCCGCATGGTGGCGCCGGCGTTTCGCCTGCCGGGAACCGAGATGCCCCGCAACCCGGCGCCCGCGCTCGGCGCGGACACCGATGCGGTGCTGCGGGAGATCGGCTACAGTGCGGATCGCATCGCCGGGTTGCGCGCGGCAGGCGTCATATGACGCCTTCCACTTAAGCTAAGGCGGTGCAACGATCGACGATCGATTTTCTCAGTCCGGGTCGTTCGGTTTACCGATCATCCCGGGACCGGCGCGATTGATTTCCTTCGCCGGGTGCGCGGGTCGGTTTGAATGTCCGCAGAGGGTGCCGGTCAACCTGCTTGCGATGGCCCTCAGCCCGTTCGCACGAACTTGTCTACGCTACGGTCCACCGTCAATCCGGCGTAGATGTCGCCGTGCGAGTCGACGCCCACGCCGTGCACATGGCGGCTCTCCATGCGGGCGAGCACTTTTCCCGCCGCATCGCGCACGCAGACAAACGCGGGCTGGTCGCCGTCTTCCTGCTCGGCAATGGTGAACGTGCCGTCCTGGCCGCGCGTGATGTCGTTCGGCCCGCCCATGCCGGTCCACATGTCCAGGAAGTCGCCGTCGGGGGAAAAAATCTGAATGCGCTTGTTCGCCCGGTCGGCCACGTAGAGCTTGCCGTCGGGATCGATAGCCACGCTGTGCGGCAGGTGGAATTCTCCTGGTGCCTTGCCCGGGGTGCCCCATGACATCACCAGCCGGCCGTCGCGCGTGAAGCGGTGCACGCGAGCATTGCGGTAGCCGTCGGTCACGTAGATGTCGCCGTTGGGGTGGGAGATCATTTCGGTTGGGTGATTGAACGGCCCCGCCGCGCGCGGCGCGAGCCAAGGGGACCCGGTGCAGCCGGTGTCGGAATGCACACCGCGTTGGCCGAGCGCCAGCAGGGGCTTGCCGTCCAGCGTGAACGATTTTGCCACCGAGTCGGAGCGATCGGTGGTGTAGACGACGTCATCGACGATTTTCAACCCGTGCGGGTCGGTGACCTCGCCGCTGCCCCAGGCGCCCAGGTAGTTTCCCGCGCGGTCGAAGACCACCACCGGGGGATCCTTGCGCTGGAATACGTAGACGCGATCGCGTCGGTCTGTCGCCACCCGGCTGACCAAGCCGAATTTTTCTCCGTTGGGGAGCTTGAGGAAATCGGGGATGAGTTCGTAGGTGTGGTTGCCTGTGCCGACCTGTGTCATTGCTGTGTTCCTCCCGAAACGAAGCTTGTGGCGAGCCTCTTCGGACGCACGGAACTCGCTGTCCCTTCCGTGCGCATGCGCGATCCGCCGCGAGTCGCCGGCCGCAGCGAGGCGCCGACCAACTCACGGATCAACGCATCCCGCACCAGCCTGTGGATATGGACCCCAATTGTGGTCCGCGGCATAGGCAACCCATCGTCGCTGGTCCAAGGCGGAGAGAACCGCCGTCGGGCACGCGACGCTGAACACCTTTAGCCCAACGACGCCGCGCAAGTTCCGATCCGGATTGAAGCATCGCACGCCGGCCTGCGGAAACATGGGCCAGCCTTGATGAGCCGCATAGCCGGCCCACCCCTCCTGCGCCGCGACCGACGTGTCCGTGGCGGGGCAGGCAACGTCAAACTTGCTGATCTGCGAGAGCATCGTGTCGGGTGCTTCCCGCTCGGCAATTTGGTTGGCGGTGTTGAACAGCCGCTGGACGCAATAGCCGATGGTGTCGGTGAGGAAGCAAGGGCTGATCATGATGCCCATCATCAGCAGAGCCCGGGCTCGCGGCGACAATCGGAGGGACCGCAACTTCGGCATCGCAACGTGCGGTATGCGGATGCGTGGCCCTGCTATAGCCGTGCTTGCGTATGTCATTTTGTCCTCCCCGGTGTGCGAGCGAACTTCCCATCGCAACTGCCTTCGATCTCCGTCTCGCTGTGCGTTCGGCAAAATGTAGCCGGATTGCAAGTTGCGTCTAGCCCGCATTTCTCGCACACTCGCGGGTGCTGGCTTGGTCCTTGCCGCGCCAACAGGTTTTCGCATCTTGCTGCACTCATCGGGGCTTACACTCGTCGGGCCAATACACCCGGTCTTGGCGGCGACGCTTCTCCAGGTCTATCGCGCGCGCTCGTTCATGAAGACCTGCCAGGCAGGGCGCCGGCGAGCTCTGCCGTGGTGACGACGGCCGCCTGCTTCGCGATGACGCTGTCAAGCAGCATCGCATGCACCTTTGCATCTAGGTCGGCGCAGCAATCGCGGACGACGACCAACCGATAATCCAGATCGCCGGCGTGGCGAACGGTGGACAGCACGAGGCCGCTGGTGTGAACACCGGCGAGCACCAGCGTGTCGATGCCGTTGGCGCGCAGCAACGTCTCCAGGTCGGTGCCAACGAACGGGCTGATGCGGTGCTTGACCACGATCGGTTCCCCGTCTTGTGCCGCTGCGGCAGGATAGATTGCGGCGCCTTCGCTGCCGGCCACCATCATTCCGTTTGCCTTCAGTGCGCTGAACAGGGGGTTGCGGGGGCTGACCTCGGGATGGCCGGGAGGAATGCGACAACGACATGGATCACCATCATGCCCGCGTCTCGTGCCTTGGCGATCAGATCAGGCACGCGCGCGATTGCATCGGCAGACTGTGCAGCCGTCATGAACCTGGTGAGGGTATCGACCTGATAATCCATCACCAGCAGCGCGGCGCTCCGCGGATCGGTGTGCGACAGCTCAGGCATGGGTTTCTCCTTGCAGATGCTGAGTTTTCTTGCGATGTGCCGCTGACATGCTCGCTGAGCATCTCCAGGCGGGGTTTGTTGCAAGGCGTTTCTCAACGACTTGGACCCGGCTTGTGTTTGGACTCTTCGGTCCGATCATATCAACGCGGACATTTTCCCTATAATACTATTGAACAAATTTCACTACTGGTTTGTCTCACAAATCAGTTTTAATAATTCTTGCGATAGGGAATGCCGGGAGAATGCAGGACAATGGCGCGTCCGATCTAAAGTGCTGTGTGCGAGCGAGGATATTATACCAGCCGTCAGAATGATCGACTCTTCCCCGGGGAGATTCCCGAATCGGCTTGAGTACGATTCCCTCTGCGTGTCGCGACGATTCGCAGGGAGTGCAACCGGATGGGCAGGCCGATCGAGATCACCCGTGTTGAGCTTTCGGCGACGGAGCTGAGGGAACTGGCGGCGCGGACGCAGGCCGGTGCGGTGGTGCGGCGTCTGCTGGCAATAGCACTGGTGCTGGAGGGCCATCCACGCGAGGCGGCGGCGCAGCTGAACGGCATGGATCGGCAGACACTGCGTGACTGGGTGCTGCGCTACAA
>DASRQX010000054.1:0-7267 GCA_035696165.1 Acetobacteraceae bacterium | reverse complement strand
GGCAGTCTCCCCCGTGGTGGCGGTCGGGTGGTCTTGCGGTTGGGTCTCGATACGCATCGGTTGCTCCCTCGTGCTGTGGGACGCATACCGAACCCGATCCAGCGCCTGGCTGCCACTCCCACCCGCATAGGTTCTTGCGTTCCTGCAGCAAAGTGCAGTCGTGGATGCCGGGCCGGCTCGCGATGACCGCGCGCGGGCAACCGTCACAGTGGGAACCCACGGTTGAGCAACCTGCACTACTTGCCGCTGTCGCTGCCGTTCTTCTCGATCCTAGTGGGGATCTTCGTCGGGCTGGTTGCGCTGGTCGAGTTTGGTGTCCTGAGCTACACCTACACGCGCATCGGGCTTCGGCCCCGCCCGGCCCTGTGGCAGCTATTCGCGTCGCTGCTCGGCAGCTACTTCAACATTCCGGTCGCCAGGTTGCCCGGCGAGCAGATTTTGACCACCCAGGCGGTCAATTTCTTCGGCGTGGACTACGCGGTTCCGGCCGTGGTCGACTGGCCGGGCACGGTGATCGCGGTGATTGTCGGCGGCGCGCTGGTCCCCGGCGTGGTCTCGTTGTACCTGCTCATCAAATACAGACTGTGGGTGCGCGGTCTCGTGGCGACCGCCTGCGTCACGGCGGTATGCCACGTGCTGGCGCATCCGGTTCCTGGCCTCGGCATTGCGCTGCCGACGATCGTTCCGGCGCTAACGACGGCGATCGCGGCGGCGGCGCTGTCACGCACACGGGCCACTCCCTTGGCCTACGTTTGCGGCAGCCTCGGAACACTCATCGGGGCCGATCTGCTCAATCTCGGCGCGTTGCGGGGTTTGGGAGCGCCTGTTGCCTCAATTGGGGGAGCCGGAACGTTTGACGGGATTTTCCTGGTTGGCGTGCTGGCGGTCGTCTTCACGAACCTGTACCGCGGGGCGGACACAAATCCCGGGGGGCGGAGGAGAATTCCGGTATAGCAACGTAATCGGGGGAAGCTAGAACAGGCGATCCTTCGGATCGTACTGCACGATGATGTCGTTTGGGTTCGCCAGGTTCAGCAGTGCGCGCGCCCGCTCGTCCAGCATGTCGCGGTCGAGATGGTCGTTCTCCAGCGCCTGGACCCGCCGCTGCCAGGCATCGCGCTCGGCCTCGGCCGCGGCCAGGTCGGCCTGCGCCTGCTTGAGCACCGCCCGCTGGGCGGTGGCGGATTTCAAACCGTGCGGCCCCTGCACCGCGTTCCAGCAGAAATATCCGGTGACCGCCAGGAACACTACCGGCGCGATCACACCGCGTATCCGTCGCTTGAATTCACGCCCGAACGACATTGCCCAACCCGATTCGACTGAACGAGACCTTATACCACGTTGAGACTGCTGCAAGAGCAGGCGGGGCTCCGCCCCGGACCCCGCCAGGGGGCTTTGCCCCCTGGACCCCCACCAGAGGCGGAGCCTCTGGACTCCATCCATGTTGATTGGGGGCACGGGAGGGGGGCACTGGGCCGGCCTGGGCTGCACCCCTTGGCGGGCTTCAGGGCGGAGCCCTGACCTTGCTCGCCAGCCGCGCCAGCGCGCCGCCGACGCCGGACGGCATCACATACATGCACGCGATCAGGATGACCCCATAGACCGCGCCGGGTGCTGCCTTCGAGACCTGGTCCGCCAGGTTGGGGATGAACTCGATGAACACCGCGCCGAACAACGCGCCGGGGATCGAGGCAACGCCGCCCACCACCAGGCCGACGAACAGGGTGATTGAAACGAACACACCGAAGCTGTCGGGTGCCACGAACTGCACGGCGATCGCGCCGAGCGAGCCGGCGACGCCGGTGCACATCGCGCTGACCGCGAAGGTGCGGGTTTTCAGCAGCGCGATGTTGATGCCCATCGCCTCGGCGGCCAGAGCGTGATCGCGGATTGCCATCATGGCCCGGCCGATCCGCCCGCGCGTCAGGTTCCAGGCCAGCAGGAATATCAGCGCGCCGACCGCCAGCGTGAACAGGTACAGCCACTGGTCGGGACTGATTGCCAAGCCGAACGGCGGGTCCGGCTTGTCGATCACCAAGCCCTGCACGCCGCCGGTCCAGTGTTCCATCGATTTGTATTTCAGCACCTGTGGCACGGCGACGGCGAGCGCGAAGGTGGTCAGCGCCAGATAGAGGCCGCCCAGGCGCAGCGCCGGCAGTCCGATCAGGAAGCCGAAGCCGGCGCAGATCAGGGCGGCCACCGGCAAGGTCGCCCAATAGGGCACGTTCCAGGCGGTCATCAGCGCGGCGGTGGTGTAGGCGCCGATCGCATAGAACGCACCGTGGCCCAGTGAGATTTGCCCGTTGATCCCGGTCAGCACCGTCATGCCCAGGATCGCGATTGCGTAGACCACAACCATGGTAAGTTGGAACAGGTGGTAGTCGCTGAAGACGAACGCCGCCGCCACCAACGCCGCGAGGGCGACCAGAGCAGCGGGCAGGCCGATGGGCAGGGTCGCCGGCAGTATCCCGCGCACCGGCTACACCCGGCTCTGCACGGTGCGGCCCATCAGGCCCGATGGTTTCACCACCAACACGCAGACGATGATGATGAGTGCCACGGTCAGCTTGAGTTCGGTGCCGACGACGTAGGCGCCCATCAGGTTCTCGATCACGCCGACGGCAAACCCGCCGAGCACGGCGCCGAGCGGGCTGTCGATGCCACCCAGCAAGGCCCCGGCGAAGGCATAGAGCAGAATGCCCGACATCATGTTGGGATCGAGGAAGACGATCGGCGCCACCATCATCCCGGCAATCGCGCCGATCGCGGCCGCCAGGCCCCAGCCGAGCGCCAGCATCCAGCCAACCCGAATGCCGACCAGTCGTGCCGAGGTCGGATTGAACGCGGCGGCACGCATCGCTAAGCCGAGCCTGGTGTGGCGGAAGAACAGATACACCACGGTCAGGACGAGCAGCGTTACCGCGGTCGAGCCGAGTTCATGGCTCGACGCGAAGCCGCCGAATATCGGCTTGCCGCTGCCGAATGGGCTGGGAAACTGCTTGATCGTATAGTCGAACAGCCAGCCCGACAGGCTGTTGATGATCAGCAACAAGCCGACAAAGACGCCGACCGAGGCAAGCACCGGCGCGTTGGCCATTGGACGCATCAGAATGCGCTCGATCGCCACACCGATGGCGAACGAGATGACGACCGCGCCGGCGAACGCCACCCAATAGGGCAGGCCCGCGTTGATCAGGGTGAGCGCGATGTAGGTGGAGAAGGTCGCCATCTCGCCCTGGGCGAAATTCACGTGGTGCGTCGCCTGGTAGATCATGACGAGTGCGAGCGCGACCGAGGCGTAAATGCCGCCGGTGGCGATGCCTGAGATGATCTGGTGCAGGATGCCTTCGATCATGGGTTTGCCGCACAGGCCGGTTGGCTGGGGCGGTGGATGGCCCGCAAGCAAACGAAATTCGCCACGCAGGCACGGAGACACGGAGAAGGCAACGAATATGCTTCGCGCGGAGCGCCATCGATTTTCTTCTCCGTGTCTCCGTGCCTCCGTGGTGAATTCTTCTTGCGGACGAGCGAAGGCCCGAAGCCAATCTCGTGTGGCCGCGTGATGTGTATGATCTGCAATGATGTCACCGCCACGCCCCTAATATCCAAGATACGAACGCCGCACCGCTTCGTCGCGGCGGATTTCCTCGGCGGGACCGGCGACGACGATGCGGCCGGTTTCCAGCAAATAGGCGTGATCGGCGAAGTCCAGCGCGAGCGATGCGTTCTGCTCAACCAGCAGGATGCTGACGCCCTCATCGGCGCGGATGCGGTGCAGAATGACGAAGATTTCGGCGACGATCAGCGGTGCCAGGCCAAAGGACGGTTCATCCAGCAGCAGCAGGCGCGGGCGCAGCACCAGCGCGCGGGCGATCGCCAGCATCTGCTGCTCGCCGCCCGACAGCGTGCCGGCCTGCTGGCGCAGCCGTTGCGCCAGACGCGGGAAGTAGTCGAACGTGCGCTGAATGTCGGCGCGGGCTTCCTGCTTCGGCCTGGTATAGGCACCGAGGCGGAGATTCTCTTCGACCGTCAGCTCCAGGAACGTTCCGCGGCCGTCCGGAACGTGCGCGACGCCGCGGCGCACGATGTCCTCGGTCGCCGCGGTGTCGATGCGCTCGCCGGCCAGCCGGATCTCGCCACTACGGCGCAGCATGCCGCAGATGGCGCGCAGCGTGGTGGTCTTGCCGGCGCCATTGGCACCGAGCAGCGCGGTGACACCGCCCTGTACAACCACGAAGTCGATGCCGTGAAGTACGCGGGTTTCGCCATAGCCGGCGTGCAGGCGCTTTGCTTCAAGCAATGGCGGGGTTTCGAGCAGCGACCGGGCCTCGGGCGGTGTGGGGGCCTCAGGCAGCGTTGGCATGCGCGTCCCCCAGATAGGCGCGGATCACCTCGGGTTCGTTACGCACCGCGTCGGGCGTGCCGTCAGCGATCTTGCGGCCGAACTCCAGCGCCACGACGCGATGGGAGACACGCATCACGAGACTCATGTGATGCTCGACCAGCAGGATGCTCAGCGCGAAATGCGTCTGGATGCGTTGCAGCAGCGCGGCCAGTTCATCGACCTCGCTGTGGTTGAGGCCGCCGGCGGGTTCATCCAGCAGCAGCAGGCTGGGCGCACTGATCAGGGCGCGCGCCAGTTCGACGCGTTTCTGCGTGGGGAATGGCAGGGCGCGGGCCTCGACCCGCGCGACGCTGCGGAGATCGAGCAGTTCCAGCAGCGGTGCCAGGCGCGCCGCGGCCTGCTGCTCCTCGTGCCGCACGACCGGCAGGCGCAGCGCGTTGGCGAGGAAACCGGAACGACCGTTGTGGTGCGCGCCCACCAGCACGTTGTCCTGCACACTCAGGTTGCGGAACAGCGCCACATTCTGGAAGGTGCGGCCGATGCCCAGGCTCGCCATGCGGTAGCGCGGCAGCCCGGTCAGCCTGGTGCCATCGAACGTGATGTGGCCTGCGCTGGGGCGATAGAAGCCGCTGATGCAGTTGAACAGCGTGGTCTTGCCGGAGCCGTTGGGCCCGATCAGCCCGCAGATCTGATTGCGCCCGACGTCGAAGGACACGCCGTTGAGTGCCACGACGCCGCCGAAGCGTACGGCCAAATCGCGGACGCTCAGCAAGGGTGACAGGTCGGCGGCCGGCATCAGGTGTGTTGCTGGATCAGCACAAGTCACGATGGCGCGGAAGTGAGTTGCGTACACTTCTCCCGCGCTGGCAGGCTTCGGCCGCGAAGAGCGGACCAAGGTCGCGGCGCAGTTGCGACGCGCGTGAGGGTCGTGCCGCGTGCACCGCCCTCACCCTCGTCGCTTCGCGCCTCGACCTCTCCCGCGAAGAGCGGGAGAGGTGTACTTCGGGCACGCCGCTGTGGGTCACGCTGGGCACGATCTAGGTGCTGGCGCCCTCGATCACTGGACCGAACAGCACCCAGGTCTTGCCGTCCCAGCGCATCATTTGCAATGCCTTGATCGGGTGATAATTGGTCGGGCTGGTGTTCACCTTGACGCCCGGCAGCAACGTCGGCAGTTCAAGGTCATGCAGGTTGGTCGCCTGCTTCATGACATTCTCGCGTGAGAAGTCACCATTGCACTGCTTCAACACCTGCAACATCGTCTTACTGACGCCGTAGGCGTATACATAGCTGGCGTCTGTCAGATCGGCGCCCGGCATGTTCTTTGCCATGAAATCGCGCCATTCCTGCATGCCCTTGTCGTTCGCCCAGTTTGGGTCCACCGGGTCCTTGAAATAGTTGGTCGACAGCATGCCGACGGCTTTCTCCGGCCCCGCCGGGGTCAGCACGGAACCAACCGAAATTGAAACGTTACTCATGATGAAGGTCGGCTTCCAGCCCAGGTCGTAAACCTTGCGGATCGCCTGGGCGGCGAATTTCGGGATAGCAACAACCAGCAGGACGTTGGCCCCGGAGGCCTGCAGCGAGGTGATCGGACTGTCCACCGTCGCGTCGGTTGATTCATAGGTGGCGGTGGTCACCAGCTTGTCGAACTTGTCGCCGAGGATATCCTTGACGCCGGCCGGATAGTCCTTCCCGAAGTCGTCATTCTGGTACAGGATCGCAATCTTCGGATCCTTCACGTTGGCCAGGATGTATTTCGTGTAGATCTGCGCTTCGGTTCGATAGCTAGGCTGGAAACCGATGGTCCAGGGGAAGTGCTGATAGTCGCCCCATTTGTCCGCGCCGGTGGCGACGAACAAATGCGGCACCTTTTTCTGGTTCACGTAGCGCTGGATCGCCGAATTCGTCAGCGTGCCGAGGGTGTTGAACAGGAAATCGACCTGGTCTTCCTCGATCAGGCGGCGCACCTGCTCCACCGTCTTCGGCGGGCTGTAGCCGTCGTCGTAGGAGATGAAATTGATCTTGTGGCCGGCGACGCCGCCCTGGTCGTTGACCATCTTGAAGAAGGCGGCTTCCAGCTTGCCGATCACGCCGTAGGCCGAGGCCGGCCCGCTGTACGCGATGGTGTGGCCGATTTTCACCTCGGTTGCGGTGACCCCGGGCGTCGTCTGGGCATGTGCCGCGGTCCATGCCGCGCCGGTGGCCAGAGCCGTGCCAATCACCGTCAATGCGTCCCGACGCTTCATCTCAACGCTCCCCGTGCTCTTGGTTGCTTGAACCACGGGGTGCTTGCCCGTGGACGAACCCAGCCTGTTGGGGGCAGCTTATGTGGCCGTCTACGGCGTTGCAACGGCCGCAGATGCGATAACCGGGGCTGGGAGCGCTGGGGCGAGGCATCGGGGCGAAGCACTGGGCCGAGGCGTTGGGCCGAGGCGTTGGGCCGAGGCGTTGGGCCGAGGCGTTGGGGCGAGGCGATGGGGCGGGAGATTTGATGGCGGCGCATCAGAATGGCGGGCTCGGGGACGCGTTCGACTACGTGATCGTCGGCTCCGGGGCCGCGGGATCGGTGCTGGCGAGCCGGCTGACCGAGGATGCGGGCGTCACCGTGTGCGTGCTGGAATGCGGGCCGCCGGATCGCCACCCCTACATCCATGTGCCGGCCGGGTTCATCAAGATACTGTTCAACCCGACCTATACTTGGCAGTTCACCACCGAACCGAGCGAAGGCTCGGGCGGCCGGCGCATCCCCACCACACAGGGGCGCACGCTGGGCGGGTCGAGCTCGATCAACGGCATGGTCTACAACCGCGGCCAGAAGGCGGATTTCGACCATTGGGCGCAGCGCGGCAATCGCGGCTGGGGCTACACCGACGTGCTGCCGTATTTCAAGCGCACCGAGCGGCGGATCGGCGTGGCGGA
>DASRQX010000053.1:0-46799 GCA_035696165.1 Acetobacteraceae bacterium | reverse complement strand
TGGTATAAGTTTCCACCGTCACGACCGACCCGCCGTGAATGAAACTGTTGCGACTGTTTCCCGGCCGGCTACTGTTTGCCGGCCGCTGGCGGAGAGGTCGGTCGTCATCATGGTGTGAGCGAACCCGCGTATAAGTTGGATCCGGGGCACCCAAAGCACCCCCGATTGCGCCATGGGCAGCGATGTCCGGGAGCGCGTTGTTTAACTTTATTTCCGGGGTGCCCTGCGTCGGCGGCGGCAGAGAAGGAGAGCACAATGGAGGTTCTTTACCCGCGCTGCGCCGGCCTGGACGTACACAAGGACACGGTGGTGGCGTGTGTCCGCCTGGCGGCCGAGGGCACGGCGCAGGCCGAGGTTCGCACGTTCGACACGACGACGCCCGGACTACTGGCGTTGGCCGACTGGCTGAACGAGTGCGGCTGCACCCACGTCGGCATGGAGGCAACCGGCGTCTACTGGTAGCCGGTCTGGCACATACTCTCGGATGGCGACATGACGCTCATCCTGGCCAACGCCGCACATGTTAAGAATGTGCCCGGCTGCAAGACCGACGTGGCCGACGCGACCTGGCTGGCCGATCTGTTGGCGCACGGTTTGATCCGCGCCAGCTTCGTGCCTGAACCTGCCACGCAGGAGATGCGGGCTCTGTTGCGCACCCGCAAGCAGTTGGTACGCGAACAGGCCAGTCACGTCCAGCGGATCCAGAAGACGCTGGAGGATGCCAATCTCAAGCTGGCTTCCGTGCTGACCAACATCATGGGCGTCAGCGGCCGAGCGATCCGTGAGGCGTTGATCAACGGTGAGACCGATCCCGATCATCTGCTGACGCTGATTGACCGCCGGGTGAAGGCGCCGCGTGACAAGGTGCATGCCGCCCTATAGGGACGCGTGGCGGACCGCCACCGCTTCCTGCTGCGTCTGCATCTGCGCCAGATCGATACCCTGGACGCCGCCTTGGCTGAGATCGATGAGGCGGTGGACCATGACCTCGACCCTTTTCGTGATGCGGTGCGCGTGCTGCGCAGCATCCCTGGCGTCAGCGATCTGACGGCGCAGGTGATCATCTCGGAGATCGGCATCGACATGAGCCGCTTCCCGACCGCGGGCCAGATGATCTCATGGGCGGGCCTCTGCCCACGCAACGACGAGAGTGCCGGCAAGCGACGCTCCAACAAGATGCGCAAGGGCGCAACCTGGCTGAAAACCACTTTGGTGCAATGCGCCTGGGCCGGGGTCAAGAAACAGACCGGCTATTTACATGCCCAGTTTCAGCGCCTGCGCCACCGCCGCGGACCCAAGAAGGCCATCTGCGCCGTCGCCGCTTCCATCTTAACCGCCACCTACCACATGCTGCGTGATGGCACCTTTTACCATGACCTCGGGCCAGACCATTTCCATAGCGCGTCGCCGAAGGCTCAGGCACAATGGCTGGTCAGTCAGATCGCGAAGCTTGGGTTCGTGTGCACAATCACCGACGCTGACCCCGAAGCCGTAGTTTCTGTTTAGCAGCGGTGGAGCGGGCAAGCGAAGCGCCTTCCGCCACTTTCTGACGGCAGGAAGGATGGCGGAAGGCGCTTCGCTTGCCCGCCCTGCGGCTGCATCACGATTGTTACGCCACTCGCACATTCCGGAATTGCCATGGGCACTCCGCGTCCACATCCTCCGCGAACAGTCGGGCGCGGTCCTGTAGCGGCGTCCAGTCCGAGTAGACGCCAAGCACCTCGCCAAGGTAGGGGCGCGCGACCTCCAGCACCCGGGAATGGTCGAGATGATCCGCCTCGACAATCCCCGCGCTCGGGTTCTCGATCGCCCAGACGACGCCACCCAGCACCGCCGCGGCCACCTGCAGGCTGGTGGCGTTGTTGTGCGGGGCCGCCGCGCGTGCCTGATCGATTGAAAGGCGCGAGCCGTACCAATACGCGCCCCTCGCATGGCCCATCAGCAGCACACCGAGCTCGTCGGTGCCGCTAACGATCTCGTCCATCAACAACCGCTGCGTGCCCTGCTGGTGCCAGTTCTTGCCGGCCAACTCATGCACCGACAGTACTGCGTCCTCGCACGGATGGTAGGCGTAGTGCAATGTCGGGCGATACACCGCCGCGCCGTTCTCGCTGACGGTGTAATAATCGGCAATCGAAATCGACTCGTTGTGAGTGATCAGGAAGCCATGGAACGGGCCTTCCAGCGGCGTCCAACTGAGCACCCGGGTCGAGGCACCGGGACGTTGCAGATAGACCGCGGCGTCGCAGCCGAAATCGTGGCGCCTTGCGTCCGCCGGCAGCGTGCGCTCATGCGTGCCCCATCCCAGCTCCGCCGGCTGGCAGCCCTCGCCGGCGAAGCCGTCGATCGACCATGTGTTCACGAACTCGCCCGGCCGCTTGTTGATGCTGGACACCTGGGTGTCGCGCTCGGCGATGTGCATCGCCTTGACGCCGAGGCCTTGCGCCAGCACGGCCCAGCCTTCTCGTGTGGTCGGTGCCGGAGCCGGCTGGCCGACATCGCAGGCAATGTTCAGCAGCGCTTGCTTGACGAAGTGCGAAACCAGACCTGGATTGGCACCATGCGTCAGCACGGCGGTCGGCCCGCTTGGCAGCGTGCGGGCCAGGTCGAGCGCGCTTTCCCGCAGCGCGTAGTTGGAGCGCTGCGAAGGCGTGAGCGATCGATCGGTATAGCCCCCGGGCCATGGCTCGATGCAGGTGTCGAGATAGAGCGTGCCGATCTCCTGGCACAGCGCAATCAGCGCGACCGAGGACACGTCGACCGACAGGTTCAGCAGGAAGTCGCCGCGTCCCAGCAGTGGCGTCAGCACGTCGCGATACGTGTCGCGGGTCAGCTTATGCACACGCGTGCTGACGCCGTACGACGCGGCGATCTTCGCGCCCCTTGCATCGCCGGTCACGATGCGGATCTGCTCCGGCTGGATGTCGATGTGGCGCAGGATCAGTGGCAGGACGCCCTTGCCGATACTGCCGAAGCCGAGCATGACCAGCCGGCCGCGGAACGCGACGTGCTTCATCGGTCGAATCCTTTTCGGGATCGGGGTGCGGTCAGGCCGCGACAGCGAGTTCGGCTGCGTGTGCCCTGTCGAACAGCGGCGCGTCGCGCACCTCCACGATGCGCGCGCGGTCGAAGCCGTTGAAGCCGGTGCGCAGGCAACCGCCATAGGCGCCGAGCTGGCCGATCTCGATCCAGTCACCCTCGGCCACGTCCGCCGGCAGCAGGAACGGCCCACGCATCGCGTCGGCGCTGTCGCAGGTCGGGCCGAAGAAGCTGAACGGACGCAGCGCGGCCGCCGGCGCGGCGCCGTCCGGGCGGATCAGCCGCACCGGATAGCGGAAGCCAAGCGTGCCGGCGTCGGCCAGGCTGCCGTAGACGCCGTCGTTCACATACAGCGCGCCGTCACGCCGAAGCTGCACCTGTACAACGACGGAGCCGCCACCGGCAACCAGCGCGCGTCCAGGTTCGGCCCACAGCCGCGTCGCCGCGGGTAGGCCCAGCCGCTCGAACCCGTCCTCGATCTCGGCGATGAACGCACCGAGCGCGGGTGGTTCCACATCCGGATAGGCGACCGGGAAACCGCCGCCGACATCGACGATATCGATCTCCACACCGGCGCCGCGGATCACTTCGCCGACCAGCGCCAGTGCGCGCCGCCATGCCAGCGGATCGAGGCACTGCGAACCGACATGGAAGCTTACGCCGAGCCGCGCCACGTGCGGGCGCGCCGCGCGCAGCAGCATGGCTGCCTGATCCGCTTCCGCACCGAACTTGCCGGACAGGTCCAGCACCGCCTGGCCCTTCGGCAGCGCCAGGCGCACGATCAGGCCGAGTTCGCCCGCCGCGCCGGTGGCAGCAATCTCTGTGCGCAGCTTGACGAGTTCATCGATGGAATCGAGCGCGAAGTCGCGCACGCCATGCCGCGCCCAGGCGTCGCGGATCGCGCCGCGCGCCTTCACCGGATGCATAAAATGAATCGCAGCATCGGGGAACATCTGCCGCACCAGCGCGACCTCGGCCGGCGAGGCGCAGTCGAAATGCCGCACGCCGCCTTCCCACAGTGCGCGCAGCACCACGGGTTCCGGATTGCACTTCACGGCATACAGGACGTCGCCCGGGAATGCGGCAACGAAGTGGCGCGCGGCGGCGGTGAGTGTGCCGGGACGCACGCAGTGCATCGGCTCCTCCGGCCGGCTGAGCGCGACCAATTCATCAACGCGGGGCAGTGCGGCGGGAGCTGGATTGAAGCCACGACGCAGCGGCGAGACGGCGGAACGAAAGCGCAGCAGGTCCATGGAAAGACACTCCTCGCAACAGCAGACAGGCGCACGGAGCGCCCGAGATCCACGTGTGTGGACGGGGAAACGCGACAGCCGGAGCGCCAGAGCGCTCCGGTGACGATTTTCAGAGGATGCTGCGCGGACTTCGCATCGCAGCCGACAGATCAGCCAACATAGGCAGCTCCCTAACGACCCCGGCCCACTGGTGACCGGACCGACCGAAAAGGACGCTTACGTCGTTGCTGTGCCCTTGTGGGGCTCGCGGCACGTGCGATGCGTCAAGACACCACCACACCAAGTGCGATGAGGTGGGGGCGCGTGATATGGGGAAACGCCCCGGCAATGCAATGCATATTTTCGGGACGGGCCAGACCGCCACCGCATGGCGCGGCTACGCGGTGACCAGCGAGAGGTACTCCCAGGCGATCGTCGCCGCGGCGAGCGCGGTGATCTCTGCCACGTCGTAGGCCGGTGCGACTTCCACGATGTCCATACCGACGAAGTGCAGGTCACCAAGGCGACGCAGAATGGCTTGCGCCTGCCAACTTGCCAGGCCGCCGATCTCCGGCGTTCCGGTGCCCGGCGCGAAGGCCGGGTCCAGCACGTCGATGTCGAAGCTGAGATAGGCTGGTGCATCGCCGATCGTTTTACGAATTGCGGCAGCCACCGCGTCAGGCGAAGACGCGTGCACGTCCTGTGCGCCAAGCACGCGCACGCCCTGGCCGAGTGTCCAGTCCCATACGTCTCGTTGCACCGGCGAGCGGATGCCGACCTGGATCATTCGTTTCGGATCAATCAGGCCTTCGTTGATCGCATGGAAGAACACCGAGCCATGCCCGTAGGCCTGACCGAAATTGTCTGGCCAGGTGTCCACGTGCGCATCGAAATGCACCAGCGCAAGCGGTGCGCCGAGGCGTTTGGCGCCCGCCCGCAGCAGCGGCAGCGTGATGCCATGCTCGCCGCCCAGCGCGACCAGGTGGGCGATGCCGGCGGCCCGCTGCTCGATCAGTGCCAGGCTCGCCTGGAGGTCGCCGAGCGCAATGCCGAGGTCCCCCATGTCCGCCAGGGACAGTGTCGCGGGATCGGTCCACAGCGTCGGATGCGCGCCATCGACCAGCATGCGGCTGGCCTGGCGAATGGCGCGCGGCCCATCGCGCGCGCCGGCGCGGTTGGTGGTGCCAAGGTCGAGCGGGATACCGGCGACAACGAAGTCCGCATCGCTGTCCCGGCGGGTGACGCCGAGGAAGCTTGGGTGGATGGCGAAGGTCGGTGGCTCGGCCATCTTCTGCTACGACGCCGCAAGTTCGTGCGGGCGAACGTCCGCCCGGCGAGGCATCGTTTCAATCACCGGGTGCACGTGGAGCGACTTTCGCCCACTCGTCACTGCCGCCCGGTCCGCTTCGATCGCTTCGACCATGTCCTCGATCAGCGCCTTTGCATGTGCCGACGAACTTGTCCGGGACGCCATATCAGTCATCCCGGGATCATGGAACCACGGATCATCCTGGATGCCGATTCAGAGACACGATTGCCGCCGCCAGCTTCGCGGCATGTGACAATTCGCCAGACCGCGTTGGGGGGCCAGGGGATGAAAATCGTCGACATCAATCGGACACCTGGTAGTACATCCACACGCCACACGGATGTGTCGTACGCCGGTGCCTTCCGAATATTGATCAGCGTTGCGACTCGCCGACAATTGTCTCTGCGACATCACGCAGACGATCCTTGCCAAAAAACATCTCGTCGCCCACGAAAAAGGTGGGTGACCCGAATGTGCCCCGTTCGACCGACCGTTGCGTGTTCGTGAGCAGTTCGCCTTTCACGTCGGCCGTCTGAGCGAGCGTGAGAATCGCCTCGGCCTCCAACTCCGATTCCGCCAGCGCCGCGCGCAGCACGCCGACGTCGTCCAGCTTCTTCGGTTCCGCCCACATGTGCCGGTAGACTTCGTCCACAAATCGCTCGAAGATACCAAGCTTTTGGGCGGCGATCGCGCCTCTCATCAGCACCAGCGTGTTCACGGGAAAGAACGGGTTCGGCGTGAAACGGGTTATCCCGTGCCGCGCGATGAAGCGTCTGGTTTCCAGCTTTGCATATTCCGGTTTGTTTTTGATGCCCACGAGGGTTTCCGCCGGCGAGCGATTGTTCGTGAGCTTGAACACGCCGCCCAGCAGGATCGGAACATAAGTAAACCGTGCTCCTGTCCGACGCTCAATGTCGGGGATGACGAGATGGCTCAGGTAGGCATTTGGGCTGCCGAAGTCAAAATGGAATTCGACCGTGCTCATTGCTTCACCATTTCTCGCCAAAGGGACGTATTTCCAGCTCAAACGTCCAGGCATCGCGCGGTTGCTGATAGATCTGCCAGTATGTTTCTGCGACAGCCGCCGGTCGCATCAGCCGATCTGGGTCGAGGTTTTGCAGCGCGTCCTCGCCTTCCCTCTGCCTGATGCGCTCCCGCACCCAGGCGGTGTCCACGCCGGAATCGATGACAAGATGCGCGACATGGATGTTCTTCGGTCCGAGTTCGCGTGCGGCGCTCTGAGCCACGCCGCGCAGGCCGAACTTCGCGGCCGCGAATGCGGCATAGCCCACGCCACCGCGCAGGCTGGCGGTAGCGCCCGTAAAGAAAATCGCACCCCGGCCGCGCGGCAGCATCAAGCGGGCCGCCTCGCGCCCGGCCAGGAAGCCGGAATAGCACGCCATCTCCCAGACCTTGCGGAACACGCGCTCGGTCGTCTCGATGAGCGGAAAATTAACGTTCGCGCCGATATTGAAGATGCAGACCTCAAGTGGCGCTGCGGTGTCCGCCGCCTGAAGGAAGGCGGTGAGATCCGCTTCCTTCCGGGCGTCGAGCGAGCGGGCGAATATCCGACCGCCCGCAGCCTCGATCTCCCTGACCAAAGGCGCAAGTTTGTCGCCATTGCGTCGGCCGGCGAAGATGGTAAATCCTTCGGCAGCGAATTTCTTTGCTATTGCGCCTCCGATGAAGTCGCCGGCGCCCATCACCACGGCGGTCGCGTTCCTGGAGTCCATCTCCAATTCCTCCGCATCGACTGTGCGTTCTATTTTAGAACTGATGAAGGCAGGACGCAAGATCCGTTGTCGCAGGACCGCCGTTGCCACGTGCCGCAATAGAACCCGGGTAATATCAGGTGGCGAAAGGACTGACCCACCGACGCTTCAACGTCATGGCCCGCCCCCGGGTCGGCCCGAAGGGCCGCCCGTGGACAGGCTCCGGCGGGCCATGACGTTGAAGCGGCTTATTGGGTCCCGGCGACCCGGCGGCGTCGATCCGACAGCGGTTCGGAACCAGTCGTCTCGGCAGCGGATGTTTTGGCGGTCTCAGGCCCACCCCATCCCGCATGAAATTTACGCTGCTGCCGGCTTGCGCCTGGTCCCGGCGCGACCTGCACACGTCGCGGATCAAGTGGCTCGCGACATTGCGAACAGGTCAACACCGGATCGAACTGATGGCCGCAGTCAATATGCCGGTGCAGCAGCGGCCGACCGGCGCGGCCAGCCAAATGAGCATCGCCCCAATGAACGATGCTCATCAGCACCGGATAAAGCTCCAGGCCCTTCTGCGTCAGGCGATATTCATAACGAGTTGGACGCTCGTGATACGGGACTTTCTTCAGCACGCCCGCGCTAACCAGCTTCTTGAGCCGGTTGGCGAGAATATGGCGGGTGACGCCGAGACGCGCCTCAAATTCCTCGAAACGACGGATGCGCAGGAAGCAGTCACGCAGGATGAGCAGCGTCCAGCGGTCGCCGATCACCGAGACAGTCCGGGCGACCGAACACCGCTCCCCACCAAGCTCGTTCCAACGCATCGAATCCTCGTTTGCCCGCCATCGAGCCCGGAACCGGCCTATATAGCAGCCTGACCGTCCGGGCCAGACGTGAACAGCTCCGGGCTTTGGTCTTGGCGGCGTACATCGCTAGTGTCAGCACATGCTTCTTTGCAGGCCGGTTCAATGTGATCCGCAACGCGCCATTCTCCGTTGAAACCAGCACATGCCCGGTCAAGCGGTCGTGTCCCCGCGTCTCACGCAACCCCCGGCGGTGGTTTCGCGTGCAGCACGCCTGCCTCCGTCAGTCGCTCGATATCCGCCGTCGAATATCCGAGCTCGGTCATGATCTCCCGATTGTCGGCACCGAGATATGGCGCGAGCCGTCGCACCGCGGCCGGCGTGGCGCTGAACCTCGCTGCCGGCCTGGGCTGGCGGACCGATCCCAGCACGGCGTCCTCATGCACTTCGATGATGCCGTTGATGATGACCTGTGCGTCGGTTAGCACTTCCGTTCGGCTGAGCACCGGTGCGCAAGGAACATTCTCGGCCTGCAAGCGGTCGAGAATGTCGGCCGACGGCCATTTGGAAAGCTCAGCGTTCATCAGCGCACGCCGCTCGATGACGTTGCTCGATCGCGCCGCAACCGTGTTGAAACGCTCGTCCTCGATCAGGTCGGGCCGCTCCAGCGCGTGGCACATGCCCTGCCACTCGGCGTCGGAGACGGCGCCGGCGGTGATGTAGCGATCCCTTGTCTTGAACACGAGATCGAGCCCCATCTGACCGCGCGCCGGATCGGCCTCGTCGCCGACAAAGCTGAGGCTCGAGCTGGCTTCCGGCCAAAGATAGGCAACCATCGTATCGAGCATGGCAAGTCGCACGTGCTGACCCTGGCCGGTGCGCTCGCGCGAAAACAGCGCCGCGGTAACCGCCTGCGCCGCTGTTACCGCCGTCGTCTTGTCGGGGATCACTGTCCGCACCATGCGCGGCTGACCGGTTTGGCGATCGGCCTGGATCTCGGCAAGTCCTGAGAGAGCCTGGATCACCGGATCGTAGACGCGCTGAGCGGCGTAGGGACCGTGTTCGCCGAAGCCGCTGATCGAAACGAAAATGATGTCCGGCTTGACCGCGCGCACCACGTCTTCGCCAAGGCCCATGCGCTCGATTGCGCCCGGACGGAAGTTCTGCACCAGCACATCAGCCGTTGCGGCGAGCTTGAGGACTATCTCCAGTCCGGACGACGACTTTATATCGACTGCCAACGAGCGTTTGCCATGATTGTTAGACAGGAACGACGACGACATGCCTTTCCGCATGACGCCATAGTGGCGCATCAGATCGCCCGCGGGCGGTTCTATCTTGATGACATCGGCGCCCTGGTCGGCTAGGATCATTGTCGCCATCGGACCGGAGATCATCCCCGTAAGGTCGAGAATGCGAATGCCGTGCAGCGGGCCGGGCATATCAGACGCCCCCCGCATCGGCGTGCAGGCGTGCCCCGGGCGGCGGAGCAATCGCCGGGTCGTTCCGGCGCGTGGCCTCGCGATACGCCGGGCGACTGCACACGCGCTCACAATACGCCGTGACCGAGTCCGGCAGCACGATGTCCACGCGCGCCGCCCAATCAAGGCAGGTGGTCAGCAGGATGTCGGCGATGGATAGCTGTTCGCCGAACAGATATGCCTGGGTCGCACTGAAATTGGGCTCCACGGCTTCGATCTGCTTACGGAAGTAGACCCTGGCGGCCTCGACCGCGGTCGGCGCCTCGCCATAGATGTGCTTCAGGCCAAGATGGCGTCGGATCACGTATAGCGTGTGACCATCCAGCTCGTTCATTACAAAGTAGCACCATTCGAAAATCTTGGCCCGCCGCGTCGGATCGGTCGGTGCGAAGAAACCAGCGGGAGGTACAAACCGCTCGGCGAGGTACTGCACGATGGCCGCGCTTTCGGTCATCAGCAGATTGCCATGCTGCAGCAGCGGAATCTTGTGCCGCGGGTTCAGTCTCAGATAGTCCGGCGTCATCGTCTCACCGGTGCGCGACTGGATACGGTGGGAGATGTAGGGCAGATCAAACTCCGCAAGCATCCAATGGACCCGAAGCGCGCGCGCCGTTCCGATACCCCAGAGCACCAGAGCCACATCGGCCCGCGCCGTTCCAGGCGGTCCCCAGATGACGGCACTCCCGTCCACGATCCCCGACATGCTGCCTCCCGTTAGAACTTTTCCCCATATGGACGGAGTTCGGTCTCCAGCGTCCAGGCGCTGCGGTGCTGCTGATGAATGTGATAATAGGTTTCGGCGATCGCGCCCGGCGCAAGCAGGCTGTCCTCGGTTATCGTCTTGCCCGTGGCGGCATATCGCCGGCGGATCTCCGGCATGTCGATGCCACCATCGATGATGACGGAAGCGACATGAATGCCTTGCGGTCCGAATTCCCGTGCCATGCTTTGTGCGACCGCGCGCGAGCCGAACTTCGCCGCGGCGAAGGCGGCGAACTGCGGACCTCCGCGCACCGAGGCGGTCGCGCCGGTGAAGATCACCGTACCCTGGTTGTGCGGCAACATATGGCGGACCGCCTCGCGGCCAAACACGAACGCACCGAAGCAGCCAAGCCGCCAGACCTTCTCGAACGTGCTCCCGGTGATGTCCAGCAGCGGCTTGCGGTGTTGCGCGCCCGCATTATAGATCGCCGCGTCGATGCGACCATAGGAAGCGGCGACGTCGGTGAATATGGCGATCACCTGCGCTTCATCGCGTAGATCGATCCGGCGTCCCTGGGCGGTCCCCCCGGCGTCCTCAATCTTGCGCACGAACAGGTTCAATCGCTCCGGCGAGCGGGCGAGCATGACCACAGGATGGTGCGCGGCGGCGAAGCGTGCCGCGAGGGCAAAACCGAGTCCTTCCCCCACACCGCCAACGACGACCGCGCCAGGTTTGACCGTCGGATGCTCGGACATGTCGCTCCCTCCAGGACCATATATCGCGTATGCCAACAAGTGCAGTGCAGAGTTCTGTTTTAGAACGCGCTAATGATTCGCGCGTCACAACCACTCCGTCAAGCCCGTCGGCGTGTTCGTCATGGTCCTCGCGGTTTCCGCTCGCGTGCCTTCCTCATGCGACCGTCGGGCCGACCGCTGTCTATGGTGTCGCGCCGTAGCGGCGTGCCGCGTGGTTGCGCGACAGGTGTGGGCCCAGCGCCGCGCGGGCCTCGGAAAACGCCTGCCAGAGCGCGGGATCCTCGAGTGAGGGGATGGTGACCGTCTCGCCCTGGTCCAGCCCGGACAGCGCCGCATCAACCAGTTCATCCACCTCCATCAGTATTTCGGCCGGCAGGCTGGCGAGCGGCCTGCCCGAGCGTGCCCAGATCTCCGTGCGGGTAGCGCCGGGCAAGACCGCCTGCACGCGCACGCCGGCCGCCAATGTCTCGGCCTGCAGGGCCTGTGTCAGGTTCAGCAAGAAAGCCTTGCTGGCACTGTAGCCGCCATTCAGTCGCTCGGGGGTCAAGGCCAGCACCGAAGCGATGTTGATGATCGTGCCGCGGCCGCGTGCGACGAAGGCGCGGGCGGCCTCGACCGCCAGCCGCGTCGCCGCGACCACGTTGAGCTGGATCATCGCCTCGAGCTGGTCAGAATCACCGTCGAGCAACGTGCCCGGCGCAACCGTGCCGGCATTGTTGACCAGCATCGTGATCGCCCCATCGATGCGCAATCGCTCGGCGACCGACAGCAGGTCCGCGCGGTTGGTAAGGTCCGCGCGCAGCGTGCGGATCGCGCGGCCGGTCTTCTGCTGCAACGCGGCGGCAAGCGCATCCAGCCGCTGCTGGTCGCGGGCGACCAAGTACAGGTCAAAGCCGCGTTGCGCCAGCCGGTCGGCATAGACGGCGCCGATGCCGGAGGAAGCACCGGTGATCAGCGCAGTACCCTGCTCCTGCTGCGCCGAGGTCGTTTGGGCAGTGCTCACGAACTGTCTCCGTTGGTTCCAGCAATGCGCCCGGAGGTCGGCGCGAACCGGTGCGTAGCTGGTCGTGGCTGCCGACGGCTTGTGCGGACGTGCTGCCGTTTGCACAACGTCCCTGTCACGGCTCGTCGCCGCGCGGGCGCGACGGGCTGATCGCCCGCGCCGGGCCTGGCCCGCCGATGCCCAACACTGCCCTGGGCCATCGTCCCGCAACATTCCGAGAAATGCGGGCTAACCGGCAAGTCGACGGGCGAGTTCGGCCGAGAACGCGATCACCTGGTCGTAGGGACGGTGATAAAGGCGAATGCTCTCGATCGCGCCCTCGGCGTTATGGGCGAGGATCGTCGCCCCGGCGATGTCTCGCCCGCCAAACTTACCGTCCCATTCAAGGTGGGTTCGCATGTCTGAGTGCGTCTCGTGAACGAAAGCGATCTGATCGTACATCGCTCGCGTCGCGTCGAAGAATGCCCGGATGGCGACGGCTCCCACGATCGGAGTGCTCAAGACCGAGGCATCGAGAACAACATCCTTCGTGAACGCCGATGCGAAGACCTCCTGGCTGGGGCGGGCGATGATTTCCAGCCACGCGTGGCCGACGGGAAGCACCTGTTCGTGGCCCATATCAGTTCGCATTTCCTATTTTGAGAGTCACCTCCCAGAAGTTGCGTGCGTAGCCGGCATTGCCGTATGGCGGCTTGTGCGGATGCACTGCCGTTTGCACCCGGCCCCTGTCGCGGTGTCCTGCGGCGCGAGCCGGAACCCTTGAACGGCCGCGGCGCCTCGCGGCACCATCATGTTGAAGCCAACGGGAGGCTACTCGTTCCTACCTGGACTTTTGGGACGTTTCGGTTGCTCCCCACGCAGCAAACTCTGCTCGAGGGGGACGTGCAGGTCCGACTCGGCAGCCGGGCATTCGACATTCTGGTCGCTCTGGTCGAGCGTGCCGGCGAACTGGTCGGACGGGACGAACTGATAGCGCGCGCCTGGCCCAATGTCTTCGTCGATGACAGCACGCTGCGCGTTCACATCGCCGCGCTGCGCAAGGTGCTCGGCCACGGCCAGGGCGGCTCACGCTACATCGTCAACGTGACGGGACGCGGCTATCGCTTTACCGCCCCTGTCGTGCGCGAAGTCCCGGCCGAGCCGCGCCCCGCCGTCGCACCGAGCGACGCGCAACCGCCTGCCGTCTTCCATCTGCCGGCACGGCTCAGCCGCATGGTCGGCCGGCGCGAGTTCGTGGTCGAACTGGCTGGTCGTCTGCGGCGGCGGCGGTTCCTGACCATCGTCGGGCCTGGCGGCATGGGCAAGACCACGGTGGCCCTGGCGTTGGCCGAACAACTCAGCGGAACCTATCGCGACGGTGCGCGATTCGTCGACCTGGCATCGCTCGCCAATCCGCAACGGGTCGCCAATGCGGTTGCCGCGGCACTCGACGTGCAATTGTTCTCGAACAACTCGCTCGCGGACCTGCTGGTTCACCTGCGCGAGCGGGAGATGCTGTTGCTGCTCGACAATTGCGAGCACCTGGTTGATGCCATCGCCGCGCTTGCCGAAGCGGTGTTCACCAATGCGCCCGGGGTGCACATCCTGGCGACCAGCCGCGAGCCGTTGCGCGCCGCGGGTGAATTTGTCTGCCGCCTGCCGCCGCTCGAACTTCCCGTTGGATCGGCCGCCTTGTCGGCGGCCGGTGCGCTCGGCTTTTCGGCGGTTTATCTGTTCGTCGAGCGGGCGATCGCCAGCCTTGACGGCTTTATCCTGACGGATGGCGACGTGCCGGTTGTTGTCGAGATCTGCCGCCGGCTCGATGGCATTCCGCTGGCGATCGAACTGGCCGCCGCGCGCGTCGACTTCTTCGGCCTTCGCGGACTTGCCCAGCGGCTCGGCGACGTCCTCGCTTTGCTGACCACCGGTCGGCGCACCGCACTCGCGCGCCATCAGACGCTGCGCGCGACGCTCGACTGGAGCTACGGCATCCTGTCCGCGGCAGAGCAGACGATCCTGCGGCGCCTGGCGGTTTTCCGCAGCGGATTCAGCCTCGAGTCCGCGGTCGCCGTGGCCGCCGGGGTCGCCGTGGCCGCAGGAGCCGCGGTTGCAGGGGAAGGGGCCGCCGGCGTCGCGATCTCCGCCGCGCAGGCCATGGACGGTATCGCCAATCTGGCGGCGAAATCCCTGGTCACCGCCGATGTGAGCGGGGCGGCCGTGCAATACCGTCTGCTCGACCTTGCCCGTGCCTATGCCGCCGAAAAGCTCGCGGCCAGCGGCGATGCGGACGCGGCCGCGCGTCGGCACGCCGCGCAATGCTGCGCGCTCGTCGACCCGGCGGAGCGCGAGTGGGAAGTGCTCTCCCGCGGCGAATGGCTCGATATTTATGCGCGGCTGATCGACGATCTGCGCGCGGCCCTCGACTGGGCGTTTTCCCCGCATGGCGACGCCGCCATTGGCGTTGCGCTCACCGCCAGTTCGGCCCCGCTTTGGTTCGCCCTGTCGCTGGTGAACGAATTCCGCGGGCGCGCCGAACAGGCCCTGTCGCTGCTGGAGCGATTGCCACAGCCGGACCCGCAGCGGGAGATGCAGCTCAACGTTGCACTCGGGGCAGCCATCTTCAACACGGAAGGCCCCACCGACCGCATGGCCGAAACCTCTCGTCGCGCACTTGCGATTGCCCGGGCGCGCGGCGCGACGGTCTATGAGTTGCGCGCCCTGTGGGGGCTGGCGCGCGAGCGTTACGTCCGCGGTGACTATCGGGCCGCACTGGTTTATTGCGAGGAATTCGGCGCGGTGGCCGATGCGTCCGGCGACGCGGCTGCCAGCCTGGTGCGCGATCGCATGATGGCGCTGGGCCTGCACCTCAACGGCGACCAGGCGAAGGCGCTGCCTTACGCGCGGCGCGCGCTGCACCATCCCGCCGCGATCGTTCGCAGCGCGCACAAGAGTTTTCATGAGTACGACAACGGCGTGGCGGCGCGTTCTCACCTCGCCCGCATTCTCTGGTTGCAGGGCTTCGCCGACCAGGCGGCCGCGGTTGCCGCCCAGGGCGTTGCGCATGCGCGCTCACTCGAATACCCGCCACAGCTTTGCTACATGCTGGTGTGGTCGGCCTGCCCGATCGCGTTCTGGACCGGCGACCTGGCACTGGCCGCAAGCTATGTGCGGCTGCTGAGCGAGCGGGCCGCCGGTCTTTCGTTCGGCTACTGGCAGGCTTGGCGGCAGTGCTACGAGCAGACCATGACGCTCGGCGCCAACGCTCAGACAGACACTTTCCGCCACCGCGTGGCGTTGATCCTGGGCGCGGCCAAGGGACCGGTGTTCGGCGACATGCTCGGCACGTTGCGCGTCGAACTCGCCGGCCCCGAAAGCATCATGCGGGCTGAAAACGATGCCGCGGGTTGGTGTGCCTCCGAACTCCTGCGCGCGCACGGGGAAAGTTTGCTGAAGCAGGGCGGTGGGGGCACCCAGGCCAGAGCGGAAGCGCTGTTCGCACGATCGCTCGACCTTGCACGACAGCAGGGTGCGCTCGCCTGGGAAATTCGAACCGCTGTCAGTCTGGCACGATTATGGAACGAACAGGGCCGGGGCAAATCCGGGCGTGCATTGCTTGCGTCCGTCTATCGACAATTCAGCGAAGGGTTCCAGACGGCTGACCTGGTGGCAGCGAAACAACTTTTGGATGGAATGGGATGCGACGTTGAACCTGGCCTAACGCGGTGAACGGCCGGCGCCAAGCTGACCTGTCTTGGCCGCCTTGGCAGCAGGGCAGCCAAGGCGTCGAAGGCCCTGGCGCATCGGCCGTGAGCGGCAGGGCGGCGTCGCCCGGCCGTCGCCGCGCCGCTGTGGTCCCTGCCACGACGGATCAGGATGCTCCGGGTGAACGATCTCGCTACCGGATCGGGAATACCGGTGGCAGTGTTGCGTTTGCTATGGTCGCTCCGCAGTAGCAGCCGATTCGCCATGCTGCCGGTACCATCGACCCAAACGTGGAGGAAGCCTCATGCATCGACTGGCCTGGTTCGCCATCCTGCTGCCACTCGCTGCCTGCGGCGGAAAGTCGGCGCCGACTCTCTCTGTCACCTGCGATGGAGGCACCCAAGTGTATGGCGCTGCGTCGGTCGATGTGTTGGGTGATGTTGTCGATGGGCGTCCAACCATAAATTTCCCTGATCCGGTAAATGCCGGCAGAATCGGCACAATCTCCGTACCACCGCACGGGCGCTGCAAGGTCGCTCCAAGCAGCACCGCCGGCGTTTGAGGCGGCGGCACGAGGGTATCCAATCGGGCATATCGGAAGAAGGATTCCCGTTCGATTGCCCGACGAATACGAGCGGCCGAAAGTCCCGACTCTCCTCCCGTCAAGGCCGGCCTTCGCCGGCCATGACGGGAGCCGGCATGACGGGGGTAGTGGCCCGTGTGTCGCAGCAAAACTTCGCAACCCTTAACGCACGCAGCGCGCTCGGCGCCTTGCATGATCCGGCGCACGGCGGACCTTGAACGAATCGGTCTGTCGGCGAGCAGGGAAGGGGAGCCCACGATGCCTTATCCATCCAGCCTTGATCAGGCCGTCCATGCGCCGGCTGCTGTCGATTTCGGCCTGCTGGGGCCGGCGCTCAGCAAGCTTCTGGACGACGCCAACAACGCCCTGGAGTTCGACCGGGACGCCGCACGGTGTTGTCTCGCGCAGGCATCGGCGCTGCTGCGGGACAGGATCGTGCCTGGCGGTCGCGCGGAGCCGCGGCGAACGCCGTACGCCGCGCGCAGCGGCCTGGCGCCGTGGCAGGTTCGCCGCGTACGTGCCCATATCGAGGCCCACCTCGACAGCCCGATCAGGATCGCCGACCTGGCCGCGCTCAGCCGCCTGAGCGCCAGCTATTTTTCGGTGGCCTTCCGGCGCAGTTTTGGGGTGTCGCTTTACCAGCTTCTCGCGCGCCTGCGGGTGGAACGGGCCAGAACCATGATGCTCTCGACCGGCCAGCCGCTCAGCCAGATCGCGCTAGCCTGCGGCTTTTGCGACCAGGCGCACTTGTCGCGGCAGTTCCGGCGGGTGACCGGCAGCACCCCGCTTGGGTGGCGCCGTGAGCATGGCAATGACCTGGACAGCGAATTGGGCAGCAACCTGGCGGCTTGATCGGCTCGGCCGACGAGCCATCCTGCGCGTCTTCTTGACCACCGAGCGGCGCATGGCCAAAGACAGCTACGGGGGCCGGTGCAGGTAGTCGCCGAGCGAGCAAAAGGACGCCTGAGCGATGAACCGGTGGCCCGGGATCAATGAATGGCTGTTCGCGGTGAAGACCTTCGCCGCCGCGATGCTGGCGCTCTACATCGCCATGGCCATCGGCCTGGACCGGCCATACTGGGCAATGGCGACAGTCTACGTCGTCGCGCAGCCGCTGACGGGCTCGCTGCGTTCCAAGGCGCTGTTCCGTCTGATCGGCACGTTCATTGGCGCCACCGCGACGGTGGTACTCGTGCCGAACCTGGTCGACCAGCCCGAATTGCTCTGCACCGCGCTGGCGCTGTGGACCGCGGTGTGCCTGTATCTGGCGCTGCTCGACCGCACGCCGCGCAGCTACGTGTTCATGCTGGCCGGCTACACCGCTGCCCTGATCGGCTTCCCGTCCGTTTCGACCCCCGATCAGATGTGGGACATCGCATTGGCGCGGGCCGAGGAGGTCTCGCTCGGCATCATCTGTGTCACCGTCGTGGGGTCCGTCGTGTTCCCCCGTCCACTCGGGCCGATGCTGGGTGCGCGTATCCTGGACTGGGTCGGCAACGCCAGCGCATGGGCCGAGGAAGCGCTCGGCAGCGCCGACGACATGGTCGGGCGGGAAGCGCGCAATCGGCTCGCGGCCGACGCGGTGGAACTCCGGATGCTCACCACCCAGCTCGCCTACGACACCTCCAAGCAACAGGCCGCCACGCGGTGGGTGGGCGAGGCGCAGCGGCGAATGGTGCTGCTGCTGCCGCTGCTGTCCTCGATCGCCGACCGGATGCGGGCGTTGCGCGCCGCGGAAGGTGTGACGCCGGCGCTGGAGCGGCTGTTGGCGGAGATGCGCGTGTGGGTTCGCGCTGGCGCACCCCCGCCGCGCAGCGAGGCCGACCGGCTGCGAGCGGCGATTGCGGGCCTGGAGGAAGAGGCCGATCCGCGCGCCGGTTGGAACGGGGTGATGCGCGGCAGCCTGCTGCTGCGGCTGCGCGAACTGATCGATGTGCGCCAGGACATGCGGGATCTGCGGCGGCACATCGAAGCGGGCGGCGGGGCGCTCACGACCCCGCTCGCCGTGCGCACCGATGGACCGGAACTGCTGCATCTGGACCGCGGAATGGCGTTGTTCTCGGCGCTTGCGGCGGTCGTGACGATCCTGGTGCTCTGTGCGTTCTGGATCGAGAGCGGCTGGCAGGCCGGCGGCGGCATGGCCGAATTGGCGGCGGTTGCATGCACCCTGTTCGCCGCGCTCGACGATCCCGCGCCGGTCCTGTGGCGATTCGTGATCGCCGCGTCGCTGGCAGTCGCGGCGGTCGGCATCGGGCTGTTCGGCATTCTGCCGATGGCACACGACTTCGAGACGCTGACCCTTGCGCTGGGCGCATTCTTCGTGCCGGTGGGCCTGCTGAGTGCGATGCCGGCCACGCAGCCGCTCGGCACCGCGCTCGGCTTCGTCACCGCGACGCTGCTCAGTCTGCAGAGCGCCTATGCCGCTGATTTCGTAACCTATGCCGACGGCAGCATAGCGGTTGTGCTCGGCGTGGCAGGTGCTGCGGTCATGACCGCGTTGATGCGTTCGGTGGGGGCCGAATGGAGCGCGCGCCGCCTGCTGCGCGCCGGTTGGCGGGAACTGGCGGCAATCCCACGCAGCCGCCTGCCGCGGGAACGGACCGTTCTGGCTGGGCTGCTGCTGGATCGCCTTGGACTGCTGGTGCCGCGCCTGGCGGCGGCCGGCACTGGCAATGACCTGGCGGCCGCGGACGCGCTGGCGGACCTGCGTGTCGGGCTAAACATGGTCGAAATGCAACGCGACCACGAGGCGCTGCCCCCGCCGGTGCGCGCCGCGGTGGATGAGGTACTGTTCGGCGCCGCCACGCAATATGCCGTGCAGGCGGCGCTGGGCCATGTGCGGCCACCACCGCCCTCACTGCTGCACCAGATCGATCGTGCGCTCGACGCCGCCATTGCGGTGCCCGGTGCGCTGAGCCGGCATCTGCTGCCGCAACTGGCGGGCATCCGTCTGGTTCTGTTCGCCGGAGCCGAACCCTACCGGCTGGCGCCCCAACCCGCCGATGTCATGCCCGCGGGGACCGCTGCGAGGCAGGCCACATGATCGGAGAGTTTGAAGTCTATGGCGTGTTCGTTCCCGCGCTGCTGGTGTGGAGTCTGCTGGCGTTCGTGCTCACCGCTGTGCTGCGCGCCGTTCTCGTCCGCATCGGCTTCTACCGGCTGGTCTGGCACCGGCCGCTCGTGGACCTGTCATTGCTGGTCATCATCCTGGCGGCGGTCGTCGCCGTCGTGCCGCATTGGATCGCGCCATGATGTCTGCGCTCCGCCGGTTCGCACGCGCCTCCGGGCCCGGCGCGCTGACGCTGGTGATCGTTGCCGCGGCCGTCGTCGCCGGGCACAGCCTGTGGACCTATTACCAGGATGCCCCGTGGACCCGCGACGGCCGCGTGCGCGCCGACGTGGTGACGATTACCCCGGATGTGTCGGGGCTGGTCGCCGACGTGCTGGTGCATGACAACCAATCGGTCAAACGCGGCGATGTGCTGTTCCGGATCGATCCCGATCGTTTCCAGCTTGCACTGGCGCAGGCGGACGCGGCGGCGGCCAACCTCAAGGCGCAGTTTGACGAGACGGTGCGCGAGGCGGCACGAACCGACAAATTGAACGACCTGTCCGTCTCACGCGAGACGCAGGAGCAGCGGGTTGCCAAGGCCGAGGCGGCGGCGGCGTCCTATCGTCAGGCGGTGGCCGATCGGGGTGTCGCGGAGCTCAATCTGAAGCGCTCGGCGGTGATCAGCCCGGTGGACGGCACGGTGACAAATGTCGACCTGGAGCCTGGCGACTACGTGACCACCGGCAAGGCCGTGATGGCGCTGGTGGACAGTGCGACGCTGCGGGTTGAAGGGTATTTCGAGGAGACCAAGCTGCCGCGGATCCATATCGGCGACCCGGTCCGGGTGCAGTTGATGGGAGAGCCGCGCGTGCTGACCGGGCACGTTGAAAGTATCGCCGCGGGAATCGCCGACCGCGAGCGGTCCGATAGTTCAGACCTGCTGGCCAACATCAATCCAACATTCAACTGGGTGCGTCTGGCGCAGCGCATACCGGTGCGCGTGAAGCTGGATGCGGTGCCGGCGGGCGTCCAACTCGTGGTGGGCCGGACGGCGACGGTCGCGGTCCAGTCGGGCGGCGCAACCGGCAACTGATACACCATTTACCCACGGAAATCCGTGTCTTTGATCGTCGATAGAAACAAAAATCACCACGGAGACGCGGAGAAGAATATCAAGTTGATTGCTTGGTCTTTCTTCTCCGTGTCTCCGTGGTGATTCTTGCTTGCTGTCATGCGGCAGAGCCCAGATTCCCCCGAGCGAACCCGCAGCTGCTGATCGGGTTAAGGCGGCTGTCGGGTGAACGTTACGTGTCAGGACCAATCATGTCTTGACGTCATTGGCTTCGAGAGGTTGCAACATCACGGCATAGAATCGGATATTTTCAGCCCAGCTTTTGGCAGCTAACCTCGGAATGTCCAAACACAGCCGGAATCGACAAGACCCAGAGAGGTCCGCCCGTACCTTACTCCTGGGCACCACGCTCAACCAAGATGGTTGAGCGTGGCCGCAATATTTTAAGCCAAGGAGATATAGCGTGAACGGCACACCCAACATCTTACTCGTCCATGGGGCATGGGCCGATGGATCAAGCTGGTCGAGGGTCATCCCACTGCTGCAGGCCGAACGACTGAATGCAACGGCGGTTCAACTGCCGCTCACGTCTCTGGATGATGATGTCGCGACCGTGAAGCGGGCGATTGCCTTGGAAGACGGACCGATACTGCTTGTCGGTCATTCGTATGGTGGGGTGGTCATCACCCAGGCCGGGGTGGACCCCAAAGTTGCCGGCCTGGTCTACGTTACCGCTTTCGCGCCCGATATCGGCGAGTCCGTCGGTTCGCTTGCCAGCAGCGCTCCGCCGGCGCCGCTGACTTCCGAGATCAGGCCCGATGCGAACGGTTTTTTGAAATTGACCCGGGCGGGAGTGTTGGAGACCTTCGCCCAAGGCCTATCTGATGCCGAGAAGAACACATTGTTCGCGCTACAGGCCCCCACGTCCGGAAAGGTCCTTGGCGGGGCCGTGGCGAGCGCTGCGTGGAAGACCAAGCCTTCCTGGTACATCGTGACGACGAATGATCGTGCCATCCCCCAAAATTTGGAACGGACGATGGCTGTAAAGATCAACGCCCACACGATATCCATCGCTGCAAGTCACGCGGTCATGCTGTCGCGTCCCCGAGAGGTCGCATCCCTCATCATCGAAGCCGTACGCTAGCACTTCGCCCGTCCAGCAATGGGGAGAGCCATGATAAGCCTGCTGATCAACGGACAGACCCATCAGGTCGACGTTCCCGACGACATGCCTTTGCTTTGGGTCCTGCGCGATGTGCTGGGTATGACCGGCACGAAGTTCGGCTGCGGCATCGCCCAGTGCGGCGCCTGCACCGTGCATGTCGACGGTCAGCCTGTCCGGTCCTGTCTGCTGCCGGCACGTGCTGTCGGCACCCGGTCGGTGACCACGATCGAAGCAATCGGGAACACACCGAACGGCCGTAAGGTGCAGGCGGCCTGGGTCGACCAGGAGGTCCCGCAGTGCGGCTACTGCCAGTCCGGGCAGATCATGACCGCGACGGCGTTGCTGGACCAAACGCCCAAACCGACAGATGCCGACATCGACGCCGCGATGTCCGGCAACATCTGCCGATGCGGCACTTATGTGCGCATCCGCGAAGCCATCCACACCGCAGCATCCGCCTGAAAGGTCGCGTCATGGCAAATCATACGACGTCGCGGCGGTCGCTGCTGAAAGTTGGCGTTCTGGCTGGCGGCGGGCTGATGCTCGGCCTGCGACTGTCCAGCCTGGCTCGCGCCGCCGCTGCCGCGCCCGAGTCCGCCCCCGATCCGACCGACCAGTTTGCGCCGAACGCTTTTGTGCGCATCGATCCACACGGCGCGATCACACTGATCATGCCACATGCCGAGGTCGGCCAAGGCGTCTACACAAGCTCGGCCATGCTGATGGGCGAAGAGCTGGAGGTCGGCTTGGATCAGATCCAGGTGCAGGCAGCCCCGCCCGATCTGGCGAAGTACATGGATCCGTTACTCTACGATCAGGCCACCGGCGGTTCGACCTCGACGCGCGCGGATTGGGTTCGATTGCGAGAGGCCGCCGCTGTCGCGCGCACCATGCTGGTGGCCGCGGCTGCCAACCGCTGGGGCGTCGATCCGGCGAGCTGCCGCGTCGAGCGGGGCGTGGTGCATCATGACGCCAGCGGTCGCTCGCTCGGCTACGGCGATGTGGCCGAAGACGCCGCCAGGCTGCCCGTGCCGAAGGACGTCAAGCTCAAAGACCCCGCGCAGTTCACGCTGATCGGTACGAGTGCAAAGCGGCTGGATACGCCCTCGAAGGTCAACGGAACCGCCGTATTCGGCATCGACATCAAAGTGCCGGGCATGCGGATCGGCACGCTGGCGATCACGCCGGCGAAGGGCGGCAAGCTGGTCAGCATGGACGAAGCGGCGGCACGCCGCATGCCCGGTGTACGCGACGTAATCCGCGTGCCCGCTGGGCACGATGCCATCCGCGCCGGCGACGAAGCGGTGGCGGTGATCGGCGATCATATGTGGGCCGCCAAGCAGGGGCTACAGGCACTGAACCTGGTCTGGGACGCCGGTCCGAATGGCACGGTCACCACCGCGACGCTGGTCGCCTCGATGGCCCAGGCGTCGCAGAACGCGGGCGTGGTGGCCACGCGCAAAGGCGACGCTGTTGCAACAATCGCCGCCGCTGCAACCAAACTTTCGGCGGTGTACGAGTCGCCGTTCCTGTCGCATTCAGCGATGGAACCGCTGAACTGCACGCTGCATTTCCAACCGGACCGCGCCGAGATCTGGGTCGGAACGCAGGTGCCGGTGCGCGCGCAGAAGGCGGTGATGGCTGCGACCGGTCTGCCGGCCGAGAAGGTGATCGTCAACAACCAGCTTATGGGCGGTGCGTTTGGCCGGCGGCTCGATATCGACAGCATAGAACTCGCCGCCGCGATCGCGAAGCAGGTCAGCTATCCGGTAAAGCTTGTCTGGACGCGCGAGGAAGATCTGCGACACGACTATTACCGCCCCTACTACTACGATCGTGTCGCAGCCGGTCTCGATGCCGGCGGCAAACTCGTTGGCCGGACGCAACGCGTCACCGGGTCGTCAATTCTCGCGCGCTGGGCACCTGCCGCATTCAAGAATGGGCTTGATAGGGACGCGGTGGAATGCACGGCGGAAACCCCGTATGACGAATCCGCGGTATTTGTCGATTACGTGCGCCACGAACCGGACGGCATGAACACCAGTTGGTGGCGCGGCGTCGGGGCCACCCACAACCTGTTCGTGGTTGAGAGCTTCATCGACGAGTTGGCGGCGGCGGCAAAACAGGATCCGGTGGCGTTCCGCCGGGTCATGCTGCAGAAGAATCCGCGCGCGCTCGCGGTGCTGAACCTGGCGGCCGAGAAGTCCGGCTGGGGCGGCAAGTTGCCGGCCGGAACCGGGCGCGGCATCGGCGTGCAATTCGCCTTCGGCAGCTATCTGTCCTGCGTACTGGAGATAGAAGTCCCTCCGTCCGGCGAGATCATCCTGCACCGCGCAGTCGTTGCCATCGATTGCGGCATGGTCGTCAACCCCAACACGGTGCGCGCCCAGATCGAGGGCGGCCTGATCCTGGGCCTGGGCACTGCGATGTACAACGAGATCACGCTGGCCAACGGTGCCGTCGAGCAAAGCAACTTCCACGACTACCGAGCCCTGCGCATGAACGAAGCTCCGAAGATCGAGATCTACCAGATCCGCAACAACGAAGGGCCCGGCGGCATCGGCGAGACCGGCACGGCGGCGGCGGCACCGGCCCTGGGAAACGCCATCTTCGCAGCCACCGGAAAGCGGCTGCGCCGGCTGCCCCTTGGCACCGGCCAGCTAAGCGCGACATGAGCGGCGAGCCGTTCGCGGGCGACCGCGACAACGCAACTCTTGCACGCGACAGCGCAACCCTTGCAGTTGGGAGCAGCGCATGAGGCGATGGATCGGCCTTGCGGCAGGGGTCGTGTTGCTGGGCTGCATCGCGGCAGCTGCCTTCTTCTTCTGGCCGGCCGCACAGGAGCCGGTGACCGCCAGCGCCACCCAGCCCACCGGGGCCGCCCTGGTCGCGCGCGGCGACTATCTGACGAAAGCCGCCGATTGCGCGGCCTGTCACACCGTGCCCGGCGGACAGCCCTTCGCCGGAGGCTTGGCCTTCCGACTGCCATTCGGCACGATCTATTCCCCCAACATCACGCCCGATCCGGATACCGGCATCGGTTCGTGGTCCGATGCGGCGTTCGTACGTGCCCTGCATCGCGGCATCGGCCGGAACGGGAAAAATCTCTATCCGGCGTTTCCCTACACCGCCTATGCACTGCTCTCGACCGACGACGCGCTGGCGATCCGTGCCTATCTCGCAATGCTCCCGCCGGTGCACGCCGTAACGCCGGCGAATGATCTCTCTTTCCCGTTCGATCAGCGCTATCTGATGCGGGCTTGGAATCTGCTGTTCCTGCCAACGCACCCCATGCAGCCCGATCCGTCGAAAGACGAGGCTTGGAACCGCGGCGCCTACCTGGTGGAAGCTCTGGGCCATTGCGGCGAATGTCACACGCCGCGCAACTTCATGATGGGCTTGGATCAGGGCAGGAAGTTTGCCGGGGCCGAGCAGGTCGGTTGGCTGGCCTACAACCTGACGAGCGATCGCAGCCACGGCCTGGGCGGTTGGAGCGACGCGCAGCTTGAGCAGTATCTCGCCGCCGGCCATGCCGACGGGCGCGGTCCCGCCTCCGGGCCGATGGCAGAGGCGGTGGGATACAGCCTGCGTTATCTGAACGCCGAAGACGTCCACGCCATGGCGGCCTATCTGCGCGGCGTTCCGGCGCAATCGGACGGCCCGCTCGCCGTTCAGGCTGGGTCGCCGGAGGCCGCCACCAACGCGCTTGGTTCGCGCCTGTTCATGCAGGCCTGTGCGGGGTGCCATCTGCCGAACGGCGACGGGCGCCAGTCGCCTTGGGCGGCGTTGCGTGGGGCTGACACGGCGGGCGACCCCGCGGGAACCAATCTGGTGCAGGTGCTGACGCACGGCACGCAGATCCAGACCAGCCAGGGCTTGATGTTCATGGACAAGTTCACCGGCGCTTACACGGATCAGGAACTGGCGGCGCTCGCCAACTACACGACCAGCCAGTTCGGGTTCCGCCCAGGGAAGATCACACCCGAGCAGATCCGCAAGCAGCGCGGGCCATAGCCCGACAAACCGACGCTGTGATACCAGGCAGACAAATGATCGACCGATTTCGCGGCGCCCACCCACCTCGTCATGCCGGCGCAGGCCGGTATCCACGACTTTACTTGCTGCGACAAAGGCAAGTTGTGGATACCGGCCTGCGCCGGCATGACGGGGGTAGCAACGAAGAGTCGATCATTCGGACGCCTGTGCTTAAATCTCGTTGATTGCCCGCTTCACCGCATCCAGCGTCGCATCGATCACGTCATCGTTGTGCTCGGTGGACAGGAACCACGCGCCGCGTTCCAGGGCACGTACGCCGTGGCGTAGCAGGGCGGTGGTGAATTTGACGTAGCCGGCGCGGTCCATCTTCAGCAGGTCGTCCCAGTTGCGGGGCTTTTCGGGAAGGCCGATCGCGACATGGAAGATTTGCGGAAAGCCGGTGACCAGGGCCGTGATGCCGGCGGCATCGAAGGCAGCCCGGATGCCTTCCATGAGCCGGCGGCCGCGTACTTCGATGCCAGCGAGCGTCGCCGGGTCGCGCAGCCGTTTCAGTGTCGCGACGGTTGCCGCCATCGCAACGGCTTGGCCGTTGTAGGTGCCGCCATGCACGACGCCCTGGGTCATCAGTTCCATCAGGTCTTTCCGGCCGGCGACGGCGGCAACAGGGAAGCCGTTGGCGATCGCTTTGGCAAACGTTGCGAGGTCCGGGGTAACGCCCAAGCGGGCCTGCGCGCCGCCGGCGGCGACCCGAAAGCCGGTGATCACTTCGTCGAACACCAGCACGCTGCCGGCTTTCGTGCAGGCCTCGCTGACCCCTTCCAGGTAGCCGGGTAGCGGCAGGATCGCGCCGGAATTGCACATGGCGGGTTCCATGATCACGCCGGCGACGTCGTTGCGGGCCAGGCGGGCCTGGAGGGCTGCGAGATCGTTCCAGGCCAGCACGACGATTTCGCGAGTTTCCTCGGCCTGTCCGCGACTGCCGGCGACGGGGACGGAGGCGTCGGCTGGTGGGGCGGTGGACCACAGGATGTTGTCGAACCAGCCGTGGTAATGGCCGGCGAATTTGATCACCACGCGACGGCCGGTGGCAGCGCGCACCAGGCGCAGGGCGGCTTGCACGGCCTCACTGCCGGACGAGCAGAAGCGCATCCGTTCGGCACACGGCACCATGTCGCAGACCAGCCGGGCGGCTTCGGTTTCGAGCGCGCTCTGGCCGCCGTACAGCAGCCCCTTGGGCAGTTGCGCGGCGGCGGCGGCGATAACGTCGGCGGGCGTGTGGCCCAGGATCATCGGGCCCATGCCGAGGTAGTAGTCGATCAGGCGGTTGCCGTCGGCATCGAACAGAAAGGCGCCCTCGGCCCGCTCGAACACCAGGGGTGTCGGGGACATGCCGAGGCGGAAATTGCTGGACACGCCTCCGGCGAGCCACTGCGACGCCTCGGCGATGCGCCGGCGCGACTCTTCGAAAGACAGCGTACCGTCTCGCCAGTTGCGCCGATCCGCCACACTTGCTTCCGACATCGCGCGCTCCTTTGACCATGCTCGCCCCGGCAGCGCCGATTGGGATCAGGGTTCGGGATCACACCCACCCTGTCAACGCGCAAATCCGGGGGGCGCAGACGGGTGTCGACCCGAAAGTCTCGGCCTTGGTGTACTGCTCGGCCCGTGCGTCCGACGCCAACGAGGACTATATCTCGCGCTCGCCAATACACATCCCACACCGCCGGCGAGCGCGGGCCTCGTTCACGCCGGCGGCTATGTTCAGCTCAGCGAAGCGGCGTTCCTCCGCGATTTCGCCGGCGGTGTGGACCCGGTCACGGCGCGTGCGCTCTACGCCGTCCAAGGTCGGGGCGCCGAGACCCTCTTCGCAGAGCGCGTGGCGCAAGCAGCCTGGCACACGAAGCCGTGCTTCTGCCAGGTCTCGCCCCAGGACCGCACGATCAACCCGGACCTCGAGCGCTTCATGGCGAAGCGCATGAAGGCCAAGACGGTCGAGCTTAATGCCAGCCATCTTGGCATCATCTCTCATCCGCGTGAGATCGCGGATTTGATTTTGGCGGCGGCAGGTCATACCACCTGATGCGGACGCCGCTGCGCGGCGGAATAGCGCGGGCGTTGGGGCGTCAACATACCGAGCGCGTGCTGCGGGAGATCCGATGACACTGATGGCGGAGATTGAGGCGTCGATCCCCGCTCTGCGACGGTATGCCTGGAGCCTGCTGCGCAACGGCCATGATGCGGATGACCTGGTGCAGGACTGCCTGGCACGGGCACTCGACCGACTGACCACGGAGTCCGCGATTGCTGCCGTTCGGCCCTGGCTGTTCACGATCATGCACAACCTGTTCATCAGCCGGTGGCGGACGATGCGTCGGCGTAAGGAAGTAGTGTCCAGCGACACGGTGGAGGCGGCCGGCGTTTCGGTCGGTCCCGACCAGGACGGCGCCTTGGTGATGCGCGACCTGCTGGCCGGCCTCGATCGGCTGACCGACGATCAACGGCAAGTGCTGTTGCTCGTCACCGTCGAGGGGCTCGAATACCGTGACGTCGCGGCGATCCTCGGAGTACCTGTAGGAACCGTCATGTCGCGGCTGAGCCGAGCGCGGGACAATCTGCACGCTCATATGGACGGATTTAGGCGTCCGTCACTGCGAAGGGTCAAATGAGCGATTCAGGCCGCCCAGTCCAGGAGGACGACCTCCACGCCTATGTCGATGACCGGCTGGACCCGGCTCGACGCGCGGAAGTAGACCGCCATCTGCGGACGAACCCGGCTTTGCAGCGCAGGGTCGATGGCTGGCGCGAGCAGGCCGAGGCGCTGCGCAACGCGCTGGACTTCAAGCTGCATGAGCCGGTGCCGTCATCGCTGCATCTCGGGCGCCTGCTGGAGCAGCGCATCGCGCGACGGCGATGGGGACCGTTCAACGGGCCGTGGCGGACGGCTGCCGCGATGCTGCTGATGGTTGGGCTGGGTGCTGCCGGCGGATGGACTGTGCGCGGTATGCAACGCATGGGGGAGGTGACGCGGCTTGGCATGGAAGCGGCGGCGGCCCACACGGTGTTTGCCGCTGATCCCGCGCATCCGATCGAGATCGGATGGGAGAACCAGTCGGAACTGCTGGCCTGGATCGACCGCAAACTGCACCGGACTGTCAGGGTCCCGGATCTCAGCGCCCAAGGCTATCGGCTGATCGGCGGCAGGCCGCTATCCACCATCATCGGCCCGGCGGCGATGCTGGTGTACGACGATAATCACGGTGGCCGCATCACCGTCTTCGTGCAGCCAATGCGGTCCGACGTGGCACCGATGCAGCCAGTGCGTGCCGGAGCGGCAAATGGTTACGCCTGGATCGATGCGCATATGGGGTATGGCGTGATCTCGGACGGGGACGCTTCATTGCAAGGGCTGGCCGACCGTGTGCGCCGAGCGATGGTGCCAGAACCCTGACCGCTGTGATATACCCAATCCTCGCCGGAATCTGTGCCCTGCCGTATGTCCGCAAGCAAGGATCACCAAAGAGACACGGAGGCACGGAGCAGAAAAGCCAAGTGGTCAACTTGATATTCTTCTCTGTGCTTCTGTCGTGATCCTTCATTACAAACAGTTATTAAAGACGCGGATTTTGACGAGCGAACAGTATACCAGGCGCCCGAATGATCGATCCTTCGGTGCTGCACTCCGGCATGACGGGGTAGCGGTCTGTGCGTCAATGTTTAGGGCCGTTGGACGGCTTGGCGAATGGCACGCAGATCAAGGCGGCCACGGTCAGGATGGCGATCATCGCCCAGGCCTCGTTGATCGCCTGTGTCATCGCGGCGTCCTGGATCAATGGCTCCAGCATTGCCCTTGTGCCCGAATTGAGCGGCTGAGACCAACGCTCGGCAAACACGTCGAGCGGCAGGCCGACGAATTTGGCGGTCGCCATGTCGCCGGTCTGCAACTGGTGTGCGATCTCGACGCCGTGCATCGGCGCCCGGCCGAATATGACGGTGTCGATCAGGGCGATCCCGATGGCACCGCCAAGATTGCGCATCAGGTTGAACAGGCCGCTGGCGTCGGGCACTCGCAGCTTGTCCAGATGGCCGAGCGCCAGCCGCGTCGGTGGCAACAGGCAGAACATGATCGCGATGCCGCGAACGACCTGCGGCCAGAACATTCCGTCGTAATCGGTGTGTCTCGTCTGCCACATGCTGAGCCCGAGTCCCACGGCAAACACCGCGAAGCCGGCGGCCGTCAGCAGGCGTGGGTCGAGCCGCCGCTCGAGCGCAACGGCGACCGGCGCCACCACCAGTTGCGCCACGCCGGTCACCAGCATGATCGTGCCGATCTCCAGCGCATCATGGTGCCTGACGAAGGCCAGAAACACCGGCATGAGGTAGACAGAGCCGAACAGGCCAATCCCGAGCACGAAGCTCAGGATGCAGCCGACGGTGAAGCGGCGGTCGGTGAAATGGCGAAGATCGACGATCGGGTGGCTGGCGCGCAGCGAGCGCCGGACAAAGCCGACCAGGCCAACGAGACTAAGCGCCAGCAGTCCGACCACCAGGACCGAGGTCCAGCCGTGCCGCGGCGCTTCCTTAAGCGCAATTTCCAGCGCCGCCAGCGACGTCGCCATCAAGGTCAGCGACAGGATGTCGAGCGTTCGGGCTTCCCGCAGGCGCATCGGCGCCCGCGGCAGCAGCCACACCGCGAGCCCGGCCGAGATGATGCCGGGCGCGACGTTGATCAGGAACAGCCAGTGCCAGGAATAGGTGTCGGTGATCCAGCCGCCGACGACCGGACCGACGGTGGGCGCCAGCACCGCGAGCACGCCGGCGAGCGTGGTTGCCAAACCCTGGCGGTGGGCCGGAAACAGCAGGAACACGGCGCAGAAGACGCCCGGAATGAGAGTTCCGCCGCAAAATCCCTGCAGAATCCGCCAGCCGATCAATGTGCTGAAACCCTCGCTCGCCGCGCAGCCCACAGACGCCAGGGTGAACACGCTGATGGCGAGAACGAACAGCCACCGCATGCTCAGCATGCGGGTAAGGAAGCCGGTCAGCGGGATCGCTATGACTTCGGCAATGAGATAGGCGGTTTGAATCCAGCTCATATGGTCAGGTGGGATGCCGAGAGCGCTTTGGATTGTCGGCAGCGACGTTGCCACGATCTGCACGTCCAGGATTGCCATGAACATGCCGATGCACATCGTGGCGAAGCCAATCCAGGTGCGCGCGATCATTGGCCAGGACGCTCTGATGGCAGGCGCCAGGAATGCTGACTCTTCTAGCATTTCGGGCGCCCAGTATCGCGCGTGGGATTGCCGGGAGCCAGCGTGTGGCCGCGCGCCAAACCGAGACTCATACCAGTGGCCCTAAGCATGGACGCACGGGCCGCAACCCCCCGTCATGGCGGCGCATGCCGGTATCCACGACTTGCCTTCGTTGCAGCAAAGCAAGTCGTGGATACCGGCCTTCGCCGCCATGACGGGGGGTAGCAATGAAGAGTCGATCATTCGGGCGCCTGGTATCATACCAGTGGCCCGACGCCGGCCGAACGGTCAGTGATGATGGCCACTGGCATGACGTCACGGGTTGGCGAAATCCCGCAACCCGAGCAGCGACGCATTCTCCGCCCGGATGCGGATTGCCAGCACCGCGAGATTCGCCGTGGAGAAGATCAAAGCATACCACGACAGGCCGAGACAGAGCGGCAAGGTGGCGATCTCGCCGATGACGACGAGATAGTTTGGATGTGGAACAAACCGGTAGGGACCGGTGGTCACCAGGGGGGCGCCGGGCAGAATGATGATGCGGGTGGTCCAGCGGCGTCCAAGCGTCATCAGGACCCAGACCCGCAGTCCCTGCAGCGCGAGAAACACCACGAGCCAGACCTGATTGAGCGGTCTCGCCCAGCCAAGCAGCCACAGGCCGGCAAGCCAAAGCGCATGCAGCAGGACAATGGCCGGATAGTGCCCGGCAGCCACTTCGTGCGCGCCGTCGGCCAGCAGAGATGCCGTGTTGCGGCGTGCGAGCCAAAGCTCGCACAGCCGCTCCGCGGTAACAAAGCCCAGCAAAAGAATGCCAGGCGTCACGCGGCTTTCTGCAGCGAGACGCAACTCGCGGTGAAGCCAGGCCCCATGGCAGTCAGCAGGGTTCGCGATGGCAGGCCGGCGCGGATGACGCGGTCGAGCACGAACAGCGCGGTTGGCGCGGACATGTTCCCGTACTCGGCCAGGATGGCGCGTTCGTGGTCCAATGCTCCCTGCTCCAGCGCAAAGGCCCGCTCCAGCGCGGTGACGACCTTGGTGCCGCCGGGATGGAACGCGAACCGGTCGATATCGTTCAGCCCTAACCCGGAACGATCGAGAATGCCGGCAATGGCCGGCGCCATATGCGCCTCGGCGAATGGCGGGATCGCGCGGTCGAAAATCACGCCGAACCCTTGCGGGTCGGTCGCCCAACCCATGATGTCGAGCGTGTCGGGCCAGATATGCTGGCCGCTCATTTCGATGGCGGCGAGACCGGTGTCGCCCGCGCGCAGCACGCAGGCGGCGGCGCCGTCGCCGAACAGGGCAGTGGCCACGATGTTCGCCTTGGTCAGCTTGTCGAGCCGGAACGCCAGTGAGCAGAGCTCGATCGCCACCAGCAGCACGATGCTGCCCGGGCGGGATTGCGCCAGGCGCGACGCGATCGACAACCCGCTGACACCGCCGGCGCAGCCGAGGCCGAAGACCGGCACACGCTCGATATCGGGGCGAAACCCCATGCGCGTGGCAACGTGCGCTTCGAGGCTGGGCGTAGCGACGCCGGTGGACGAAATTGTGACCACGGTATCGACCTGCGCCGCGGTGAGGCCGGCGGCATCAAGCGCTCCGGTGGCGGCGTCGATAAACAACCTGCCGCCTCCGTCGAGATAGGCTTCGCTGCGCTCCGGCCAGCCGAGCGGTCCGAAATACCATTCGAGCGGGCGGACCGCGTGGCGGCGGAGAATCCCCGATGTCTCGAAGACCCGTGCCAGACGCTCGAAGTCGGCGAATCGCGCGGCGAAGCCCTGGCAGGCGGCGGCCGCGGCATCACCTTGCTCGATAGCGTGCGGTGGAACCGCGGTCGCAACGGAGGCCAGCATGACGGATTGGGGCATCAATACTCCTGATAGGCGACCAGTTTTGGATCGTCGACAGGCCGCTCGGGTCTAGCCTGCTGGTTTAACGCGCGGCGCTCTCAATTATTCCCGCGCATTTATTACTTTCTGGTTAGCTGAGTGACCGGCGAGAGAGACAAAATCCGGGGCACGAGAATGCATCTGGGCTTACGCTACGCGGCGGATTGGCTGCAAGCTGAGCCTGGCGTCCCCGGCGGGATTCGAACCCACGGCCCCAGGATTAGGAATCCTGTGCTCTATCCTGCTGAGCTACGGGGACTTGCAGTGTTTTCAGTCTGTTAACCCACTCAGGCATTTGCTTCACCTCGCGCTGGTCTCGGGGGGACGACAAACGCGGCCCCGTCGCGCACGCTTCCGTAGCATAGCCGCGATCCGCTGTCAGGCGCTCCGCAGCCGGTATGACGCGCGGCAACGCAGAGAGCGGTTGGCAATCATGATCTGCCGGCGATCGCGCGTTTGGCTTCCCGCCTATACTTGCAGGTCCCGCATTTCGAGCGGTTCTTCCGGATTGCGGCGGAACTCCACGTCGATCATCAGAACCTGAAGCGCTACAGCGACTTCGTCAACCGCAAGGTCCATGATCTGCTTATTGGTGGACCGGCGATCGCGAAGGCGAATGGTCGCGACATCATCGAGCCCTGCGAACTTGCCGATTGAACTGGCCGATTGAGCTGGCCGGTCGGCATCAGCTCCCGAGATCGAGAGTCGCGACGAAGTCCGACAACTGCGTTGCGGCCGCCGCAGCGGATGGGTCAGCTTCGAGCGCGACATTCGTCCGCGCAGCCCCCTCCGTGGCATTCGGGAAGGCGTGGACCTGCAATATCCGCTCTATCGTCGCGGTGAGTTGCGACCGCGACACCGGCTTGCTGATGTAGTCGTTCATACCCGCCGCGATGAAGCGCTCGCGATGACCGGCCAAGGCGTTGGCGGTCAGCGCGATGATCGGCACCTGACCTGCCGGCATGTCGAGCGCGCGAATGGCCCGTGCCGCGGTCGGGTCGTCCATGCCCGGCATCATCACGTTCATCAGCACGAGATCGAAACCACCGTCGCGCGCGGCGTCGACCGCCTGCCCGCCATCATGCGCGAAGGTGACATGATGGCCAGAGGGTTCAAGAAAGCCAGCAATCGCCGAACGATTGATTTCGTCATCCTCGGCAACCAGGATATTGAGATGCACGGGCGGCTGATGCTGCCATGACGGTTCCTCCAGCGCTATGCCCTGTGTTGGCGCCGCAAAGGAAAGCGGCATGCATAGACGCAGCGTGAAGCAACTTCCCTTGCCAGGCTCGCTCTGCACCGAGATTGTGCCACCCATCAGTTCGGCCAACTCGTGGGTGATGGCGAGTCTCAGCCCGGTCCCGCCGAAGCGCCGTGTGGAGGACGTGTCGCCCCGGGTAAACCGTGTGAAGAGCCGCTTCTGCGTCAACCGATCCATGCCGATCGCTTCATCCGCTACCGATATTGTCACGTTGACGGCATCAATCGGGCTGTTTGTGACCTCCACTGTCAGACGGATGGTGCCCTGAAGGCCGAACTTGACGGCGTTGGACAGCAGATTGAGCAAGATCTGGCGGAGCCAGGTTGGATCGCCCACCACGCGTGCCACCGCCTCGGTCGGGAAAATCGTTATGATCTGCGCACCTTTCTCCTCGGCGCTTGGACGCATCAGTGAGTGATGTCACCGATGATGTCGGTCAGCGAGCAGTCGATCATCTCGATCGTGATCTTGCCGGCTTCGAGCGTCGAATAATCCAGGATGTCGTTGAGCTCCGCGAGCAGGTTTTCCGCCGAGCACAGAATGGTATCGAGGGTCTTCCGTTGTTTCGCATCCAGCGTTGTGCGGCTCAGGATTAGCGCCATTCCGGGCACGCCGTTCATTGGTGTGCGGATTTCATGGCTCATGCTCGCGAGGAATTCGGACTTCGACTTCCCGGCTTGCTCCGCGGCGGCGTGCGCCGAGAGCTCGGCCGCCTCCGCCTTCACCGCGCCGGTCATTTCGCGGGCCGAACCGCGGTAGCCGGCGAACCGGCCGTTGGCATCGAAGACCGGCATGCCGTCGAGATTGATCACGACGAGACCGCTGGTCCCGCCGGCGAAGACGCGAAGTCCTTTGAACGGCATATGCCGGGCCAGGACAACCTGCCGCTCGGCGATGTCGATCGCCGCATCGTCCTTGATCAATCGATCGAGGCCAATCAGTTCTTCACGCGGAATACCGAAATCATCGGCTCGGTCCGAAATATACGTGAAGCGGTAATCGATGTCCGCTTCCCAGTACCAATCCGAGGCGGTGCTGAGGAAGCCGCGGAAACGCTGTTCGCTGACCCGCAGGCGGGCCAGGGCATTCTCCCGCTCCTGCGTTCGGGCACTCACTTGCCGCTCGATCAAGGCGCGTCGGCGGCTGATTGTCGCGTGATAGCCGACGATATTTAGCGTTGTCACGATCCCAATGAACGTGACGATGATGAGGTTCCACGAAGGTCCGGCGGGACCGTCATCTTTGGTGACGCTGACGAGCGACAAATGCCTTGTGCCGATGATGAGATCTGTCACCACGCCGCCGGCGGCGACCAGCGCATCATGGTCAAGGTCCGGCACGTCACGCCGATACAGCGACTGTCCGGCAGGTGGGGCGTCGCGATCGAACAGGGCAACGCGCATGCTGCTGCCGCTCGACTCGAGAGAACGATTGACTATCGCGCCGATCACAAAGGTTCCAAATGTGTATCCTCGCAGTGCGTGCGCCGCGTTGAACACAGGCTCGACGACGAGAAACGCGTACTCATCCCGCTGTTGCGCCACCAACGAAATTCGAGCGGTCGCGACCGGAACGCCAAGGTGCAGCGCCTTGTTGAGCGCGGCGCGGGGGAATCCCGGCGTGGTCGAGGCCTACCACCGCATCTTTGCCGACATGGGGCGCGATATGTTGGATTGGCACATAAGTGTCGCGTGGCGGCGCCACGATCGAGACGTTGGCCGCTGTGCGATCGTTGATATGAGCGCCAGGGAAGCCGGCGGAGCGCCGTTCCTGCTCGAACGCATCGCGGTCGGCGGCGTGGATCAGCGGCGTCCAGCCGATCGAATAGGCGGCAGGGGCGTCACGCGGCAGCGCCTTTGCGACGCCATCGAACTCCGCCCTGGTGAATTGCGGCGATCCGTCGATCACGCCGGTCAGCGCGTCGAGCGCGTACACCGATTGATCCAGGCTTGCCTCGACGGTGAGGGTACTCAGCGTTGCGCGTCGCAGGGATCCGGCATGCGCCGCGTCGAGTTCCTGCTGCGACAGCAGGCGCACGACGATAAGCGTCGCCGCGAAGCCAAGCGTGAGTTCCACCCCGAGCGGGACCCAGGCAAGGATATGGGCGCAGGCGGTCACTCATACCAGTGGCCCTAATGACTGAACGTTCGGCCGGCGTCGGGCCACTGGTATGGGTCTCGGTTTGGCGCGCGGCCGCAGGTCGCTTCCCCTCGGCAACCCCGCGCGCGATACCAGCCGCCCGAAACGCTGGAAGAGTCAGCGTTTCGGGCGGCTGGTATCATGTGCCGAGGCGGATTCCATTACGCCGCCGGGTGATGGCAGTTTGGCCTGCAGGCGTTGGCGCATCGGCAGGATGAACGCGTCGAGCTTTTCCAGAAGGTTCATTCCGGCGGGGCCGCCGTCGCCGAGCATCCTTCCGCGCTCGAGCATCCGCATGGCGGTGACGATCGCATGCAGGGCGCGCCTGACCTCGATGTCGTGCTCTTTCGCCGGCGCCAGGGCGAGCGTGTCGTCGAGAATGTCCTGCCCACGACTGGCGAGTTCGGTGATCAGTCCAAAGCTGAACGTGCTTGCCTGCCCCTTGACGCTGTGCATGATCTTTCGCATTGCGTCCCACGCTTGCCGCTGCACCGAGGGATCTTCGTTCAGCTCTGCCGTCGCGCCTTCCAGTTGCGTGATGTCGTCGTTGAGCCGGGCGCTGTAGCGTCGGCCGCTCGCCTCGATGTTGCACGCGACCGCATCGTTCGGAGCGCCTCGGGCCAACGGAGCGCCTAATACGGTGCTGATTCCGTCCATCAGCCGGGCCGCCGAGATCGGCTTGAACAGCCACGTGCCGATGCGCAACGCCTGCAATGCCGGGGTGTTCGCGGGTTGTTTGTTGGCGGTCAGTATGATGGTCGCCATGTCGCGTCCGACCGGATGATTTCGCGCCTCACGCAGGAAGGTGAGCCCGTCCATCTGGTCCATCTGGTCCATCTGCATGTCGCAGATGGCAAGGCGGTGCTCGTGCAGCATCTGGAGCGCGACGCGACCGTCGCCGGTTGAAAGGACATTGCGGCAGCCGCAGCCCTTCAGCACCTCGCGGACGATCGAGCGCATTGAAGAGTCGTCGTCCAGCGCCAAGACGGTGTCGGACGATAGGCCAACCTGCGCCGCGCACACGGTGCCCTCGGGAATGATGCATCCGGGAACAAGTTCGCATTTAGCGATGAAAAAACCATTAATACCAACAAGCGTGAGGATTGACCCATCGGCGCGATGATGTGGGCAAGGGGGTGGTGAAATTCTCCCCCTCCCCTTGAGGGAGGGGGAGAGTCTTCCTTTTTTCCCTGGCCTTCACCTCTGGCCGGGTGGCCCGTTGCGGTACAGACTCCGTCCGCCGCGCGTCAGGGGAGCTCCGTCATGGCAAACAAAGTCATCATCAGTTGCGCCATCACCGGCGCGATCCATACACCCAGCATGTCGCCCTACCTGCCGATCACGCCGGAGGAGATCGCCCGCGGCTCGATCGAGGCGGCCGAGGCGGGTGCCGCCATCATCCACCTGCACGCCCGCGATCCGTTGAATGGCGAACCGACCCCCGATCCGGCGGTGTTCATGCGGTTCTTGCCGGTGATCAAGCAGAATACCGAGGCGGTGGTGAACATCACCACCGGCGGCGGCCTGAACATGACGCTGGACGATCGCCTGGCCACGCCGCTGCTGGCAAAGCCCGAGATGTGCAGCCTGAACATGGGCAGCATGAACTTCAACATCGCGCGCGCCGGCGATCGGGTGAAAGAGTGGAAATACGACTGGGAGAAGCCGTATCTCGATCGCACCGACAACCACATCTTCCGCAACACGTTCAAGGATATCGCCAGCATCGTCGAGCGGCTGGGCAAGGCGCACGGCACGCGGTTCGAGTTCGAGTGCTACGACGTTGGCCACCTGTACAACCTCGCTTATTGCCTGGATCAGAAGATCGTCGAGCCACCACTGTTGGTGCAGACCATCTTCGGCATTCTGGGGGGCATCGGCGCCGACCAGCGCAACCTGCTGTTCATGCGCGAGACGGCGGACCGGCTGTTCGGCGACGCCTATGTCTGGTCGGTGCTCGCCGCGGGGCGGCACCAGATGGCGTTCACCACGATGGCCGGCATCATGGGCGGCAATGTCCGCGTCGGACTGGAGGACAGCCTGTATATCGGCCGTGGCGCGCTGGCGAAATCGAATGCCGAGCAGGTGGCGAAGATCCGCCGCATCCTGGAAGAACTCAGCCTGGAGATCGCGACGCCGAAAGAGGCGCGGGAGATCCTGAAGCTGAAGGGTGGCGATCGGGTCGGGTTCTGACGAACATCTGACTGACAGTGAGGGTGGAGCGCCATGCAGGAAGTGATCGAGGCGGATTTTGTCGTGGTGGGGGCGGGGTCGGCAGGCTGTGTGATGGCAACGCGGCTGAGCGAGGATCCGCGCACGCGCGTCGTGCTGCTGGAGGCCGGCGGCCAGGACGACAACCGCTGGATCCACATCCCGCTAGGGTTCGGCAAGACCTTCGCGGACCCCTCGGTGAACTGGTGCTACGAGACCGAGCCCGATCCGGGTGCCAACGGCCGCCGCATCTTCTGGCCACGCGGCAAGGTGCTGGGTGGGTCGTCGTCGATCAACGGCATGGTCTATATCCGCGGCCAGCACGAGGATTTCGACCTTTGGCGGCAGATGGGCTGCACGGGATGGTCGGCGACCGACGTGTTGCCCTATTTCAAGCGGGCGGAGCACCAGGTGCGCGGCCCGAATGACTGGCACAGTACCGGCGGCCCGTTGGTGGTCTCCGACGTTGCGGACAAGCACGAGATTTGCGAGGCGTTCATCCGCGCCTGCAACGATCTGGGGTACCCGACCAATCCCGACTTCAACGGGGCGGCGCAGGACGGCGTTGGCTATCACCAGACCACGACGACGAACGGCAAGCGCTGCTCGACCGCGAAGGGCTATCTGCATCCGGCGATGGATCGGCCGAACCTGCGGGTGATCACCGGCGCGCTGGCGCAACGGATCACTTTCATCGGCAAGCGTGCCACGGGCGTCAATTTCACCCAGGACAACCTGCCGTTCAGCGTCCGCGTGCGTCGCGAGGTGATCCTTTGCGGCGGGGCGATCAACTCGCCGCAGCTTCTGCTGCTGTCCGGCGTCGGGCCGCAGGCGCAGCTTGCCGCGCACGGCATCGAGGTGGTGCATCATTCGCCAGGCGTCGGCCAGGCGATGCAGGATCATTACTCGGCGCCGATCAAGCTGAAATGCCGGTTCCCGATTACCGTCAACGACGTGATGCAGAGCAACCTGAAGAAGCTGCGCACCGGGCTCGAATACTACCTGCTGCGGCGCGGGCCGATGGCGGCGATTTCTTCGCAGGTGGCCTTGTTCGCCCGCACGCGGCCGGAGCTGGCGACGCCCGACATCAAGATGTCGATCTCCATCTTCAGCGCCGATCGGCCGCAGGACGGGCTGCACAAGTGGTCCGGCTTCACCATCATCGTCTATCAGTTGCGCCCGGAAAGCCGTGGCGAGATCAGGCTGAAATCGGCCAACCCGCAGGACCCGCCGGCGATGATCCCGAACTACCTGGCGACCGAGACCGATCGGCGCACCATCACCGACGGGCTGATGCTCGGTCGCCGGCTGCTGGCCATGCCGAAGATGCAACATTACGTTGCCGAGGAGTTCCTGCCTGGCCCGGCGGTGGTAACCGATGCACAAATGCTGGAGCATGCGCGCAACTGCGGGGGGACGGTGTTTCATCCCACCAGCACCTGCAAGATGGGCATCGATACGATGGCGGTGGTCGATCCGGAGCTGCGGGTGATCGGGATTCATGGCCTGCGCGTGGTCGATGCCTCGGTGATGCCGACCGTGGTGTCGGGCAACACCAATGCCGCAACGATCATGATCGCGGAGAAGGCCGCGGACCTGGTGCGCCAGCTCGTGCCGCTGGCCGTGGCGGCATGAGCGTCTACACGCGTTTCGGTGTCCCCACCGTGATCAATGCGGCGGGGACGGTGACGCGGCTGTCCGGCGGCCACATGCATCCCGATGTGCTGGCGGCGATGCGCGATGCGTCTGGTGCGTGCGTGGACATGCTGGCCCTGCAGGCCGGCGCCAGCCGGGTGATTGCGCGCGTTACCGGCGCGGAGGCGGGGATTGTCACCTCCGGCGCCTCGGCGGCGCTGCTGCTGGGCGCGGCGGCGTGTCTGGCGGGATTGGATTCGGCGCGGATGAACCGGCTGCCGGAGGTGGCGGACGGGCGCAATGAAGTGATCGTCGTGCGCAGCCAGCGCAACATGTACGACCGCGCGTTGACGGTCGCCGGCGGGCGCATTGTCGAGGTCGGTATCCCCGATCGTTATTCCGGCTCCGGCGTGCGCGACGCCGCGCCGTGGGAGATCGAGGCGGCGATCACGTCCCGCACCGCCGCTGTTTGTTATCTCGCGCAGCCGCAGTCTCGGCCGTTGTTGGAGGAGGTCGTTTCCGTTGCGCATGCGCATGCGTTGCCCGTGCTGGTCGATGCGGCGGCGCAATTGCCGCCGGGGGGAAATCTGCGGCGGTTTTTGGCCGAGGGTGCCGACCTGGTGGCGTTCAGCGGCGGCAAGGCGATTGGTGGACCGCAATCCTCGGGGATACTTGCGGGGCGTAGCGATCTTGTCGCTTCCGCATTGATGCAGATGCTTGACTTGGATCTGTTTGCCGACACGTGGGCGCCGCCGGCGGAGTTTGCGCGGCTGCGCCAGTTGCGTGGGTTGCCGCTGCATGGGATTGGCCGGTCTTGCAAGGTGGGGAAGGAAGAGATCGTCGGCCTGCTGGTGGCGCTGGAGCGGTTTGTTGCGACCGATGACGCTGCGCGGCAGGCGGATTGGCGCGATATTCTTCGGGCGGTTGTTGCTGCGGCAGAGGGAACTTCGTTGCAGCTCGCGATCCTGGATCGGCCGATGCCGCTGCTGGAGGTTCGTGCGCCGGATGCTACTGCGCTTGCCGGACGGCTTGCGGCGCATGATCCGCCGATTCACTGCTCGGTCGGACGGCGTGAGGAGAATGTGCTGGTGATATCGCCGGCCGCGCTGACCGTGGAGCAGGCGTCGATCATTGGCACCGCGCTGCGCTGACTTACCTCGCCCGCGCTTGGGGCTTGGGCCGCGAAGAGCGGACCAAGGTCGCGGAGTGCTTGCGACGCGGGTGAGGGTCTTCGAGCGCGCAAGACCCTCACCCGTCTCGCTCCGCTCGCCGACCTCTCCCGCGAAGAGCGGGAGAGGTGTACATGGGCCTGGCCCGCCGCTCATATCAAGGACCGCATCATGCGCATCTTTAGCGCCACCATCGCTACCGAAACGAACACTTTTTCGCCGATGCCGACCAGCCTCGATCTGTACAAGGAGAGCGTGTTCTACCGGCCCGGTGAACACCCCGCCGACGCGCCACGCATGTGCACCGCGCCCTTGTTCGTCGCCCGCCGGCGCGCCGCCGGGGAGGGCTTCACCCTGATCGAGGGAAGCTGCTTCGCCGCCAGCCCCGCCGGCACCACCAACCGCGCCGACTACGAATTCATGCGCGACGAAATTCTGGCCCAGATGAACGCGGCGCTGCCGCTGGACGGGGTGCTGCTGGGCCTGCACGGGGCGATGGTCGCGCACGGCTACGACGACACCGAGGGCGACGTGATCGAGCGGACCCGCGCCCTGGTCGGTCCGGACTGTGTGATCGGCGTGGAGCTTGACCCGCACTGCCATCTCACGCTGAAGCGCGTGAAGCTGTCCGACATCATCATCCTGTACAAGGAGTTCCCGCACACCGACGTGGTGGAGCGCGCCGAGGACCTGCTGACCCTGGTGCTGCGCACCATCCGCAAGCAGGTGAAGCCTGTCATGTCGATGTATGACTGCCGGCAGATCGGATCGTACCCGACCACGCTGCCGCTGATGCGCGCGTTTGTCGACAAGACTTCGGCGATGGAGGGCAGGGACGGCGTGCTGTCGGTGTCTATCGGCCACTGTTTCCCGTACGCCGACGTGCCGGAACTCACCGGGCGCATCCTGGTCGTCGTCGACGGTGACAAGGCGAAGGCCGACGCGCTGGCGACCGCTATCGGCGAGGAATTCGTTTCGATGCGCGGGAAAACCGCGCCCGAGTATCTGTCCGCCGAGGACGGCATCGACGCCGCGCTGGCATTCAACGACAGCCCGGTGGTGATGGCCGACCCGGCCGACAACGCGGGCGGCGGCGCGCCGACCGACAACACCACGATTCTGCGCCGGTTGATCGAGCGCGATGTGCAGGCCGCGGTGCTCGGGCCGATCTGGGACCCGATCGCGGTGCGACTTTGTTTCGATGCCGGCCTCGGTGCCAGTTTCCCGCTGCGCTTCGGCGGCAAGATCGGTCCGACCTCCGGCCAGCCGATCGACGCGACGGTGACGGTTGCCGCGCTCAAGCGCGATGCGTGGCAGAGCTTCGGGCCGACCCAGGTGCCGCTCGGCGACTGCGCGGCGATAAAGCTCGGCGGCGTCGAGGTGGTGCTGATCACCAACCGCACCCAGGCGCTTGGGCTGGAGCTGTTCCGCAACCTGGATATCGAGCCGACGCAGCGCAGGCTGGTGGTGGTCAAGTCGACCAACCACTTCATGGCGGCGTTCGGGCCGATCGCCAAGAAGGTGATCTATGTCGACTCCGACGGGCCGCTGAGTCGCGACTACCGCCGCATCCCGTACACGAGGGTGCAGCGTCCGCTGTGGCCGCTGGATGAGCACACGTCACCGGGGCTGATCGCCTGAACAACGCTGGGTACAATCGCCTGAACAACGCTGGGTACAACTGTGTGTAACGACTCTCGTGCTTGACCGGACCGCACCCCGGCGTTAACCGTTTGGCAATGTTTGACGGGTAAAGGTTGCCAGACGGTTGACGCCAGCGTCCCGCACTCCCAGCGACGCCTTTATCGCCCGCTTCCTGGCGCGCGTGCCGGCGGAGTTGCGGGGCAGCTTCACCCCGGCCCAGCTTATCGCCATCCAACGCGCCTTCGGCGTGCGCTACACGATGGAGCACGCCCTCGACGTCCGCCGTCATGTGCGCCTGCCCTGGGCGCGTTACTACCTGGTGTTGCTTTGTGGCCGCGACTATCGGCCGCGCGAGCGGGCATTCCGGGGGCACGCCGTGGCGCTGGCTGCGCTCGTCGCCGGGATTGCGCTGATGGTTGTTCTGTAGGCCGGAGTTCTCCGGTATTAGGTAGCAAACGCTACCAGAGCGCAGCAGTGTCCAAGGCGGCCAGTTTGAAAATCGCAGGATAAAACATGCGTTGGAAGCATAACGGGCCGATGTCGAGGACGGCTCCGGCATGAAGAAGCCAAACCCCCAACCGCCATCGGACGCGCCGCCCGGTACTGTCTGGTTTGGCGGTCCGATTCCTTGGTTTTCAATCTCGCTCTCAATTACGGCGGATGATCTCGACCCGGGCGAAGTGACCCGCCTGCTCGGCGTTGAGCCTGATGAAGCGCGACGGCGGGGAAGTTCCTGACACACGCGGGAAAACGCCCGCGGTTGGCGCGTGGGCGCTTCGCCTCCGGCGCGATCAGACATCGGAATGGGATGTTGCTGTAGCCATAAGTATGGTGCTTGACCGCATCCCGGCTTCAACCGAAGCGTGGAACCTTGCCCGTGCCCACGCGACTGCGCGCGTTCTCGTCGGCCTACACCTCGACGCATTCAATCGTGGTTTGGAATTGTCCACTGACTTGATAGGGCGTCGAGCTGACTTGGGACTCCGCCTCGATCTTGACATTTACGCTGACGAGGCTGGGGAGAGTCGAGAATTGATGCCTTAGCCTACAGCATGAGCCCAATGCTTCGATCCGTGACATCGGGTTTTGGTGGCATTTGCTGCATCATGCCGGACTTCTCGCACCTTCGCGGGTGCTGGCTCGGTCCTTGCGGTGCCCCCATGGTACCATTGGGGCACGACAATGCCTGTCGCCATCATTCCGCGACAGTGTGTAACGTCCGGGCTAGCCGCATCGGTTTGGATGCGGCGGGACCTACGGCGATACGAACGGCTGGTCGAGCCGAAGGAACGCCGCCACGATGGCCTCGCGCAACACCGCCGGCGCCACCAGGTAGATCGCCAGCGCGATCGCCGCCGCCACGGCGCAGCCGATCATCAATGCCAATACCTCATACTTGAGCCAATTCACTTGTGGCCCCGCGGGCCGGCGCGGCGTCCACATGGAGGTCACGTGACGGATCTCGATCAGGCTTGGCATGGCTTGTTACCTCGTTTGCTGCAGCCGTCGTGGTTGCATGTGTGCGACCATCCGGCATCGGCCGCGTCGGCGCTGTGCGCTGGGTCACAGGTCGCCGGATCGTAGGGCGCTGGGTCGCCGACCGTGGCGCGGGATCGTGCTGATGGCGGTCCTATAGCCGCATCGGCCTGGCGGCGGGAGCGGAGTCGGTCGGCTGGTCGAACCCGAGGAATGCCGACACCACACGGTCGCGCAGCGTCGCAGGCGCGGCCAGGTAGAGCACCAAGGCGATCCCCACCGCGGCGACACAGCCGATCGCCAGTGTCAGCGTATCGCGCTTGAGCCGATCCATGCGCGACGTGGCGCGTCCGTCCACCGACGGCGTGGCGGGTGAAAAATGGACAGTGACCAACCTCAGCATGGTTTTTCCCCTCGCTGCTGCAACCGTCCTGGTTGCATAGGGGGGACCATGCGGCGTCGGCCGCGGCGGCGCAGTGCCGTGGATCACAGCACGAAGGTGAGCCGCATCACAGCTGTTTTCCGCTGCGTCGCGCGAACAAGCTGGCGATGGCATGCGCTGACGTGGCGGCGAGGGCGGTCAGCCCGGTGCCCCAAGCCATGTCCAGCGCTGTCAGCCAGGCCGGCCAGCCGCGCAACGTTGCCTGCTTGGTCAGATCGTAGGTGCCGTAGGCAACCAGGGAATAGCGCCCCGCGCGCCGCTACCCCGGTCCATTGGCGTCCCAACGCTGAAGGCGGGACGCCGGGCAGTACCGCCAGCACCACCACGCCCGCCGCATACAGCAGATAGAACAGGCCGGCCGGCGCGTGCGCTAGTGTCGCCGCGCCAGCAAGCCACCGAGCCCGCGCTGGTAGATTGGGAGCATCGTGGTCAGCCAGACGCTGTCGAACGCACACTACACGGCCAGGGTTGCGAGGTAGGCAACGATCCTGACAATCGCGCCGACGCGCGTGGAGCCGCCTTGTCTACCCCCACCCATGTAAATCAGGCGCCGGCATGCCAAGCCAGGGCGCGCGTTGCCACCGCCGCGTCGCGCCGGTATCACCCGATGATGGACGATCACGCTCTTCTGGCGCTCGCGGCGCGCCTCGCTGAACAGGCCGGTGCCGCTATCCTCGCGGTGCGTGCGCGCGGCTTTGCCGTGGAACGGAAGGACGACCAGTCCCCCGTGACCGAGGCCGACCGTGCCGCCGAGGCGATCATCGTCGCCGGCCTGCGCGCCGCCACTCCTGATTTTCCGGTAATCGCGGAGGAAGAGGTTGCCGCCGGCCGCGTCACCGCGCCGGCACCCGCTTGTTGGCTGGTCGACCCGCTGGACGGCACGCGCGAGTTCGCCGGCGGCAAGGACGACTTCGTGGTCAACATCGGCCTGGTGCGCGATGGGCGGATGGCGCTCGGCGTCGTGTTCATTCCGGCGCTGGGGGAGATGTTCAGCGGCATCGTCGGGCTGGGTGCCTGGAAGCGAGACAGGGCAGGCGAGGCGGCGATCCACACCCGCGTCCCACCCGACGAGGGTCTGACGATCGTTGCCAGCCGGCTGCACGGCGACGCCGCGCCGATTGCGGCACTGCTGTCCGGGCGACTTGTGGCGCGCACGCTGCATTACGGCTCGGCGCTGAAGTTCTGCCGCGTCGCCGAGGGGGTCGCGGACCTTTACCCGCGGTTTGGCCGTACCATGGAATGGGACACCGCCGCGCCGCAGGCGGTGCTGGAGGCCGCCGGCGGGTGCGTCGTCACCACCGACGGCGCGCCGCTGCGCTACGGCAAGCAGGGGTGGGAGAACCCGCATTTCATTTGCTGGGGGCGCTAGCCGATCGATGTAGGGGCGCTCATTATTGGGCGCCTCCCGCGATCGGGCCGGGATTTCCCGAGCGGGCCCATCCGGCGCGGCCACTGTACCTTTTGCGCAACATAGACATTGCGTTGCCGTCTTGACCGCGACAATCATCTCGCGCGGCAGTTACATTCGTGCGAGGATGTCGCTGCCTTGGTGCGATTCCGAGTCACTTCCGTGAAGCTGCCCACATGATCCTGCCCCGTCGTCGCTTTGTCACTGGCGCGATTGCCGCCGCTGCCCTGATCCCCGGCCTGCCGGCGTACTCCCAGTCGATGCTGATCGAGCTGGACCCCAGCCAGGTGGCACCGGTCGCGCCGCCGGCGCCGGCTGACGTTCCGCCGCCCTGGCGGCGCAACGCGGTAGCCGCGCCGGCGTTGGACGGCCGGCCCGCGATCACCCTGGTGATCGACGACATGGGCGTGATGCATCCCTATACCGCGCAGGCGATGGCGCTGCCGGGGCCGCTGACCCTCGCCTGGTTCCCCTTCGCGCGCGACCTGCCGGCCAAGGTCGCCGCGGCCGGCGTCCGCGGGCACGAGGCGATGCTGCATATGCCGATGCAGGCCTACACCGACAGCATCGCGCAGACCGGGCCGGACCCGCTGCGTATCGATCTGCCCCCCGATGTCAATCGGGCCCGCCTGCGCGACGCCATCGCCGCGGTGCCCGACATCGTCGGAGTGAACAACCATATGGGCA
>DASRQX010000052.1:0-49203 GCA_035696165.1 Acetobacteraceae bacterium | reverse complement strand
GGTCTGGAAGACCGGTCCGCCAATATCTTGGTGCGTCCGCTTTACCGAGGGCCGTAGCCGGGCGCGACGTCAGTCTTCCCGGCTGCCCCTGGTTTTCCCCACCCCGGCCCTATATGACACCCACGCGGCGCCGGGCGGCTTCCTCCCCCGGCGCCTTCGCATGAGGCCCCAATGACCGACCCAACCATCGAGATCGCCCGCCGCCGGACCTTCGCGATCATCTCGCATCCCGACGCCGGCAAGACCACCCTGACCGAGCACATCCTGCGCGCCGGTGGCGCCATCCAGCTCGCCGGCAACGTGCGTGCCAAGGGCGAGCGCCGCCGCACCCGGTCCGACTGGATGGGCATCGAGCGTGAGCGCGGCATTTCCGTCGTCACCTCGGTGATGACGTTCGAGCACGCCGGCTGCGTGTTCAACCTGCTGGACACGCCGGGCCACGAGGATTTCTCGGAAGACACCTACCGCACGCTGACCGCGGTCGATTCCGCGGTGATGGTGATCGACGCGGCGAAGGGGATCGAGGCGCGCACCCGCAAGCTGTTCGAGATCTGCCGGCTGCGCGACATTCCCATCATCACCTTCATCAACAAGATGGACCGCGAGAGCCGCGATCCGCTGGAGCTGCTGGACGAAATCTCCTCCACGCTGGCACTGGATACCGCGCCGGTCGCCTGGCCGGTCGGCCGCGCGGCGGAGTTCGCCGGCACCTACGACCTGCGCGGCCGGGCGCTGCACGTGACGTCGGAACTGGCGCAGGCCGATCCGCGCCTGCAATCGCTCGGCGACGAGGTCGACCTGGTGCGCGCCGCGCTGCCGGAGTTCGATCGCGCCGCGTTCAATGCCGGCCACCTGACGCCGGTTTATTTCGGTGCCGCGATCAAGGGGGTCGGGGTCAACGACCTGCTGGACGGGCTGGCCGAATACGGCCCGCCGCCACGCGCCCAGGCCGCGGACACCCGCGTCGTCGACTCGACCGAGCCGGGCCTGACCGCGTTGGTGTTCAAGATCCAGGCGAACATGGACCCCAACCATCGCGACCGCATCGCGTTTGCCCGCGTCTGTTCCGGCCGGCTGGTGCGCGGCATGCGGCTGAAGCAGGTGCGCACCGGCAAGCTGATCCCGCTGCATGCGCCGCAGTTCTTCTTCGCCCGCGAACGCGAGCTGGTCGAGGAAGCGTTCGCGGGCGACGTCGTGGGGATCCCGAACCATGGCACCTTGCGCATCGGCGACACGCTGACCGGCGGCGAGGACCTGAATTTCATCGGGGTGCCTTATTTCGCGCCCGAAATCCTGCGTCGCGTGCGGCTGGATGACGCGATGAAGGCGAAGAAGCTACGCCAGGCGTTGCAGGAACTGGCGGAGGAAGGTGTGGTCCAGTTGTTCCGCCCGCAGGACGGATCATCGCCGCTGGTGGGCGTGATCGGCACCTTGCAGCTTGACGTGTTGCAGGCGCGCTTGGCCGGGGAATACGGCGTCGCGATCGGCTTCGAGACGCCGCCCTATGCGTTGGCCCGCTGGATCAGCGCGGACGACAAGGCCGCGTTGGCCCGCTTCGTTGCCGCCAACCGGGGATCGATGGCCGATGATGTCGATGGCGATCCGGTGTTTCTGGCGAGCTCGGCATTCATGATGCGCCGGGCGGAGGAGCACGCGCCGGAGGTGCGGTTCCGCGATATCAAGGACGTGCGGGCGGCGGCGCTGGCGGCGTAACGTTTAAGACTCTCCCCCGCCCCCAAGGGGAGGGGGGAGAGTAAATCCCTAGACTACACCACCCGCCCGCCGTCCGGCTCCATCAGGTGCATGTTGTTCATGTCGGCGGTCAACGGCACGATCTCGTTCGGCACCGCGTGGGTGGCGGGATCGACGCGAGCGCAGACCGGGGTGCCGTCCAGGAAGAAGTGCACCATGGTCTCCATGCCCATCGGCTCCACCACATCGACCGGGGCGTCCATGCGCGCCCAGCCAACGCGGCCGGTTTCGTGGAACTCGAACAGGTGCTCCGGCCGCAGCCCCAGCACCATCTCGCGCCCCTTGAATTTGCCGTAACGATCCACCCGGGCTGCCGGGATGGGCAGGGTAATGCTGTCGGTGACCCGCACGGCAAGTCCCCCGCCAGTGCCATCCATGACGCGGCAATTCAGGAAGTTCATCGCCGGCGAGCCGATAAAGCCGGCAACGAAACGTGTCGCCGGGTGGTGGTACAGATCCTGCGGCGAGCCGACCTGCTCGATCACGCCGTGGTTCATCACCACGACGCGGTCGGCGAGCGTCATCGCCTCGATCTGGTCGTGGGTGACGTAGACGGTGGTGGTGCGCACCGTCTGGTGCACCTTCTTGATCTCCGTGCGCATCTGCACGCGCAGCTTGGCGTCAAGGTTCGACAGCGGTTCGTCGAACAGGAACACCTTGGGGTTGCGCACGATGGCGCGGCCCATGGCGACGCGCTGCCGCTGGCCGCCGGACAGCGCGCGCGGCTTGCGTGCCAGCAGCAACTGGATGTCCAGGATGCGCGCCGCCTCGTCGACCCGGCGCTTGATCTCATCCTTGGGAAACTTCCGCAGCTTCAACCCGAACGCCATGTTGTCGAACACGCTCATGTGCGGATACAGCGCGTAGTTCTGGAACACCATCGCGATGTCACGGTCGCGCGGCGGCACGTCGTTCACCACGTTACCGCCGATCCAAATCTCGCCGTCGGTGATCTCCTCCAGCCCCGCGATCATGCGCAGCGTGGTGGATTTGCCGCAGCCCGAGGGGCCGACCAACACCACGAACTCCTGATCGGCGATCTCGAGATCGATCCCTTTCACCGCCTGCACGCCGCCGTCGTAGTTCTTGACGACTTTGCGAATAGAAACCTCGGACATCGGCTCGGTGTTCCCTCGTTGTTTTGCGGTTGGCGGTTTACGGTGAGCGTTTAGCCCTTGGTGGCACCGGCGGTCAGGCCAGCCACGTAGTAGTCCATCAGGAAGGCGTAGATTAGTATAGGTGGCAACGACGCCAGTAGATTGGCGGCCATGATCTTGCCCCACTCAAACACGTCGCCGCGGATCAGATCGCTGACGATGCCGACGGTCAACACCATCTGGTTGGACGTGTAGAGGTAGGCGAGCGGGTAGAGAAAGCTGCCCCAGCTTACCGTGAAGGCGAAGATTGTTGCGGCGATCAGCCCCGGCATCGCCACCGGAATGAAGATCTTGAACAGCATCTGCATATAGCCCGCACCGTCGATCAGCGCGGCCTCGTCCAGCTCCTTCGGGATCGAGCTGAAGTAGCCGATCATGATCCAGGTGCAAAACGGCACCGCCAGCGTGGGATACAACAGCACCAGGCACCAGTAGGTGTTGATCAGGCCGATCCAGCCGACGATCTGGAACAACGGCAGGAACAGCAGCGACGGCGGGACCAGGTAAGTCAGGAACACGCCGGTGGACAACGTCTGGCTGCCCTTGAACCCCATCCGCGTCAGACCAAACGCGGCGAACACCGAGATCGCCATGCTGAGCGTCACCGTCAGCACCGTGACGATGATCGAATTCAGGTAGTACCGCTGGAAGTTCGGGTAGGTGATCAGGTACCAGAAGTTCTGCAGCGTCGGATGGTGTGGATACCAGGGGCTGCCCTGCTCCGCCCCGATCTCTCCCGAGGTCTTCAGGCTGGTCATCAGTGTGTAGAACGGCGGCACCAGGAAGATCACCACGAAAATACTCAGCGCGATGTAGCTGCCCCACAGCGCCCATTGCCGCTGGCGGTGCAGGCTTTTGCGGTGGCTGAAACGTGCCGCCGCCGCCGCATCCAAGGTGGTGACACTCACGCCGCGATCTCCTTGGTGCGCCTGGTCACGCCGCGCAACACGAAGAAGGCCGCCAGGGCGAGGATCGGAAACATGAACAGGCTGTCCGCCGCGCCCAGCGGAATGTCACCCGACTGGATACCAATCTGGAACGCATACGTAGCAAATATATGCGTCATGTCCTGCGGCCCGCCCGAGGTCAGGATGCGCACGATGTCGAAGTCGGCGAAGGTCACGATCAGGCTGAACAGCACGGTGATGGCGATCACGTTGCGGATCATCGGCAGGGTGACGAAGAACAGCTTCTGCAAGGTGCCAGCGCCGTCGATCGCCGCCGCTTCGTAGAGTTGCTCGGGTACCGACTTCAGTGCCGCCAGGTACATGATCATGAAGAACGGCGTGCCGAACCAGACATTCACCATGATGGTGCAGAACCGCGCGATCCAGCCCACGCCGAGCCATGGCACCGAGGCAAACCCCAACTCGTTCAGTACCCAGTTGAATGCCGAGTAGGACGGATCGAACATCCACCACCATGTTAGGGTAGACAGCGCCAGCGGAATCACCCACGGCACCAGCAGCAAGCCGCGCCAGATGCGTTGATTCTTGCCCGGAATGTTGTGCATCAGATGGGCGAGGATGAAGCCCAGCACTGCCTTGACCACGACGGCGGTGACGGCGAACAGGCAGCTTTGGAAGATAACCAGCTGGAACGTATTGCGCCGCAGCAGGAACGCGAAATTCCCCAGCCCGACAAAGGCAGTCATCTTCTTATTCAGCATGCTGAGGTAGATCGCGTAGAATGCCGGATAAACCACGAAGCAGGCGATCAGCAGCATCAGCGGCAGGCACATGAGGAAGCCGATGGTCGATCGTCGCTGCGCCACCCGCTTCAGGCTGCCCACACGGCGGGTCGTCGACGGCAGCCCGACGATCGCTCCGGCGGGGATACTGGTACCATCAGCCATTATATGCTCCCTGGGGCACGCCGCACACGTCGACGGCCGCCGATCCGGCAAACCGGAAGGCGGCTCTGGCACCCTTCGTCAGTAGGGAACGGCGCGTTGCGCCGTGCTCCTTTCATGCAAACTCCTCCCGTCGGACCGGTCCGCGCCACATCGGCACGTCCGGCCCACGTGGCAAGCCCCAGTTGTCCCTCGCGGTTCGCCCCGCCGGGCGCGTTGTGCCGCCCGACCACCTGACGGCGGCGGCGGCAGCTAGTTTCCAACAAAACCAGACCACAGCGCAACGCCGGCGGGCTGCCTACCGCGCGTAGCCTTCCAGCTCATCCTGCGCCCAAGCGATCACCTGTGGGATCGTCTGGCCGTCCTTGAGCCGTGCCAGCATCTGATTGTGGACGGCACGGTTGTAGATCTGCACGGCGATGTCGGGCGATGCCTCGGCGCCGGTCAGGCTAGGCTGCGAGTTGTGCCAGGGGCGCATCGGATAGTTGTAGACCGTACCTAGCGGCGGCTTCACCTCGGCCCACACCTTGAAGTCGAGCATGCCGGCGTAGGGTGGCAGGTCGTAGCCCTGGGTCGCCACGCAGCGCGGTTCGACCTGCTCCGGCTGCATCAGATACTCGATCAGATCCTTCGCCGCCGGCTTGTTCTGGCTGAATTTGTAGACGCCCCAGAAGTAGCTCAGCGTCGGCAGGAACCGGCCTTTCGGCCCACTCGGTGCCGGGAACGTCCAGCAGTCCCCGCCCACCGCCGGATTGTCGCGCACCGCCACCGCCCAGGCCGAGGGCGGGTTGAAGATCAGCGCGCTCTTGCCGGAAATCAGCGCCCGGTTGTTGGAGGCGTCGTCGTAGCTGACCGCGTCGGCCGGGTAGAACTTCACCGCCTTCTGGGCGTATTCCAGGACTTGGTGCACCTCGTCGGTCTTGAGGGTGATGTTGCCCTTCGGGTCGATCAGCGTGGCGCCATACGCCTTGAACAGCGCGCCGTGCGTGTCGGTGGCGTCGGTATTGCCGCCGCCGCCCATGCCGAGGCCGAATGTCATGCCGTCCTTGGCCGCCAGTTCGGCGTATTTCATGAACGCGTCCCAGGTCCAGCCGTCCTGCGCCGCGTTGTGCCCGGGCGTTGCCGGATACATCGCCTGGATGTCGAGCCCGTTCTTCTTGAACCACTCGATCCGCGCGCAGGGCGGTTTGGTCTGCGTACCTGAACTGGTCGGCACCGCGACCCAATGCCCCTTCGTCTTGGCCAGGTATTCGCAGGTCTCGCTGACCGCGCCGTTCTTGGCGACCAGCCGCGCCATCACGTCATCAACCGGCTCCAGCGAGTCGGCGATGTTGTAGACGTCCCAGTTGAAGAAGGCCAAGGCATCGTGCCCGGCCTTGGCCTGAGCCTCGGCCACGCCGGTGATCTGTAATTTCTGGTTGTTGCTGGTGATGAAGTCGACCTGAACCTCGACCTTGCTCTTCTCCGCCCAGGCGTCGACCTGCTTCTTCATTACGTCGTTGCCGCCGGGCACCCAATGGTCCCAGAAGCCAATCGATACCTTGCCAGCCGCGCCCGCGGTGCGGATATGTACCAGCGGCAGGGTCGCCGCCGCCGCGCCGAGCTTCAGCGCCTGGCGACGGGACACCGTCGCGCGGTCCTTGATCTGTAGTCTTTTCATCAGCGTGGATTCCTTCCTGGGGCCCGATTGGGCCAGTAACCTTACCCCATGTGTCAGTGCCAGCGGTTGGGTCCACACGGCGGTTGGCTGATTGGCCCGGCACACACACGATCGGGCAGGGCGACGAAGACAGCCGGCCCTTTGGGGAGACTTCCGCGGCGACGCGCGGGACCCTAGGCCGGATTGTGACGAACCGCAACGCACCTGGGCGGTTGCGCCGACGGATGACCAGGATTTCACAAAACCTGCCAAACGGCGGTCACATCGGGTGGGTTTGCCGCCGCAGGTGAACCGGAGCGGTCAGGTCATTCCCCGCGCGGCCGCCAGCACGCGATCGATGAATGCGTTCGTGCTGCCCAGATAGCGCGCGGGATCGGTCAGCCGTTCGATCGCCGTGCGGTCCAGCCGCGTGGCCACCGCCTTCTCGCGCGCGAGCGCCTCGGCCAGCGGAATGGTCTCCGCCAGCGCGACATCGCACGCGAGTTTCACCGCGTGGTGCGCCTCGGCACGGCCGAGTTCCGGGGCCAGGCCCATCATCACCGCCTCCGCAACGATCAGCCCGCCGGTAAGGCCGAGGTTGTGGCGCATGCGGGCGGCATCGACCACCAGCCCCTCGGCGATCGATGTCGCGTGCCGCAAGGCGCCGTGCGTCAACACGAAGCCTTGCGGCAGGGCCAGCATTTCCGCCTGCCATGGACCGGTGGCGCGTTCGTGGTCCGCCGCCATGGCGCCCTGCATCACCGGTACCAGCGCCTGCACCGTGCGGGCGGCCGCGAGCACGTATTCCGAGGCGATCGGATTGCGCTTTTGCGGCATGGTGGAGGACGATCCGCGGCCGGCGACGTAGGGTTCGGCCATCTCGCCGACCTCGGTTTGTGCCAACAGGATGGTGTCGGTTGCGAGCTTGGCGAGACTGCCGCAGATCAGCCCGAGCAGACCCATGACTTCGGCGAACGCGTCGCGGCAGACATGCCATGGGGCGAGCGGCACGCCGAGGCGCAGTTCGGTGGCGAGGCCCTCCATGACCGCGACGCCCTGGTCGCCGAGCGAGGCGAGCGTGCCGGCGGCGCCGCCAAAGCTGACCCGCTCGAGCCGTGGGCGAAGCTGATCCAGCCGCTGGACATGCGCGATCAACGGCTGCGCCCAGGTGGCGCATTTCAGGCCGAAGGTGATCGGCAGCGCCTGTTGGAGGTGAGTGCGCCCGGCCATCACGGTGGCACGGTGGCGGTCGGCCTGCGACGCCAGCGCGGCGATCATCGCCAGCAGCGAGGCACGGATCAGCGCCAGCCCGTCGCGCGCTTGCAGAACGGTGGCGGTGTCCATGATGTCCTGCGTGGTGGCGCCCCAATGCGTCCAGACGCCCGCTGCTCCGGCGGCGCGTGACAGGCCGGCGACGAGGCCGACCACCGGGTAGCCGACATTGCGCGCGCTGGAGGCGAGTTCGGCGGGGTCGAGGTTTTCATAGCGCGCGGCGGCGGTGATTGCTGTGGCGGCCTCGGTGGGGATGATGCCGAGGCGGCCCTGGGCGCGGGCGAGGGCGGCCTCTACGTCCAGCATGCGTTGGAAGTAGGCGGTCTCGTCGAACACGGCGCGCATGGCGTCGCTGCCGTAGAGCACGCCGAGGATCGGGCCGTCGGCCGGGTTGGTCGGCATCTTGAAGCTCCCCTTGGGAAGGTGTCTCCGCCGTTGCAGCCGGTGACAAAGTCCTAGTCGCGATGCGGCAGGGTCGGCCAGCGTCAATCGGCGGTGCACATCATGCAGCTGGCTCTCTGGCACCTTGCGCTGTCTGACGGGCTTCCCAGCCAGCGTCGTGCCAATGATACCGCGCTGGCACAAGTCAAACATCGCTTGCGCATACATACAAGATTTTGTATGGAAGCGTGTGAGTGACGGCGCCAAGCCCATTGAATTCCGGGGAAGCGCCCTGGACGATCTCCGAGACTTTCCGAGGGGTGCTCGTCGGGAGGCTGGCCATCAGATCGATCAAGTGCAACAGGGCCGCGAACCGGACGACTGGAAGCCCATGAACACCGTCGGGCAAGGCGTCCGCGAAATACGAATTCGGGAAGAAGAGGGCGCGTTCCGGGTGATTTATGTGGCCAAGTTTGAAGATGCCATCTACGTGCTGCACTGCTTTCAGAAGCAGACGCAGAAGGCTCGCAAGGCGGATCTCGACCTGGCCACGAAACGCTACCGGGATTTGGTGAACGAGCTAAACCGATGAGCAACGAACAATTCGGCAGCGTGTGGAATGCAATTGAAGACACTCCCGCCCAGGCAGAAAACATGCGGCTGCGGTCCGCGCTGATGATGGCCCTCAAGGATCACATCACCCGCGAGGGATTAAGCCAGAGCCAGGCTGCCAAGACGTTCGGCGTGACGCAACCTCGGGTGTCCGACCTTATGCGCGGGAAGATCGAGCTGTTTGGCCTCGACAGTCTGGTGAATATGGCGGCCGCTGCCGGTCTGCGCGTAGAAATGCGTGTCGCCCAGGCCGCCTGACGAGAGTCTGGAACCTGGCCCGGGCCTGCACCTCGTAGAATGCGCAATTTCTATTGCGTATGCGTGTCGTCGTTGGCCTGACCCGGCCTACACGTCAAGGAACACTGTCTCCATTTCGGGCCCGTGCAAACTGCCCTGCAATCGGATATCCAGCCGCCACGTCGCAGCCCCATCCGGCCGCGCAATCAGCGTCCCACGCCGCTCCACATCCTCAATCGACATCAGCAGCGGGTCGGTCTCGTTCAGCGCCTCGCCATGAAAATACGCGCGGGTCACCAGATGGTGCATCAGCCCGCGGCCTAGGATCGCCAGCGCGAAATGCGGCGCCTGCTGCGTGTTGCCGCGGCCGGGCAGCGGTCCCGGCTTCAGCGTGAGGAAGCGGTATTCGCCGTTCTGGTCGGTCGCCGCGCGGCCAAAGCCTGGGAACCGGTCGGAGGCTTCCGGCGAGGCCTGCCACAGCTCAACACAGACCTCCGGGAACGGTGCACCGTCGCCATCGAGCACGCGACCGACCAGCGTGACACGCTCACCCCGTGCGCCGAAGCGTGTCAGGTCAGCCCAGGACTTGTCCTCGAGCAAATGCCAGAACGGCCCGATGGTCTGGCTGGCGGTGGCTATGGGGGGTGAATCAACCGACATGCTCAATGCCCCATCGGCGTCGCATCGCGCCCACGCAGCACAACCTCGAACCGGTAGCCGAGCGCCCAGTCGGGCTCGGTGATGTCCATGTCGAACACGGCGACCAGCCGGTTGCGCGCGGCCGGGTCCGGCACCGCGTGGAAGATCGGGTCGAGCGCCAGCAGCGGGTCGCCGGGGAAATACATCTGCGTGACCAGCCGCGTCGCAAAGGCCGGCCCGAAATAGGAGAAATGGATGTGGTTCGGCCGCCAGGCGTTCTTGTGGTTGGGCCACGGATAGGCGCCGGGGCGGATCGTGAGGAACTTGTAGCGCCCGTTCTCATCGGTGAAGACCCGACCGTCGCCGTGGAAATTTGGATCGAGCGGCGCGTCGTGCTGATCGCCGGGATGGTCGTAGCGGCCGGTGGCGTTGCACTGCCAGATCTCGATCATGGTGTGCGGCACCGGGCGGCCGGCCTCGTCGGTGATGGTGCCGGCGACGATGATGCGCTCGCCGAGCGCGGGCTTGCCGGTGGTCATCGTCAGGTCGGCGAGGGGGGGAAAATGCAACGGCGAAAAGTTGGGGCCGGTGGTCTCGGTGATAGTCTGCGGGATCTTGTGCGGCGCCTGGTTCGGATGCCGCTTGATCGTGCCGCGATAGGCGGGTGCGTCGTTGTCCGGTTGCGAGCCGGGGGCGTAGGGGCGGAATGGCACCGGATCGGTCATCGGTCGTCCTCCCAAAGGGGGCATTCGAGGGGTGGTGTGCTGCGATCGTCTTAGCACCGACGCTCGTCATGAGGCGAGCGGCGATCTTGTTGCCAGGCGTTGCCCCAATGCGTGTGGCCTCAGTGTGTGTGCCGTCACGCGTGACAACGCCGTCGACCGCGATCGCAAGGGGGTTGTTACCAGTCTCCGGTATTCTCGGTGCGAGCCATGGCCGAAATCCATATCGATCAGGAGACAGTAGAACGCTACCTGCCGCGTCTGACCAAGACGTGGTGCACCGGCATTTGCACGACCCTGTGCGCTATCGCACTGGTTTGGCTATCGCTGACGGCAACTTCAACCTTGGGCACCTTCCCGAGCGTCCGCAGCGTGGGTCTGCTGGTGCTTGCCGGCGGCCCGCTGATCTTCGGTGCGCTTGCGTTGGCCCGGGCGGTGATGCGTCGGCCGCATCTTTCGGTGGATGTGACCGGGGTCCGGCTGGAATGGCTCCTGGGCAGCGAATTCGCGGCATGGCACAGCCTTGGTGCCTTTCAGATGACCACCACGCTGGCGGCCATCGGCGGCCGCACCATGCTGGCGGCGCGGTCGCGCATCGTCGATTCCAACGTCAGCCGACGGCTGCGCGGCAAGCGGCGATTCATCATTCCGGATACATTTCAAACCCCCATCGGTACGCTGGTGGCAGCGCTCGATGCGCGCCAACCGAACCGGCAGGAGCATGCCGCGGCCTGGCATCTGGGCGGCACACCTTATGTCGAGGACAACTGGGTCGCGATCAAGGCGTTCACCGCGCCGTGGCTAACGTTTGCCCTGCTTGCCGGCCTCGTGGCCGTGTTCGTGATGGAGCAGAAATATGCCATCGGCCCGCACCGGCGCTGGCTGGGGGCGAGTCTCGCAACGGTACAGGCGATGGGCGCGGTGAGCGGGGAGGCCGTCCTGAAGCATGGGGAGTGGTACCGGCTGTTCACGGCGCCGCTGCTGCACGGGGACCTGTGGCACCTGATCGGCAACGGCATTGCGATGTTCATGGCCGGCTACGTGCTGGAAAACTTGGCCGGGCGAGCGTGGCTGGTTGCGTTGTTCGTCATGGGCGGGCTGGGTGGATCGGCGATATCGGTCGCGTTGAACCCAATCACATTGACCTTGGTCGGGGCGTCGGGGGCCATCATGGCGTTGTTCGCAGTAGGCCTGATCAGCAGCTTTCGCGTGTCGTCCGGGCCGTCAAGATGGCTTGTCCAGGCCAATTTCGTTGGGTCTTTGATCACCTCGATCATCCCACTGGCCGCGACGGCGAGCACCGCCAAGGTAGACTACGCGGCGCATATCGGCGGCGCGCTGGTCGGTACGGTGTTCGGGCTCATGCTGCTGTGCAGTTGGCCCGGGGCGAGCCGGCTGCCGCGATTTCAGTCAGTGGCACGGGGCATCGCCGTGGTGGGCATGGTGCTGACCTTCTCAGGATCGGTGGCGGTTGCCGCGCGCTATCCCGAGTACGTTGCGCAGGCGCCATGGATTCCGCCGGACCGGATACCGAAGACCTTTGCCGACATGCAACTGCACGGGGCCGACCTTGCCGTGCGGTACCCGCAGGATCCGCGCGCCCATCTGTTTTACGGCATCGCGTTGGCCGACGTGCGTGACTATGGCACGGCGGAACGTGAATTCGAGACGGCCTTGCAAGAAACTGAACATGGCGGCGTGGCGTTCGGGCGACGGTTCGACAACACCCTCTGGGCAATGCTCGCCGTCGTGGCGGCCAATCAAGGCCAGTTGGGGCGCGCGAGAGACGTCGCGCAGCAGGCGTGCCAAGCCCGCCGCTCTGACCAGCCTCCGCCTGAGCTGACGCAGTGGCTGTGGCACGCGCGGCTGTGCAGTTGAGCGGCCGGGCAGGTTATGCCGGCAGCGCGGCAACTAGCGCGCGTGCCTTCGCCGCCACGATTGTCGCGGTATCGCCCGGCTTATAAATCGCCGAGCCAATGCCGAACCCGGCGGCGCCCGCCGCGCGCCAGGCGGGAATGTTGGCGGCGTCGATGCCGCCGACCGGCAGCACTTCCGTGTCCGCGGGCAACACGGCCCGCAGCGCGCGCAACACCGCCGGGCCAGCCGCCTCGGCCGGGAACAGTTTTAGCGCGTCGGCGCCGGCGGCGAGCATCGCGAAGGCTTCCGTGGGGGTGAAGAAGCCCGGGATGGCGATCATCCCGTGCGTCTTGGCGGCGCGGGTGATGGCCGGGTCGGCGTGCGGCGTGATGATCAGCCGGCCGCCGGCGCGGGCGATATCGACGACCTGTGTTTCGGTCATCACGGTGCCGGCGCCGATCAGCAGGCGCGTGCCGAAGTCGCGGGCCAATGTGGCGATGCTCACGAGCGGGTGGGGAGAATTGAGCGGCACCTCGACGATGGCGATGCCGGCGGTTTCCAGCGCCGCGGCGATGGCGGCGGCTTCGTGCGGCTGCACGCCGCGCAGGATGGCGATCAGCGGGCAGCGAGCGAGGCAGGATTTCAGCTCCACGCCGCGTGCGCCCCGATCGCCGCGAGACCATGTGCCGCGGCGTCGCCGTCGTGGCGCTCGGCATAGCAGCCGCACGCGGCGATGGCGCGGGCATACAGCGCGGTCAGTTCCAGTGTGCCGATCAACTGCACCACCGCGCCGGCCTGTGCACCGAGCGCCGCGCGAACCTCGTGCCCGATCAGGATGCCGGACAGGTAGGACGCGGTGTCGCTCTCCGCCATCCTCCCGGTCAGCGCCAATGTGCGTGCGCCGAAGACATGGTGCAGCAACCCATCCGCATCGGCAGCGCGGGCGACACCTTGGTCGAACGCCGCCGGGCTGGTCGCGCCGTCGTGCATCATGCGCCCTAGGATCGTATGGCCGCGCAGCGCCGCGTATGCCTCGCCGGTCAGGTGTGTGGTGAAGCCAGCGACGCGCCCGGCCTCGATCCGCGCCCATTTCGAGTGGCTGCCCGGCAGGCAGGCCACCCCCGCTCCACCGATCGCGGCCAGGCAACCGATGATCTGGGTCTCCTCGCCGCGCATCACCTCCGGCACGCCGGCTGGGTCGTCGGTGGCGAGGCCGGGGACCAGTTTTACCTGGCCCCAGTCGAACGGGATATCGGTGAGCGTGGCGGCAATCTCGGCCGCGCCGGCAGGGCAGGGGAGGTAGGGCGCTTCCTTCCAGCCCTGGCGGCTGCCGATCATGCCGGACAGCAGCACATGGTCCTCGCCGGCCGCGAGCCAGGGGCCGACCTCCTCGCGCAGCGTCTCGGCGAAGCGGTTGTTCGGCACGTTCAGGATGCCCCGCGGTCCCGCGCGGCGATCGCGGATGGTGCCGTCGCGTGTAATGCGAAATGCCCGGAACGCGGTGGTGCCCCAGTCGACGCCGATCATTGGTCGTTCCCCCCAGCCGTAAGCGTCCAGCCGTAAGCGAGCCGTCGAAGGCGCGCAGCATAGCACGGTGCCGCCGGCACGGTGCGCCCCGTACTCGATACCGGCGCGACGGGCCCTTGCTCGATAATCGTCGCCTGGGTCAGCAGGCGGCGCACACCATCGAGCATGATCGCGCCGTCGCGCACCAATGTCTCGGTGCGTGCCTCGGCGGCGCGGACCTGATCGAAGCGTCCACCACGATGGCGAGCCGCTCCTGTGGGACAACGACAACGCCGTCGGCGTCACCCACGATGACGTCACCCGAGCGCACGTGTAAATCGCCGAGCGTGACCGGCGCGCCGATGACGCCCGGTCCGTTCACGGCCGGCGAGTTCGGCACGATGCCGCGGCAGAACAGCGGCAGGCCGGTCGCAACGATACCGGCACGATCACGCGCCAGGCCGTCGGTGACGAACGCGGCGACGCCCTTGTTGCGCAGCAGCCCCGCGGCGATGTCGCCGATGATCGCGGTGCGGGTGAAGCCGTCATGCGCCATGACGATCACGTCGCCCGGCTGCGCCTCCTGCAGCGCACCAAACAGCGCAAGGATATCGGCGGGATAGGCGAACGCGGTCAGCGCCGGCCCGGCGAAGGATGCGGCCACTGGATCGAGCGGCTTGATCTGCCAGTCCAGTGCGCCGCGGCCATCCATGGCGTCCACCAGGTGCGAGGTCTGCGCACCACGGAACTGCGCAACCAGCGCCGGGTCGGGGCGTTTGAAATTGCGATGGATCGTCAGCAGTGGTGGGTTGTCGAGCATGCGGTTGGTCCTTGGCGGTCGGTCGTTGCCAGCAATCGGTGCGACTGTTCGGCTGCTGCTGGTGCCTCGCAACGGGGGGTGGCTCGAACGATCCACAACCTCGTATAGTTTCGGAAGGAAGCAGGTTTCACCACGAAGGCACGGAGAGCACGAAGCAGGCAACGAATGCACTTCGCGCGAAACGCTGTCGATTTTCTCCTTCGTGTCTTCGTGGTGAAACTTTCTTGCCGAATATTGACTGTCCCCGGGTCAGCCCGACATTGCTGCACCGGTGTTGTGCGAATGGCCGGGTCGAGCCCGGCCATGATGCACAAAACCGGTCACGCGAACGCCGCCGCATCAAACCCATCCGCCAGCACGCCGCGCGGCTTGATCAGGTCATACGGAGCGCGCGCCAGAAACTTGCCTGTGCCAGGCTCCGCCTGCACTTTTCCATCGCGCATCGCCACCTGCCCACCCTTCACCGTCGCCACCGGCCAGCCGGTGACCTGCAACCCCTCATACGGCGTATAGTCGATCACATGCTGCAACAGCGCGTTGGTGATCGTTACTTGCTTGCCCGGATCCCACAGCACGATGTCCGCGTCCGACCCGGGCGCGATTGTGCCCTTCCGCGGATACAACCCGAACAGCCTGGCCGGATTGCTGGCGACCAGCCGCACGAACGTATTGACATGGATCCGGCCCTTCGACACGCCCTCGCTGAACATGATCGGCAGCCGCGAGGCCAGCCCCGGCACGCCGTTCGGGATCACCGGGAACGGCGCGTTGCCGCCGCGGACGCGCTTGCCCTTTCCCTCGCCCTCGTAGCTCGAACCGCTGTGGTCGGATGAAACGACGTCGATCGTGCCGCGATGGATATCATCCCACAGCGCCGCGCGGCTCGCCGTATCACGCGGGCTGGGGCTGCAGATGAACTTGGCGCCCTCGAAGCCCGGCCGATCCATATCAGCCGCTTCCAGCAGGAAATACTGCGGGCAGGTCTCCGCCCAGACCTTCAGGCCGCGCGCCTGGGCGCGGGCAATCTCGGCCGCGACTTCCGAGCAGGAGACGTGGAATACCTGGATCGGCTGGTCGACCAACTCGGCCAGCGAGATGGCGCGGTAGGTGGCCTCGCGTTCCACCACCGGCGGGCGCGACCAGGCATGGTATTTCGGCGCGGTGCGGCCGGCTTCCATCAGCACCTCGGTGCGCCAGCGTATCGCTTCGTAGTTCTCGCAATGCACCGTCACCAGCGCGCCGGTGCGCCGCGCCGCGGCGAGCACGCGCAGGAACTGGCGGTCATCCAGGTGCGACGGCTCGTAGGTCAGGAACACCTTCAGGCTGCGAATGCCGGAGGCGACAAGCTCAGGAATTTCGTTGCGCACCACCTCATCGGTGGGATCGGTAATGATCTGGTGGAAGCTGTAATCCACCATCGCCTGGGTCGCGCGGCGGCGATATTCCGGCAGCGTATTGCTGATCGGATGGCCCTTGTGCTGGGCGGAGAAGGTGATCACCGATGTGGTGCCGCCGGCCAGGCACGAGGTGCTGCCGGTGACGAAACTCTCCTCGTCGGCGCCGCCGCCGGCGCGGAGCTGCTCGATGTGGCAGTGCGTGTCGACGCCGCCGGGCAGCACCAGCAGACCGCCGGCATCCAGGACCTGGCCGCCCGACAATGCGTCCGCCAGTGCCACGACTTTTCCCCCGCGTATGCCGACATCAGCGCGGAACGTGTCGGCGGCAGTCACGACGGTGCCGCCGCGGATGATCAGGTCGAAATCGGGCATGCTTGCTGTCCTCTGTTCCGATGCGCTGTGTCCAGGCAGCATGGTGCCCGGCAGCACGGCGACGCAACAGCAACATGCGACTGACCCATAAGACGATCCGCCCGACCGGAGCGGCAATCAGCATCCGCTTTGATGGACAGGACATCCCGGCACTGGCCGGCGAGACCGTGGCGGCTTCGTTGTCGGCCGCCGGGATCGTCGCCTTCCGGCACACGCCGAGCGGAGCGCCGCGCGGGCTGCATTGCGGCATGGGCGCGTGCTTCGACTGCGTGGTCACAATCGACGGACGGATCGGCCAGCGTGCCTGCCTGGCCAAGGTTGCGGACGGGATGCAGGTGAGCAGCGCGCCGCCTGACGCGCCCGCTCCTCTCGCCGCGGTCTCAGCAGACGCGGCGGCGGCGGAACGAGATTGCGATGTGCTGGTGGTGGGCGGAGGACCCGCCGGCCTGTCGGCGGCGATCGCCGCGGCCGAGGCGGGTGCGACGGTGGTGCTACTGGACGAGCGGGCAACGACCGGCGGGCAATATGCGAAGCCCCTGGCCGACAGCCACATCGACGCAGCGCCGGATACGCAGTTCCGCCTCGGGCGCGACCTGGCCGCACGGGCGCGCAAGGCGCGCGTGGCGATCGAGCACGAGGCGATTGCCTGGGCCGGTTTCGGGCCGGATGAGATCGGCGTGCTGGTCGCTGGCCGCGCCGTAACGTTCCGCCCACGCCGCCTGGTGTTGGCACCCGGCGCGCACGAGCGACCGGTGCCAATCCCCGGCTGGACCTTGCCGGGCGTGCTGACCACCGGTGCCTTGCAGACGTTGGTACGAGCGCAACGCGTCAGCCCCGGCGGGCAGGTCGTCATGGCCGGCAACGGCCCGCTGAACCTGCAGCTTGCCTGCGAGATGCTAGCCGGTGGGGTGAAGCCGGTCGCCGTGGTGGAAGCCGCACCGTTCCCCGGCCTGACGGCCCTGCGCGACATCGCGCGGATGGCGCGCACCGCGCCTGATCTGGCGTGGGAAGGGATCGCCATGCTGGCGCGGTTGCGGCGCGCGGGCGTGCCCGTGTTGTGGGGGACACGCGTCCTGGCCCTGGAGGGCGAGGCGCGCGTGCGCGCGGCACGATTGTCGGATGGGCGGACAATCGCGGTGGACACCGTGGCGTTGAACCTAGGGTTCCAGCCGGAAGTGGGGCTGGCGCGGGCGTTGGGCGTGCCGCACCGCTTCGTCGATGTCGGGATTGGCCATTTGGCGACCGAGGCAGATGACGACGGCCGCACCGCGATCGACGGTGTGTTCGCGGTTGGCGACGGCGCGCGGCTCGGCGGCGCGCGCGCGGCACTGGCGCGTGGACGGCTGGCCGGCCTGGCGGCGGCGCGCGACCTGGGGTTCTCGGCGCCCGAGGATGCTGCTTGCCGTTCGGCATTGGCGCGGGCGCTGGTATTTCAGGACGCGTTGTGGCGCGTGTTCGTGCCGCCTTCGTTCCAGTCGGAGGACGTTACCGACGCAACCATCGTCTGCCGCTGCGAGGAGGTCACCGCGGGACGGCTGCGTCAGGAGATCGCTGACGGGCTGGGTTCGGTCGCCGCGCTGAAGAAGGCGACGCGGGCCGGCATGGGGCGTTGCCAGGGTCGTTTCTGTGCCGCGACGGTAGCGCGGCTGGCGCCCGGCCGGGTGGATGCCGGGCTAGCGGGTGCCGGGCTGGTGGATGCCGGGCTGGTCGATGATTGGGCATTCGCCGCGCCGCGCGCCCCGGTGCGTCCCGTGCCCGCCGCGCCGCTGATGTTTTCGGCCGAGGAGTTCGAGGCACCGTTGCTGACGGCACCCGAGACCCCGGCGCATCTGCACCCCATGACAATGCCGCATGCCGAGACGCGACGCGCCGACATCCTGGTGATGGGCGGTGGGTTGGCCGGCCTCTGCACCGCCTATTACCTGGCCAAGGATGGCGCCAACGTGCTGCTGGTCGATCGTGACGAAACAGGTATGGCCGCCAGCACCGCGAACGCCGGCAGCCTGCACGCGCAACTGCTGTCGTACGACTTCGAGGACGACACGCCGCAGGATGGCGGCCCGGCGGCGCATACCCTGCCTCTGGCGCCGCGCTCCATCGCGCTGTGGAAGGAGATCGCGCAGGAGGCAGGTGAGTCGCTCGGCATCCGTACCGACGGCGGATTGATGCTGGCGGCAAAGCAGGCAGACCTGCCCTGGCTGCGTCGCAAATCGGCGATGGAGCGCCGCTGGGGCACCGAAAGCCATATGCTCGGCGCCAACGAGTTGCGCGACCTGGCGCCGGCGCTTGCCGAGGGGATGGCCGGAGCCGACTTCGTGCCGGCCGAGGGCTATGGCGATCCGCTGCGCGGCACGCTGGCGGTGCGGCGGTTGGCACTGCGTCATGGCGCGCGTCTCCTGACCGGCGCGGAAGTGACCTCGGTGGCGCGCGACGGGGTCGGTTGGCGTGTCGGCACGACGCGAGGCGATGTGGTGGCCGGGCGCGTGGTGAACGCGACCGGGCCATGGGCGGCGCGGATCGGACGGATGGTGGGCCTCGATCTGCCGGTGACCGGCACGGTCCAGCAGGTAATCGTTACCGAACCGGCGCCACCGATGACGAAGCACCTGATCGCACTGGCCAACCGGCATTTGTCGCTGAAGCAGCAGGCGAGCGGCGGATTTCTGATTGGTGGGGGCTGGTTCGGAGGGTTCGATCCGGCCACCGGACGCACGCAGGCGTTGCGTCGCAGCATCGAGGGAAATCTCTCGGTCTGCGCCCAGGTGCTGCCAGTGCTGCACGGGTTGTCGTTCATTCGTTGCTGGACCGGGATCAACGCTGCGATCGACCGCGCGCCTATCCTGGGCGAAGCACCGGGGCTGCCGGGATTCTTCAATGCTGTCGCTGCGAACGGGTATACGCTGGGGCCGGTGATCGGGCGGATCACTGCCGACGCGGTGCTCGGGCGTGAGACCGTCGATCCGCACTACCGGCTGGAACGCTTCGGATGATGGGCGTTGCAGGATTCTGATTGCTTTGGTGTTATCGTTGCTATACCAGTATGTACTGGACAATCACAGAGGCGCTAGCGATAAAAGCGTGGTCGAGAAGGACTCTCCCCCCCTCCCGCAGGGGGAGGCGGAGAGTGTTCATGGATCGCCTTACCTCACCGCTGTCATCATCAAAGATCCATCACCCACGGCTCCGCCAGCCCCAGCCCGCGCACCCGCACGCCACCGGGAAGCGTTGCCGCATATGACTGGTGATGATGCCCGTGCACGATCAGCCGTGCGCCGGCGTTCTTGGCCAATCGGTCAATCACCTCGAAGCCGTGCGGATGTGATGACGGCGCCTCGTGTGTCACCAGGACATCGAAACGTTCCGTACCCAGTCGATCGAAATCTTCCGGAAAGATCGTATCGCGGTGCCACAGCGGCAGGCCGCCGCGCCAGTGCTCGTCCGCCGGCAGCGCGCGCAGGAACGCCTCGCGCGTGTGGCAGCGCGGCGGTTCGATCAGGTCCGCAGCCTCGTCGGGCCGCGGATACCAGACGCGCGGCTTGAACACGCCAGGCAGGCCGGCCACGCGCAGCCCAGCGATTTGCGTCACGCGCAAGCCGAGATCGCCATCCGGATGTGTGCGGACCAGGTTGTCGTAGGCAAGCTCGGTCTCGGTATCGTGGTTGCCCAGGATCCATCGCACCTGCCAACCCACCGCGGTCACCGGAGCGATGATTTCCGGCAATGGCACATGGCAATCGCAGTCGCCCACCAGGACCAGCGTGCCGGCTGGCCGCGCCAGGCATGCACGCAGGATCGGGGCAAAGTTCCGATGCGGGTCGCCCGCGAACAGGATGTATCCGGTCATGGCTGGCGTTGGTGGCGATGCCTGCAGGCGGCTGTCAACCAGGCGGATCACGTCCGCCCGGGTTCCCGCGGCATCTTTTGCAGTGCCGCACCACTGTTCTCGGGCTGGTATCACACCCGACGGCATAGTGCGGCCAGTGGGGTGGCTTTCCCATACGCTATAGCCTACAATATATAGCGTATACCGCAGCGAAACCTGACGCCGGGATTCGACACCCGACGATCATCTGGAGGCAAACAGCATGCAACATGAACGCCAGCATTACGTGAACGGAGCCTGGGTGGATCCGCTGGAACCCGTCCTGCTCGACGTCATCGACCCGTCGACCGAGGAAGCGTTCACTCAGATCGCCGTCGGCGGCCCGAAGGACGTGGATCGCGCGGTCGCGGCAGCCAAGGCAGCGTTTCCGGCGTTCGCGCGCACCTCACGCAAGGACCGGCTGGACCTGCTGCGCGCGATCCTGTCCGAATACAACAAGCGGCGCCCGGATATCGCCGCGGCCCTGTCGCAGGAAATGGGCGCGCCGCTGAAATTCGCGATGGAGCGCCAGTCGGCCACCGGCACCGGGCATCTCATGCGGATGATCGAGGTGCTGGAAACCTATCCGTTCGAGGAAATCCAGGGCACGACGCTGATCGCGCGTGAACCGATCGGCGTGGTCGGCCTGATCACACCATGGAACTGGCCGATCAACCAGATCGTCTGCAAGGTCGCGCCGGGGATCGCTGCTGGCTGCACGATGGTCCTGAAGCCCTCCGAGGTCGCGCCACTGAACGCCATCATCTGGTCGGAAGTGATGCACGCGGCGGGCGTGCCGGCGGGCGTCTACAACATGGTGCAGGGCGAAGGTGCCGTCGTGGGCGCGGCGATGTCGGCCCATCCCGATATCGACATGATGTCGTTCACCGGATCGACGCGGGCCGGCATCCTTGTCGCGCAGGCCGCGGCGCCCACGGTGAAACGTGTTGCGCAGGAGTTGGGCGGCAAGTCGGCCAACATCTTGCTGCCGGACGTGGATTTCCAGACCGCGGTCACCAAGGGTGTCGTGGGCATGATGGGCAACAGCGGTCAGTCCTGCAACGCACCGACCCGAATGTTCGTCCCGTTGGATCGGCATGAGGAAGTGAAGGCGATCGCCAAGGCGGCGGCCGAACGCGTCGTGGTGGGCGATGTGAACGATGACCGGACCAATCTTGGGCCGGTGGTCAGCGAAGTTCAGTTCAACAAGATCCAGCGGCTGATCCAGGCCGGCATCGACGAGGGTGCGGAACTGGTCACCGGCGGCCCGGGCCGACCGGAGAACCTCAATCGCGGCTATTTCGTTCGCCCGACGGTATTCGCCGGGGTCCGCAACGACATGACCATCGCGCGTGAGGAGATTTTCGGCCCGGTGCTGGCCATCCTGCCGTATCGCGACGAGGCGGAAGCGATCCGTCTTGCCAACGACACGCTGTATGGCTTGGCGGCTTATGTGCAGTCGGCCGATATCGGACGTGCACGCCGGGTGGCGGCAGAGATGCGCGCAGGCAACGTGTTCATGAACTATCCGGCCGGCGATACCGCGGCGCCGTTCGGCGGCTACAAGCAGTCCGGCAACGGGCGTGAATACGGCAGATGGGCGCTGGATGATTTCACCGAGATAAAGGCGGTCATCGGCTACGAGGCGGCGGCGTAGCAGGCGGATTTCCGGCGGGCCTAGTCGGAACAGGCCCGCCGGAGACTGCTCAATCCGGCTTGAAGTTCATTGCGATGCCATTGATGCAATAGCGTAGATGCGTCGGCGGCGGGCCGTCATCGAAGACATGCCCGAGATGGCTCGCGCAGGTCGCGCAATGAACCTCGGTGCGGAACATGCCGTGGCTCCGATCGACGGTCGTTTCAACAGCACCCGGGATCGGATCGTTGAAGCTGGGCCAGCCGGTCCCGCTCTCGAACTTCAGTTTCGTTTCGAACAGCGGTTGGTCACAGCCGGCGCAGGTGAACCGGCCAGGCCGCTTTTCCAAGAGCAGGGCGCAGCTCCCCGGTGCCTCGGTGCCGTGCCCTCGCATCACGTCGTACTGATCGGGCGTCAGCATGCGGCGCCACTCGGCGTCGGTGCGCGTGACCGGATAGACTTTTTCCAGCATGTCCAGGCTCCTTCTCGTCGGGGTATTGATGAAGCACGAAATGGGGTTGGTGCAAGGGTATCACGCCGGCTGTCGCGTTGCCGGCGATCGTGTTGAATGAACGAGCACTGTCGTGATGGCACGCGTGCCGCGTCGTTGGATTGTACAAGAGGATGACCTGTGATGGCTTTGACAATTCTGGTTACCGGCGCCACCGCCGGTTTTGGCGCTGCGATGGCGCGCCGTTTCGTCCGCGATGGGCATCGCGTGATCGCTGCCGCACGGCGCGCGGACCGTCTGCGGGCGTTGCATGCCGACCTTGGCGCCGCCGTGTTGCCCTTAGCGCTGGATGTGACTGACGCGGACGCTGTCGCGGCGCTGCCCGGCAGCTTGCCGGCGGAATGGCGGGACGTGGACGTGCTGGTCAACAATGCCGGCCTCGCGTTGGGGCGCGACCCGGCCTACCAGGCGCCTATCGCCGACTGGGATCGGATGGTTGCAGTGAATGTTTCGGGATTGATGCACATGACGCACGCGCTGTTGCCCGGCATGGTGGCACGCAACCGCGGCCATATCATCAATCTCAGCAGCACCGCCGCCACTTATCCGTATCCCGGCGGACACGTGTACGGCGCGTCAAAGGCATTCGTCACGCAGTTCAGCCTCAATCTGCGCGCTGACCTTGTGGGCCTGTCGGTGCGGGTGACGGACCTTGAACCAGGCCTTGTCGGCGGCACTGAATTCAGCGTGACCCGGTTTGGCGGCGATACGGCTCGCGCCAGTGCGGTGTATGCCGGAACCGTGCCGCTGACGGCCGACGATATCGCCGAGGCGGCGTCATGGGTGGTCAGCCTGCCCGCGCACATGAACATCAACCGGATGGAGATAATGCCAACCTGCCAGGCGTCAGGACCACTGGCGATCAAGCGGTCATAACGCAAACCGTCCAATCCACGCACACGCGCGCAAGCATTGCCTACAGCGCGGCCTGGAGCTCCGCAGGCACCAGAAGTCGTTCGTAAAACCCGCCGAACGTGCGCTGGCCGTGTACTCTCCCTTCCCAACCGATCCTTCAGCGGTGGGTTGCGGGAAACAGCACGTGCCTGCCGTAATGATCACGGCGCTGAGGCGAGCGCCGCCACCAGCACCGGATTGGCGCGATAGAGCTGGGGAAACACGCGCTTCAGGGCATCGACCTTCGGCAGGTCATTGTAGACGATATAGGAGTTTGTCGGGTGCCGCGTCAGGTAATCCTGGTGATAGGATTCCGCCGGATAGAAGGTCTGATCAGGCTCGATGCGCGTGACGATCGCTACTCCGAACGCATGCGCCTGGTCGAGTTGCGCGATGTAAGCCTTGGCGATGCGGGCCTGCTCAGCGGTCGTCGGGAAGATCGCGGAACGATATTGCGTGCCGGTGTCCGGCCCCTGCCGATTGAGCTCCGTCGGGTCATGGGCGACCGAGAAATAGATCTGCAGCAGCCGGCCGTAGCTGATCTTTCTTGGGTCGTATGTGATCCGGACCGATTCGGCGTGCCCGGTCGTACCGGAGCTGACCGTCTCGTAGTCCGCCGTCGCCTTGGTGCCGCCGGTGTAGCCGGAGACGGCGCTGGTGACGCCCTCGACATGCTGGAAGACGCCCTGCACGCCCCAGAAGCACCCGCCGGCGAGCACGGTGGCTTCCGATGTCGCTTGCCCGGCCGGCTCATCGAGAACCGGTGCAGGGATCGTGCGCGCGTCTTCCGCGGCCGACGGGGCACCCCTCAGCCCGAGCATTGCCAGCACCAGCAGCACAGTGACGAACAGGGCGGGACTGGCTTTGCGTAGGATGCGTTTCACGATTGGGGTCTCGTTTGAGCGGAACATTGGTGATCTCTCATGTCAGCCGCAGGCGAACGCACAGGCCGGCAAGTCGGGGTCCAGGCGGCGGATTTCAAGCAGTCGTGGGCTTGAAGCCCATGGCGACGCCGTTCATGCAATACCGCAGGCCCGTCGGCTTGGGACCGTCGTTGAACACATGGCCAAGATGGCCGCCGCAACGGCTGCAATGCACCGCTGTCCGGGTCATGCCGAATGCAGTGTCACGCGTCGTGCCCACGGCACCCTGCAACGGCGTCCAGAAGCTGGGCCATCCGGTGCCGCTGTCGAATTTTGTAGTGGAGGCGAACAGGTCCCGGTCACAGCCGGCGCAGGTGAAGGTACCGCGGCGCTCTTCGTGCAGCAGCGGGCTGGTGAATGGGCGCTCGGTGTCACTCTGGCGCAGCACCGCATATTGGACCGGGGTCAAGCGCTTGCGCCACTCCGCGTCGCTATAGGTCACGTCGAACGATTCGGCGGCCTGCGACCCGGCGGAACGCCAGGAGGCGCCGTATGCCACCGCCAGGCCGGCCGCCCCGCCAGCCAACAGAAAGCGTCGTTTGATCATGGTGCAGCTCCTTCATCCGGACGTGTTTCGGCACGTCGCCGATCATGAGACCCCGAGGAAGCGGTTATGTTACATCGGGAATAGTGAATGTCGCGCACGTGTGGTTTAAGTCCCTACCCAGACACATCGGGGGTTGACCCATGCAATACACGAAATTCGGCGGCACCGGCCTGCAGGTCTCCAGGCTCTGCCTCGGGACCATGACCTTCGGCCTGCAATGTGACGAGGCGCAAAGCCACGCGATTTTGGACGCCGCGGCTGAGGGTGGGATCGATTTCCTCGACACCGCCGATGTCTATCCTCTGGGCGGTGGGCGGCCCACGGCCGGACGGACCGAGCAGATCGTTGGCGCGTGGCTGAAGGGCAAGCGCCAGCAGTTCATCCTGGCCACCAAATGCGCCGGGCAGACCGGCCCGAAGCCGTGGGACCAGGGCATGTCGCGCAAGCACATTCTGGATGCGATCGACGCATCGCTTCAGCGCCTTGGCACCGACTACGTTGATCTCTACCAGCTACATCGTTACGATCCAAGCACGCCGATCGATGAGGCGCTCGAAGCGCTCGATACGGTCGTGCGGTCGGGCAAGGCGCGGTATGTGGGAGTTTCCAATTGGCCGGCGCACAAGATCGCGCGCGCCTTGGGCCGGAGCGAGCTGAAGAACCTGACCGGCGTTGTGTCGGTTCAACCGCGATACAATTTGCTGTTTCGTACGTTCGAGCGCGACCTGTTGCCGATGTGTATGGAAGAAGCAATCGCGGTGATCCCCTACAATCCGCTGGCCGGTGGGCTGCTGACCGGCAAGCACGATCGCACCGCGCCGCCACGGCAGGGCACGCGCTTTTCGTTCGGCAACGCGGGGCCGAGGTACCAGGCGCGTTATTGGCATGAACAGGAGTTCGAAACAATCGAAGCGCTTCGCGCTGTCGCCGATGCGGCGGGCATGAGTATGGCCACCATGGCGGTGTCGTGGGTCCTGTCGAACCCGGCCATCACAGCCCCGATCGTCGGCGCCAGCCGTCCAGGGCAACTTGCCGACAGTCTGGCGGCAGTAGAAAAAGGGATGGTGCCGATTGAGCTTAAGGCGAGGCTTGACGAAATCACCCAAGCCTGGCGCGCGGTCGACGCCGAGCGCTGAACCGTTCCGGTAGCGGCGCCCTCTCCCAGATCCCGGAAAGGGCGCACTATCGCTAGTCGGGAGGTCGTTTCAGTCAGTCTTGATCCAGACCGACTTCACGTTGAGGTACTCTTCCAGGTGCTGCACACCTGACTCGCGGCCGTAGCCACTCATTTTGTAGCCACCGAATGGCACCGCGGGGTCCATCGCCTGGTAGCAATTGATCCACACCGAGCCGGCGCGGATGGCTTTTGCCAGCCGATGCGCCTTGCCGACATCGCGGGTCCAGACGCCGCTGCCCAGGCCGAACTGCGTCTTGTTGCCGCGCTCGATCACTTCCTCGATGTCGGTGAACGGAATGGCGGAGATCACCGGGCCAAAAATCTCTTCCTGTGCGATGCGCATGTCGTCGCGCACATCGGCGAACACCGTGGGCGGAACGAAGTAGCCTTTGGCCATCGCGCCGTCCGTCAGGCGTTCGCCGCCGGACAGTGGACGCGCGCCTTCCTGACGGCCGATGTCCAGGTAGCTGGTGACCCGCGTCAGTTGTTCTTGCGAAACCAACGGCCCGACCTGGGTTTCCGGATCGCTGCCATTTCCGACACGCAACGTCTTGCTGAATTCGGCGACGCGGCCGACGAACTCGTCGTAGATCTTGCGTTCCACGAACAGCCGCGTGCCGGCGCTGCAAATTTGCCCCGAGTTCGCGAATACCGCCATCCCGGAGCCAGGCACCGCCTGCGTCAGATCGGCGTCGGCGAACACGATGTCCGGCGACTTGCCGCCAAGTTCCAACGACACCAGCTTCAGGTTGCCGGCGGAGGCACGGATGATCGACTGGCCGGTGAGATGCGATCCGGTGAACGCCACCTTGTCGACATCGGGATGCCCCGCCAACGCGGCACCGGCGGTTTCACCATAGCCGGGCACGACATTCACCACGCCGGGCGGGATGCCGGCTTCCAGGCACAGTTCGCCCAGGCGCAGCGGGGTCAGCGGCGCTTCTTCCGCGGGTTTCAACACCACGGTGCAACCGGTCGCCAGGGCCGGGCCGATTTTCCAGATTGACGCCGTTAGCGGGCCGTTCCACGGGATGATCGCGCCGACCACGCCCACAGGCTCCTTCAGCGTGAAGGACACGTAATTGCCCGGCAGCGAGTTGTCGATCGTTTCGCCGTGCAACGCTGTGGCCATGCCGGCGTAGAAGCGCAGCATGCCCAGCGCGCGCTGCCGGTTGTTTCGGGTCCGGCTGATTGGCGCTCCCATATCCAGCGTGTCCAGCGCGGCGAATTCCTCGATGTCGCGTTCCACGAGATCGGCAAGCCGCAGCAGCAGGAGCTGGCGTTCCGCTGGCTTGAACTTGCTCCATGGGCCATTGAACGCCTGGCGCGCGGCGGCAACCGCGCGGTCGATATCCTCGGCATCGCCTTCGGCGACGTTGGCCAGCAACTCGCCGGTGGCTGGGTTGCGCGTTTCGAAGGTTTTGCCCGACGCGGCGAGCACCCACTTGCCGTCGATCAGCATGCGCTTCGGCTTGCCGTCCAGGAAAGGGTGTATCTCGGTCATCACGTTCATCAGTGTGGTCTCCCGATCACAGTTGGATTGGTGTCATTCGGTGTGGCGAGCAGTGCGGCGCCCAGTGATCCGGCGTGCTTGCCGTCCAGCGCGAAAGCGACCTCGAAGCCGTCAGTTGTGCCCAGTTTCAGGATCAGCCCGTCGTTGCCTTCGAGCTGTTCGAGCTGCCAGGCGCCAAGGCGCTGCACGACACGCAGCGAGCCATCGGCGAACCGCGCATTGAGCGCGGATTGCAACATCCGCGGCAGGGTCATCAGCAGTCCGCTCAGGGTGTCGAACGGCAGCACGATGCGATGCGTCCGTCCGTCGGCGGCGATGAAGTCGAGGCGTATCTGTGTCCCACCAGGCAATACAGCCCAGGTGGTCAGTTGTTGGCCTTCGATCGGCAGGGCGTCGGTCGGCGCGACGTCCATCGGGTCCTCCGGATATGCGCTATTCCTTTTAGTATATAGCGTAGCATGCGTGGGAAGTCCATGCGGCCAGCATTGGCGAGCTGGTCAGGATAAGCGGGCAGCACGGCACTGGCGCCGGTCGAGCCGGTTTCACTGAGGTAAGTTGCACCGTGGCGCGGGTTGCACCCGGGCGCTATATCTTGTTGGATACCCTGGTGTTGATACCTATGTCATTGTCGTGAGAGCCGATCCCTGATGAATGCGCCGTTCGATCCTGCTTTGCTGACCGAAGAAAAATTTGCCGTCGGACAACCGGTGTCGCGTAAGGAAGACCCGGTCCTGCTGCGCGGCGAGGGTCGCTATACCGACGACCTGAGCCGCCCGGGCCAGTTGTATGGCGTGATGGTCCGCAGCCGGATCGCGCATGGCGTGTTGCGCGCGGTGGACGCTGACGCCGCGCGCGACATGCCGGGCGTGCGCGCCGTCATCACCGCCGCCGACCTTGATGCGGCCGGCATCCGCGACATGCCCGCCGTCGCTGGGAAACATCGCGACGGATCGGCCACGCCACGCCCGTCGCAACGGCCGCTGGCGACGGATCGCGTACGCTATGTCGGCGAGCCGATCGCCATGGTGGTGGCCGACACCAGCAAACAGGCGAAGGACGCCGCCGAGGCGATCTTCGCCGATATCGACCAACTGCCGGCCGTCACGACGGCGGGTGCGGCCGCGGCACCGGATGCGCCGATACTGCATGAAGCCGCGCCGGGCAATGTCTGCCTGGATTTCCATTACGGTGACAGTGAGAAGGTCGCCGCCGCGTTTGCCGGCGCCGCACATGTCACGAAATTGTCTATTCGCAACAACCGAATCGTGGTCTGCGCAATGGAGCCGCGGTCCGCTATCGGCGAATACGATGCCGAGAGCGACCGGCTGACCCTTCGTCTGGGCTGCCAGGGCGTGTTCGGCCAGCGCAATCTGCTGAGCGGCATCCTGGGTGTGCCGGTGGAGAAACTGCGTGTTCTCACCGGCAATGTCGGTGGTTCGTTCGGCATGAAGGCATCCGCCTATCCGGAGTATATCTGCCTGCTGCACGCGGCGCGGACATTGGGGCGTCCGGTGAAATGGACCGATGAGCGATCCGAGAGTTTCATGTCCGACAGCCACGGTCGGGACCATGAGATGACCGCCGAACTGGCACTGGACGCCAATGGCAAATTCATGGCGCTGCGGGTCACCGGCTACGGCAATCTGGGCGCCTGGCTGAGCAATGCCACGACGATTCCACCGACCATGAATACCGTGAAGAACATCATCGGCGTCTATGCGACGCCGCTGATCGAGGTGTCGTCGAAGTGCATGTTCACCAACACCACTCCGGTCGGCGCATATCGCGGCGCGGGTCGGCCGGAGGGCAACTACTACATGGAGCGGCTGGTCGAGACAGCCGCGCGGGAGATGGGCATCGACCGGGTGGAGTTACGTCGGCGCAATCACATCCGACCTGAGCAGATGCCGTATCGTGCACCATCCGGCATGGCCTACGATTGCGGCGATTTTCCCACCGTGATGGACAAGGCGTTGCGCGCCGCGGACTGGGACGGCTATGCCGCGCGTCAGGCCGCCAGCCGCGCGCGCGGCAAGGTGCGTGGCCGCGGCATCGGTCACTACCTGGAGGTGACGGCGGACGCCGGCAACGAGATGGGCGGCATCCGCTTCGAGCCGGACGGCAGCGTTACGATCATCACCGGTACGCTGGATTACGGGCAGGGACATGCCTCGCCGTTTGCCCAGGTATTGTCGGACCGACTTGGTATCCCGTTCGAGAAGATCAAGCTGCTGCAAGGCGATTCCGATGAGCTGCTGGCGGGGGGCGGCACCGGCGGCTCACGATCGATGATGCAAAGCGGCGGTGCCATCGTCGAGGCGGGCGATCTGGTCATCGAGCGCGGCAAGCAACTCGCCGCGCACTTCCTGGAGGCCGCGGTCGTCGATATCGAATTCGCCCGTGGACGCTTTCGGATCGCCGGCACCGACCGGAGCATCGGCATCATGGACCTTGCCGAGCGGCTGCGATTCACGGCGCATCCACCGGACGATCTGCCGCGGACACTGGACGTCAGCCATGTCTTCAAGGGCGTCCCTTCGGCATTCCCCAATGGCTGCCACATTGCCGAGATCGAACTCGATCCCGATACCGGAACGGTAACGATCGTGAGCTACGCGACGGTGAACGATTTCGGCGTCCTGGTGAACCCGATCCTGGTAGAGGAGCAGGCGCATGGCGGGATCGCCCAAGGCATCGGCCAAGCATTGACCGAGATGGTGAGCTACGACGAGGACGGCCAACTGCTGACCGGCTCTTACATGGACTACGCATTGCCGCGCGCGTCCGATCTTCCGCCGCTGGGGTTCGAGAGCCATCCCGTTCCGGCGCGCACAAATGTTTTGGGCGTCAAAGGCTGTGGCGAGGCCGGATGCGCGGGATCGCTGCCGGCAATGATGAACGCCGTGGTCGACGCATTGGCGGAATTCGGCATCACGCATATCGACATGCCGGCGACACCACACCGGATTTGGCAAGCCATCCAGGCGACGCGAACGGCGAACTGAACCCGCCGAATATTCGGAGTGACGGCTTTCGGCTTGTGCGCTATATCTGCTAGGGAATTACGATCATCCTGAGTTTGTGCCGCCGCGCCGCGGCACCGGGGGGTGACTTTTGACCGAGCGGGTCAGGATCGATGCCACCGAGCTGTTGGACGTGCGGCTGTCGTCCGACCGCACGCGGCTGGTGCTGTGGTTGCGCGACCAGACGGGTCAGAACGTTTCGGTGTCTCTGCCGACGGCATGTCTCAACACGGTGCTGACAGCCATTCCGCAACAAGTTGAAACCGGCACTGTGCACTCTCTGGATACCTGGACCATGGGGCCGGGGGAGAACGGCCAGGACCTGGTACTGACACTGAGGACGCCTCAGGGGTTGGCGATCTCTTTCATTGCTAAAGCATTCCAGGTCGAGGCGATGGCGACGATTGCAACGTATGGCCGCGTCCATCCGACAACGTCAAAGTCGATCCATTAAGCCGGGCTGGCGACATCAATTGTCGGCCAGGCCGATCGGATCGAAACCGTGACGCTGCAGGATCATTTGTCCCGGTTCCGACATCACGAAGAGCGCGAAGCGGGCAGCCAATGGACGGTCCGCCAGCACCGCCATTCCATAGGCCGGCCCGACCGTCAGCGCCGGTGGCAACGCTACATTGGCCAGAGCTGGTACTTCCTGCATGACCGGGCCGGAACCGCTGCAATAGCCAAGCATGACGTCAGCGCGATCAGCCAGGAACACGCCCTGAACCGCGCCGTGGCCGGCAACCAGTAAGGGTGTGTTCGGTCCGCCCACGAGTTTCATGGCCTTGGCATCCAGGATCGCCTTGGCGCCCGGATGCACGGCCTCGGCGCGCGCGAACACCGCCCACGCATAGTCGCCGCCAGGATCGGCACCCGGCGTCGAGGTTGCCAACCGCACCGTCGGGTCGAGCAACCGGTCAAGCAGATTGTCCTCGGTGAACCCAAGGCGCGCGCGGCCCAGGGCACACAGCCGGTTTCGCGTGAACATCACCACCACCCGGTCGGGTTGCTCGTGCGCCAGCGTACGTGGTTGAGCCATGTCCGCCGAGGCCAGGATGTCGGCGCGCTCGCCGTGCTCAATCCGTTGCCGCAACAGCCCCGATGGGCCAAACACCGGTGGTGCCACACTGTCGGGCGGCGCCGGGAATGCGTGCACCATCTCGGTGAATGCGGCAGTCAGGCTGCCGGCCGCGTAGATTTGAAGCGGTTGAGCCGCGCCTGAGCGCGGCAGCAGGATCACGATGACGCCAAGCAAGATGCCGGCCAGCCAGTTGCCGGCTCGCCAGTTGAATGTCCGTGCCATCTGGACCCTCTTTCGGTCTGTCGCTATATCCGGCATCGTATAGCAGACGACACAGCGTCGATCGATGTCCGGTGCGTGATCACATCCGAGCCAGGTGCGTTAGCATTTGGCGCGACGCAAGCATGTGGCGCGACGCACGCATCTGGCGCGACGCAAGCATGTGGTGCGACGCACGCATTTGGCGCGACGCGCTGGCCATCACGGGGATGTGGGGCTTTAACTCGGGCCTATGCACGACGAGTTGAGTGCGCGCACCCAAAGAGCACCGACAAGGAGAAGGCGAACATGAACCAACATCCCGCATTCGCTGACAATCGGGTTGCCGTGATAACGGGCGCGGCAAGCGGGATTGGCCTGGCGGCCGCCCGGCGCTTCGCCGCCATGGGGATGCGCGTCTGCCTAGCTGACCTTGGCGCAAGCGCGCTGGACCAGGCCGCCACGACAGTTGCAACGGCCGCAAAGCGCGGCTCGGCTGATGTGCTGGTCGTGCCGACCGATGTCAGCGACGCCGCCGCCGTGCGCCGTCTCATGGATGCGGCGTACGGCGCATTCGGTGACGTGGCGGTGCTCATGAACAACGCTGGCACCGCGCCAGGCGGCGGCCCCTGGGATCACCCGGATCGCTGGCGGCGCGTGCTGGAGGTCAATCTCTGGGGTGTTATCAATGGTGTTCAGACCTTCACGCAGAGGATGATCGATCAAGGTACCCCGTGCGCCATCGTCAATACGGGATCAAAACAGGGGATCACCTCTCCGCCGGGTGACACCGCGTACAACGTTTCGAAGGCGGGCGTGAAGGTGCTTACCGAGGGACTTGCACACGGGTTGCGCAATGTCGCCGGATGCCAGGTCAGCGCGCATTTGTTGGTGCCGGGATCGACGTTTACCGGCATGACCAGGAGGAATGCGACGACCAAGCCGCCGGGCGCGTGGACGCCGGAGCAGGTGATCGACACCATGCTGACCGGCATGGCCGCCGGTGATTTCTACATCATCTGTCCCGATAACGACGTGACGCGGGAGATCGACAATCGGCGCATCCTGTGGGCGGCGGAGGACATCATTCGGAATCGGCCCGCGCTGTCGCGGTGGCATCCGGAGTATGCCGGGCAGTTCGCCGCGTTTCTGGCGGCGGAGCGGGTTGGTCGGGGGTGATGGGTGTGGTGCCGGGCGCCTGAAGGTTTGATGCTTTGTTAGGTGCTGGGTGGTGTTAGGGTCATACGCGCGGCCGGACCCTCACCCTCGACGCTTCGCGTCTCGACCTCTCCCGCAAGCGGGAGAGGTGAAGATGCGGGGCGGCTATGCGGGCGTTGTTGCTCGGTCCGGTTTCAGATCGATTAGCGGCGTGCCGTCCAGGCAGTCGAGACCTCGCACCTGCAACGTTGCGCCCTCGATCGCTACCAGGTCGACGATCGACGACGCGATCGGGTTCGGCCGAACCGGCGAGCGTAGCGCGAAGCTGCCAGTGGTTTGGCCGGTGCGGAACGGCGTTTGCAACACAAGGTCGCGGCGTGCGTGGTGCATCCAGTACAGCACCTGGATGCGTTGGTGCCCGGCCAGATCGGTGAGTGCCACAAGCCAGCGCTCATCGACCACGATCGAACAGATCGGCCCGTCGGGGCTGCCGCGTTTGGGACATTCGGCGCGCGTGCGCCACGGCGTGTGGATGGTGCCGATGAAATACACGCCGGCATCGGTTTGCGGCGGCAGCGCAACCGCGACCTCGCCCGGACGCAGGCCGGTTTCGGCTTCGGTAGGTTCGTCCTTCATTGCCCGACGGTGGCAGAGAAGGCCGCATCACGTCCAGCCGGGGCGGGAGCAGATCACTGCCCGCCCCGGACATCCGGACGATTGGGTTCGCCTACAACGCGGCGGTGATGGCCTTGACCTCCGTGTAGTTGTGCAACACTTCCGCACCCATCTCGCGGCCCCAGCCGGACTGCTTGTAGCCACCGAACGGCAACGAGGCGTCAAACACGTTGTGGCAGTTGATCCACACCGTGCCTGAACGAATGCGGCTGGCGAGCTTGTGGGCCGTGCCGCCGTTGCGCGTCCACACGCTGGCCGCCAGGCCGTAGATCGTGTCGTTGGCCTGCTTGGCGATCCGGTCCAGATCGTTGTCGTCGAATGGCGTTGCACAGACCACCGGCCCAAAGATCTCCTCGCGGATGACCTTCATGTCCGGCGTCGTGTTTTCCATCACCGTCGGCGCAACGAAATAACCCAGGTTGCCAACCCGCGAGCCACCCACGGCGATTTTTGCGCCCTCGGTGCGACCGGCCTCGATGTAGCCGGTGACGCGAGTGAACTGCTCGTCGGACACCAGCGGCCCCATCTCGGTGGCGGGATCGAGACCCGGCCCGACCTTGATCTTGCCGGCAATGTCCGCCACGCCGGACACGACGCGATCATAGATCGACTTGTGGGCATAGAGCCGCGACCCGGCGCAGCAGCATTGGCCGTGATTGAAGAAGATCGCGCTCGCCGCGCCGGCGATGGCAAGATCGATGTCGGCGTCGGCCAGGATGATCGCCGGCGATTTCCCGCCGAGTTCCAGCGATACCTTCTTCAGGTTGCCGGCTGACGCCTGCACGATCAGCTTGCCGACCTCGGTCGAGCCGGTGAAGGCGATCTTGTCGACGTCGGGATGTGCGGCGAGCGCGGCGCCGGCAGTTTCACCGAAGCCGGTCAGGATGTTGACCACGCCATCGGGGAAGCCGGCTTCCTGCACCAGCTCGGCCAGACGCAACGCGGTCATCGGGGTCTGCTCGGCGGCCTTCAGCACGATGGTGCAGCCCGCGGCGAGCGCCGGTGCGAGCTTCCATGCCGCCATCAAAAGGGGAAAATTCCACGGGATGATCTGCCCGACAACACCGATCGGTTCGCGCACGGTGTAGGACAGAAACTCACCCGGCAGCGACCACGGCAGGGTCGTGCCGGTGATCTTCGTTGCCCAACCCGCCATGTAGCGGAACATGTCGACGGCCAGAGGCAAGTCGGCAACGCGTGCCACCGCGTACGGCTTGCCGTTGTCGATCGACTCCAGCTCGGCCAGTTCCTCGAGGTCGCGTTCGATCAGGTCGGCGAGCTTCCACAGCAGCTTGCCACGCCCGGCCGGGCTGACCTTGCGCCACCGCCCGTCGTCGAAGGCACGGCGCGCCGCGGCAACCGCCAGATTGACATCCGCCTTGTCGCCTTCGGGCACATTGGCGATCACCGTGCCGGTTGCCGGATTGTAGACGGGAAAGGTCTTGCCGGAGGCCGCCGGGACGAGTTTTCCGTCGATCAGCATTCCGGCTGTTCGACCAAGGAATCCAGCCGCGTGCCGCAGTCTGGAGTCGAGTGCGATTGTGTCCATGTTCATTCCTCCTGTTTTTATCGCCCGCGCTGCCGCGGCGACAGTCGCTGGCGACCGGCGTTTTTCAGGCGCCGCCTGATGCGCTGGCGTCGCTGTGTGCGAACGTATACGACGATATGACGCTGGCCTTCAACCCGGCCGCTCCTTGGGCACACCGCCCGCGGCGCGGCCTGGAGATGTCGGGGGTCAGCGGCCACTGGGCAGACATGAAGTCCGTGACCGCTGCGAAGCTCTGTTTCGCACGGTGGCCGTGGCGATCAACGCAACCGTCAGGAGCGCCAGCGAGGTGGGCTCCGGAACCGCGGACACGTCGATGGAACTCACATTCGAGACCCAACGGCCCTGGGCGTTGTCGGTGGGAAAGATCGTTCGCGCGACGCCATCGCCGGGAAAATTGCCGCTGGTGTCGGCATAGGGCAATAGATCGTTGAGGCTGCCGCCGAACGCCGGATCGAGCTCGGCGAGCGACAGCACGACCTCATACCCGTCGGTGGCTTGCACGACGACAATCTGGTTCGCGCTGTTGCTGCCAGTGGGATCCAGGAACGTGTAGAGCGGAACGCCGGTGTACGTGTCGGTGCCGACGGTCTCGGAAGTCGCGGTGAATTCGGTCGTAAGCGCGTTCAGGTCGTAGCTGCCGGGTTTGGTCACCGCGCCGGCCAGTTGAACAGCGGTAGATGCGCCGCCCGAACCGCTCGGCAGCGCCGCGACCGACAGAAGTTGCAGATTGGTGAGACCGAGCAGATCGCGGTTTGCAGCGCCCGCGGCGCCGGGTACGATCAGTTGCGGGGAGGCGAGCAGCCCACTGCCGGTGCTCTGGAATGCGACGAACGCCGGAACAGCCGCCGTGCCACCGAATCTCGGGTCGATCTCGCCGAGCGAAATGACCGACTGCTGGCCGCCCAACCCGGTAGCAAGCAGATAGTAGCGAAAGATTGCGTTCTTGCCATTGTCGCCACTTGGTGTGCTGGTGGTGATGTCGCCGTAAGTTGGTGATGTCGGCGTCGCGTTGTTCGCCCCACCCAGCAGGCCCCACACCGAGATGCCGGTCAGCCCGCCGGAGCTGACGGTGTCGCCTGTGTTGGCCGCGATCAGCAAAGCCGATGGCGAGTAGGAGCCATCGTTGCTATCCGGTCCCGACAGCAGGACGTCAGCCCGCGCCTGCCCGGCCACGGCAGCGGCCAGCACGCCGAGCACCGCCATCATCCGAAGCGCCTGTTCCACTGCCATTCCCTTCGCTATATTCACCCGCATATAATGCTTGCATATCGATCCCGGCGTCAATCGACGCCGGCAATCGCCGCTTCAGCCAGCCTGTGAACACGACCGACCTGGCGCACAAATCTTCCGGTCCGCCGACGCGGGCTTGGCAAGTGTCGCGACTGGCGTCACAGTCGCTATAGCCGGACATGCATGGCGTCGCAGGAGGGCCAAGGAGACCATGATGGCCCCCAAGGTTCAGCTTCACGGTGACAGAGCCCGCGGCGCGATTTCCGGCGCCCACAAGGCATTCGTCAAGGATGCATCGACCCGGGTACGGCGCAAGAGAAGGGCACCATCGTGAGCGCAGCCGGCACGAATGCACCATGGACGTCCGCTGTGATCAGAGGCGGCGCGAATGCTTTGCCATTGCCGGGCGCGATCACGCTTGCCCCGATCCAGCCCACACTCGTCACCCGCGGCGACCCCGCGCCTGCCTCGGGCCCCGCGCGACGGACGAAAATCTGGGAATTCAACATCAACCTGCATTGCTCGATCGTCGGCACCTGCCTGTCGACCGGGGAATTGCGCCAGATCCTGAAGAAGCTCGGGCTGGCACCGCCGGGCAGCACCGATCACGAGTTGCACGGCACCGCGGTGACGCTGGCGGCACGCCACGACAACGCCGCGAAGCTGCTGAACAAGGCGCTGGATAATCGCCACAAGCTGGCGATCGGCCAATTCGCCAGGGTCGACACCGAGGACCGCGTGTGTGGCCTGTGGCGCGACGCGGTGCGGCGTGGCGAGATCCCGGGCGCCTACTGGGCGGCGCTGACGCACCCGGCGACGACGCCGGCGATCATTCGGGAAGCCTTCGGCGACGTGCACATGCTGTCCCACCTCGTCGGTGCCGCCAATCGTGCGGATATCCGCCGGCTCTGCCAGTTGGAGGCGGACAAGACAGAACTGACGGCACGGCTGGAGCGCCAGCAACTGGCGTTGCACGAAGCGGTCGTTACGCGCGACGCGCGCATCCGGGAACTGCGTGAGGCCGTGGCCCGAACGATCGCCGCCGAGCCGATGGCCGGCCCGGCCTGCGCGTCGGAAGAAAACACTATGCTCCGCCAGTTGGTGGGCGACCTGGAGCGACGCCTGGCGAGTGAGGCACGCCGCCGCGCCGCGTCAGATGCAAGGCTGGCCGACATGCAGGCCGTTCTCACCCAGGAACGATCGGAACGGGCCACGACTGAACGTGCGTGCGAGGCGCTGCGCCAGGAGCTTGATGCGATCGATGCATCCCTGATCGCGATCGCCGCGGGGCAAACCCCGGACACAGCATCGGAGCGACGCTCGGAGAGCCCGCGCCTGGACGGCGCGGTGTTACTCTATGTCGGCGGCCGGCCGCATCAGGTTGCCCATCTCCGCACCATCGCCGAGCGACTGGGCGCGGCTTTCCTGCACCACGATGGCGGGATCGAAAACCATCCGACCCTGTTGCCGGGCCTGACCAGCCGCGCCAATCTTGTCCTGTTCCCGGTCGACTGCATCAGCCACGACGCCGCGCACAGCGTGAAGCTGCTGTGTCGCCAGGCGGGCAAGCGGTTCATCCCGCTGCGCTCCGCCAGCGTCACCTCGCTGCTTGCGGCGCTGCGGCGACCGGAGGTGAGCGGCCTGTCGGACGCCGCCGATTGATCAGACGCCCACCATCACGTCGGACGCTTTGATCACCGCGGTCGCCTGCATGCCGGGCTTCAGCCCAAGTTCCTCGGCGGCTTCATTGGTAATCGACGACGTGATCGTCACCGTGGGTGATACCTCGATCGTCACGTGGGTGGTGGTCGCGCCGGGCTTCACGGACTTGATTGTCCCGGCGATCTGATTGCGGGCGGAAAGTTTCATCTAGCGATCTCCTTGGTGGTTAGCGTCTACCTGTTGGGTCTACTTGTTGGCGCAAGCACGATGGAGCGCGAGCAGATGCTTGCGGGCCGCCAGCGCGGTATCCATTTCAATCGCACGATATCGCGCGATGACGGCCTTTCCAGCCGGGGTTAGCACGGCACCACCGCCACCGCTACCGCCCGCCGCGGTTTCGACAACCGGCGTGCCGAGGCTGCGGTTCAGATCCTCGACCAGTTCCCATGTGCGCCGGTACGACATGCGCAGCACCCGCCCGGCGGCGGAGATCGAACCCGACCGCGCGATTTCCTCCAGCACGGCGACCTTGCCCGGGCCGATCCGGGCGCCCGACGCAAGGTCGAGCCGGATGCTAAGCCGATCGCTGGCATTGGCCGCTTCCGACGACTTTGGAGTCCGCTTTGCCATGGTGGGCTAACCAAACACGCTTGGCGCCCGGTGATCAATCATCCATGTGGGCGGCTTGGATCGCTTCCGGTGTGGCCGCGAACGCGGTGGCGGGTGCCCATGGGGAGGTGTCGGATTCGCCGTGATGCCGGGCAGCGAAAGGATCGACCCTCGGCTGTCGCACCACGTCATGGCCCATGGCGGTGGCTGGTATGAGACACTAGGCAGGTGCCGCGCTTGTTGTCGCTGTGTCTGGCAAGATATACCGTGGCAAGCGGGAAGGTCAGTATGCTCGGTCGCATTTTCCTGGTTCTGTTACTGTTATGGTCCAGCGCCGCATTGGCGGCCGAGGTCACCGATGCGACCGGCCGCGTTGTTCAGGTGCCGGACAAGGTCGTGCGCGTGCTGCCCGCCGGTCCGCCGGCGGCGGTACTGCTGGTGGCGGTTGCGCCCGATCTGATGCTGGGCTGGCCGTCGCCGGTCCCTGACAGTACGCGTGCGTTGCTGGCCCCGGCTGGCGCGACGCTGCCGCAGATCCCCCGCCTGACCGGGCGCGATGACGTGACGGAGAAAATCCAGGCGCTGAAGCCGGACCTTATCCTGGACTACGGAACCGTCTCGCCGCGTTATGCCGACCTTGCACGAGCGACGCAGCAAAAGACCGGCGTTCCGACGATCCTGCTGGATGGATCGCTGACAGCGATTCCGCAGGCCGTCCGAACGCTCGGGGGTTTTGTGCATCGTGAGGGTCGTGCCGAAACGCTGGCGACGTTCGCCGAAGCGTTGCTGGCCCTGCAGGCGACGCAGGGCGCCCACCCGCGCGTCTTGTATGCGCGTGGCGCCGACGGGCTGACGGTGGCGGCACCGGGTACCGACGTGACGGAGGTCTTCACCCGGCTCGGCTGGCAGGTGGTCGCACCGGACGGGAACGGCACCTTCCGCCAGTCCAGCATCGATGCGATCCGTGTGCTCGATCCCGACATCCTGATTTTTTCTGACCCGGCCATGCGCGAGACCGTCATGCACGCCGACGCATGGCGAACGATACGGGCGGTACGTGACGGGCATGCTCTGGTCGCGCCAGGCCTGCCGTTCGGCTGGGTCGAGGAACCGCCATCCATCAACCGCCTGCTCGGTCTCGCCTGGCTGAGCGGGCGCGATCCCGTGGTGCTCGGCGCCCTGTTCAACGCGGCGGTCTACGGTCGTGCGCTGACGTCGGTGCAGCTCGATGCCGTGCTCGCCGGCACAAATTCATTCCACCCCTGAGAGGTCCGATCCATGCGCTTCCTGCTGTTTGCACTTGTGTTGCTCGTGCCGCTGGCAGCGCGGGCGCAGGAGTTGACGGTGTTTGCCGCCGCCAGCCTGACCGATGCCATGAAGGATGTGTCCACGCTGTGGACCAAAGCGGGGCATCCGCCGCCGCGCATGTCGTTCGGCGCGAGTTCGACCCTGGCGCGGCAGATCGAGCAAGGCGCGCCGGTGGCGCTGTTCGCCTCGGCCGATGAGAAATGGATGGACTACCTGGCGCAGAAGAACATGATCGTCGCCGATACACGCAAGAACCTGTTGGGCAACGACCTTGTGCTGGTCGTGCCGGCCGAAAAGCCGTTGCATGTCACGATTGGCCCGGGCTTCGACCTGATGGGGCTGCTCGGCGCGAATGGTCGGCTGGCGACTGGCGATCCGGCACATGTGCCCGTCGGAATCTACGCCGAGCAGGCGCTGAGGAAGCTTGGCTGGTGGGACAAGGTCGCGCCGCGGCTGGCGCGGACCGACGACGTGCGTGCGGCGCTGCTTTTGGTTGAGCGCGGCGAGGCACCCGCCGGCATCGTCTACGCAACGGATGCGGCGGTGTCGAAGGCGGTGATGGTCGCGGGCACGTTCCCGGCCAGCAGCCACGATCCGGTGTCGTATCCATTCGCGGTGGTGAAGGCGGGCGATACGCCGCAGGCCCGCGCTCTGATGACATTCCTGGAGGGCAAGCAGGCGCGGGCGGTGTTCGTGCAGCGCGGCTTCAAGGTCGAATGACCTGATCCTGACGCCGGAGGAGTGGGAAGCCGTCCGGCTGACGCTGGAAGTGGCGGCGCGCGCCGTCAGCTCCGGGCTGCCTCTGGCGGTGCTCACGGCCTGGGTGTTGGTCCGCTATCGTTTCCCCGGCCGGTCGCTGCTGAACGCGCTGGTGCATCTGCCGATGGTGTTGCCGCCGGTGGTCACCGGCTGGTTGTTGCTGATCATTTTCGGCGTGCGTGGGCCAATCGGGGTGTTGCTGTACGATTGGTTCGGCGTGCGTCTGGTGTTCACCACCGCTGGCGCCAGCCTGGCCTGCGCGGCGATGACCTTCCCCGTGATGGTGCGCGCCGTTCGTCTGTCGTTGGAAACCGCCGATCCCGCGTTCGAGCAAGCCGCGCGAACACTCGGCGCCGGAAGGTTGGACCGGCTGTTCAACGTTACGCTGCCGCTGGCCTCGCCGGGCATCCTGGTCGGCGGTATCGTCGGCTACGCGACCTGCCTGGGCGAGTTCGGTGCGGTGATCACGTTTGCCGCGAATATCCCGGGGCAGACCCAGACGTTGCCGCTGGCCATCTACACCGCGCTACAGGTGCCGGGCGGCGAGGCGAAGGCGGCGGAACTGTCGATGGTTTCGGTCACGCTGGCGCTGGTCGGGTTGTTGTTGTCGGAGTGGGTCGGGAAGCGGATCAATACGGCACTGGGTCGATGAGCCTGGCGCTTCGCCTGCGCCATCGGTTTCCCTCCGTGCAGATTGATATCGCCTTCGATACCCCGACCCCCGGCGTGACTGTGCTGTTCGGCCCATCGGGTGCCGGCAAGTCCACGGTCATCGCCGCCGTCGCCGGCCTGCTGCGGCCCGATACGTGCCGCGTCGAGGTAGATGGCCAGGTGATTGCCGATACCGAGGCGGGCATCTGGCTGCCGCCGGAACGACGTCGCATCGGCATGGTGTTTCAGGACGCGCGGCTGTTCCCGCACATGTCGGTCGCCACCAATCTGCGCTTCGGGGCGCGCCGGTCCGCGCCGGGGCCTGTCCAATTCGATGAGGTCGTCGACCTGCTGGGCATCGGTGCGTTGCTGGCTCGCCGGCCGCACACGCTGTCCGGCGGCGAGCGTCAGCGTGTGGCGATCGGCCGCGCGCTGCTGGCTCAGCCGCGCCTGCTACTGATGGATGAACCGTTGGCGAGCCTGGACTCCGCGCGCAAGGCGGAGATCCTGCCGTACCTGACGCGGCTTAAGACCGCGCTGCGCCTGCCGGTGATCTACGTGACGCATGCGTTGGACGAGGTGGCTCAACTCGCCGATTCGCTGGTACTGATCGAGGCTGGACGCGTGATGGGCAGCGGTTCGGTGTCGGAGATCGCGGCGCGCACTGACCTGCCGCTGGCGCAGCGCGACGATGCCGGCGCGCTGGTGCTGTGCCGCATCATGGCACACGATGTTGCGCGGGAGTTGACCCGCCTGGAGGGTGGCGGCGCGGCGTTCTGGGTGCCGCTGCTGGACGCGCCGCTTCAGGAAGAACGTCGCATCCGCATTCCGGCGCGCGAGGTGATCCTGGCCGGCAAGCCGCCCGACGCCATCAGCGTGCACAACATCGTGCCGGGCACGATACGTCGGGTCACCGCGGAAGCCGCGCGTCGCTCGATGCTGGTGGAGATCGCCCTGCCGAGCGGTGTCTTGCTGTCCCGGGTCACGCCCGATGCGGTCGCTCGGCTGGGGTTGTCGCCGGGCGCCGGGATTTTGGCGCTCATCAAATCCACCTCGATCGAGGTGCTGGGGAGCTGAGATACGCTGGGGCCTGAGTTCGGCGGGTCCAACGTGGCTGGGGGACCTGGATTCGAACCAAGGCTGCCCGGGTCAGAGCCGGGAGTTCTACCGCTAAACTATCCCCCAAGGACCAGCCGGGCCGGCCAGATACCACGCGCGCCACCCCCACGGCAACCCGCGCGCCAATGGCGGGTTATGCCGGCAGCCTGAGTGATCGACGCTTCTGCGGTGCCGCCGTCGTGCCGGTCCCCGGGTCAAGCGCCCCGAGGACAGGCGGAGCCTGCACTTCACGAAGCATGTCCTGGCGGAGGCCGGCGGCCAGGGGGACCGGCCATCCACGACTGCGTTTGCGGCACCAAGGCAAGTCGTGGATGGCCGGCCTGCGCCGGCCATGACGGGGAGAGTCCGCGAGCACGGCCCAGCGAAGCCGCGGGATGCCGCTCAGCCCAACGTGCCCAGCGCGTGCACCAGCCCGCTCGCGCTCGGGTTGGCCACCGTGCCGCGGAACAGGATGTCGCGCTGCGTCACCCCCGGCCCGTAATAGGCCCGGTCGGCGTCCGGCTGCGACTTGATGATCGAGCCGTTCACGCTGACGCCGGCATAGGCGCCGGAGGACGACGCCCAGACCACGATGTCCGCCCCGGCTGCCGCTGTCGTCGCCGCCTCGACGGCGGAGCCGAGCGTGACCACCGCGAGCCCCGCATCCGCGCCGATCTTGAACTGGGCCTGCATCACCGCATCCAGCGCCTTTTGGCTCATGATGAACATGACCATCTCGGACTGCTCAAGCCCGATCTGCAGGCCGAACGAGGCCGATCCGATCACATAGAAGGCGGGCTCGCTCCAGGCGCGTCCCGCCTGATGGGTCAGCAAGACGCCGTTGCCACCCTCGCCGCCGACGAAGAAGCCGCCTTTGTAGAGGCGTGGCACGATTAGCATTGCACGGGCGCGATGCAGCAGATCGCGGGCGCTGCCGAACTCCTTGTCGTGGCGCAGGTCGTTGACCACGAACAGGGCGCGATCCACCGTCGTCTGCTGGTCGGACTCCGCATGGGCGGGCGGCGCGCCGAGCACGCTCAGGGACAGCCCCGCGGATAGCATCGTCGCTCCCAGCAGTCGTGTTGCAGTATTCATGGCGCATCTCCTTCAATCGATCGTGATAACTCAAGCGCACCGGAGTAAGTTCCCGGCGTGGCTTGGCAATTCGTGCCGACAGTTGTTAAGACAACACAATTACTCGTGGGGTATGTGGCGATAATCCGGCTCGTTCATGGCCTCGCTTATTCGTGTGCCGGTCTCCGGCTCCGCGTCCTGGCGATCCGGGGCGCGGCACGACACCTCGGCGCCGGCGCACCGGGAATTCCCGCGATGGCGGCGCTGCGCCGTGCAATTCTGTACGCGGCATCCCGGCTCTCGCTGATCGCGCAAGACGCCGCTAGTGTCCCGCCATGATCGACTTCGTTGCCGCCCCCGCGACCCTGCCGCCCGGCCAGCGCGTCTACGCCATCGGCGACATCCATGGCTGCATCGAGCAGCTTGAGGCGCTGCACCAGGCGATCGCCCAGGACCTGACCGAGCGGCCGGTCGCGCAGGCGGTGTTGATCCATCTCGGCGACTACGTCGACCGCGGGCCGGACAGCGCGGCCGTCGTCGGGCTGCTCGCGGCCGGCTCGCCGATCCCGGACCTGCGCACGGTCAACCTGATGGGCAACCACGAGCACATGATGCTGGACGCGCTGGCCTCGGGGCGCGAGGCGGCGGCCGATTTGTGGCTGGCCAATGGCGGGGCCGATACGCTGTTCAGTTGGGGCGTGCCGCGCCAGGTGAAGCAGGCGGACTGGGCGGGACGGATTCCGCGGCCGCACCTTGTCTTCCTGCGCGATCTGCCGCTGGCCCATCAGGAAGGCGCTTACCTGTTCGTCCACGCCGGCATCCGTCCCGGGGTCCGCCTGGCCCAGCAGACGCGCCAGGACCTGTTGTGGATCCGCGAACCGTTCCTGTCGGCGAAGGGCGACCTGGCGGACGGCCCGGGGATCGTCGTGGTGCACGGCCACACCCCAGGGCGGGAGCCGGTGGTGCGACCGAACCGGATCGGCATCGACACCGGCGCGGTGATGGGCGGCGTGCTGACCTGCGCGGTGCTGGAAGACGACCGCCTGGGCTTTCTGACCAATTGATATACTTCTTGCTCGTCCTAATCTGTGCTGTGTCGCATGTCCGCAAGTAAGGATCGGCACAGAGACACGGAGTCACGGAGCAGAAAAGCCAGGTGATCAGCTTGGTATTCTTCTTTGTGTCTCCATGGTGATTTTTTATTGTAAATAGTTGTCAAAAGGCACGGATTTGCCCGAGCGAATGGTATACCGGCGACCGCGATCGTCGCGGGCGATGCTGCCAGCACGACATTACTTCACCAGTATGACACGCACCGGCCTTCCGCAAGACGCTGCAATGCAATCCGGCTATGCGGTTCGGCTTATATACCCAATGCTCGCCGGAATCTGTGCCGTGCCGCATGTCCGGAAGCAAGGATCACCACAGAGACGCGGAGGCGCGGAGCAGAAACGCCAAGTGATAAACTTGATATTCTTCTCTGTGTCCCTGTGTCCCTGTGTCTCTGTGTCTCTGTGGTGATTCTTTTTTGCAAATGGTTCTCGAAGGCACCGACTTCCCCGAGCGAATGGTATACCAGCCGCCCGGATGATCGACTCTTCCGCGGTGCTCCTTTCATGACGGGGGCATCGTTGGTGGGTTAATCTTTACGGCCGCTGGTATTACGTGGGCCTTGCATGCGATGTACCCCCCGTCAGGTGCTCCAGCCGAACTTGCTGCTCCGCCACGCGCGTCGCCATCGCGTGCAGTTCCATCATGCAGCCGGGATCGTCCACGCGGCGCAATCGGGTCAACGCCAACGGCGCAAGCCGCAGACCCAGTTGCTCCTGCAGCCACGCAGCTTCCAGCTTCATGTCGTAGCGTTGGAATCCGAGCAGCGGGCTGCCGCCGAGACATTCACCACTGAGATCGCCGACCTCGGTGTTGATCGGCCAGCTCAGCGCAGGCTCGCTGAACCATTGCAGCAAGGCCAATGTCTGCGTCTGCGTGTCGCTTAAAGCGTCCATCAACGCACGCCATGCCAGGCCGCCCGGGATGTTCGGCGGCGATGCCCCCTCCGCCAGCCCGGGGCGATGATGCCCGGCGCCGATCGAAATCAGCAGCAGCCGGTCCGGCGCGAGTTCCCATTGCAGCTTGAACGCGCGGGCCTGCGTCAGCATCAGCAGCATCAGCGACGGATTGTTGTGGGGCGAGAAGCCGCGATCGACGAACAGGCCCGCGGGTCGGCCGGGCACCACCTGGATCCATTGCGGACGGAACAGGCCGGGTGCGGCGGAGCTGGCGCGCACGACGTCGACCAGCCGGTAATGGCGATTGCCGAAGAAGCCGGCGTCGGCCGGATCCGCCAAGTACGGTGCCCGCGCATCGTTGGAGATCAGCCACGGGCTGCCGGTGTCAAACCGGCGTGCCACCACCGTGAACCCGGTGCGCAGGTCCGGCGTGTCCAATGTGCGCTCGCCAAAATGGGTTTGTTGCACGGGCGTCAGGGGCGCCGCGTCGAACCGCGGCACCAGCCCGGTCAGGCGCCAGCGGCGGCGGCGGAAGGCCAGCGGGCTCAGGTACAGATAGATCCGGGTGAGTTCCTCGACCGGCTTCCCCATCGCCAACCCGGCGGCAATGATCTCACCGGTCGAGGTGCCGCCGATCAGGTCGAACCAGTCCGCCAGACGGAAGTCCGGGTCATCATCGTGTGCGGCGCGCAGCAACGCCTCGATCCGCGCCAGGAATGCCAGTTCGATGATGCCGCGCGTGCCACCGCCGTCGAGCGCCAGGATGCGCTTCGGCCCTGGGCCGAACAGATGATCGTCGCGCGACGCGGTCATGGGGTGATCAGGTGGGGTATGACCAAGCGGGGGATGACTAATGCCAAATGGCGGAAGTATTGACCCACCCGTGTCATGGCCGGCCCCCGGCTCGGCCCAACGGGCCGCCCGAGGACAGGCGGAGCCTGCCCTAGGCGAGGGCCGAGGGGCCGGCTACCCGCGACTCTCCTGCTGGCGACACTCAAGTCGTGGGTGCCCGGGCTTGCACCGAAGATTTTTGCGGACCCCTCCCCCCAACCCCCTCCCTCAAGGGGAGGGGGAGAGTCTTGCCCGATCGGGACATGCGCTAGCCCGGCTCCATCGCCTTGACCCGGAACAGCCGCGCCCAGCCATCCAGATCCTGCAGCATCAGGGTCGCAACCACGGCCGCCTCGGCGCCGATATCCTGCGAGACCAGGGGCCGTTGCGGATCGAGCCGTTCAACGCGAGCGTGCGCCCGCTCGAGCTCGGCCGCCATGTGGCGCGACTGCTCGGCGAGAAGCGGCAACTCGGCATAGGCGCGGATGCCGACGAAGGCCGCCGACGCACCCGGCAGCACGGTCGCGAAAAAACCGAAGAGTATCGCCCAGTTGAGGTGTCCCCACAGATCGGCCAGCGCCAGCTTGGCCAGCACACAGATGAGCACGGCGCCGAATATGCTCAGGCCGTAGCGTTCCAGGGTATGGCCTGCCGCCGCGGCCATCTTGCCGCGGTCTGCGTGATAGGCACGCTGCTCGGCGATCAACTCCTCCAGCACCGCGGCGCGGGGCCTCCCTGCGCGGCCTGCGACAACTGCCCGCGCGGCAGCGGCGCGGCACGTTGCTCCGCGGCGAACAGCCAGGCGACCCAGGCGGCGCGGTCCGGCCTGCCGTCGTCCGCGCTCGCCATGGATCGCACGGCGGTGATCGGCAGCGCCCAGCCGAGCGGCGCCAGCGCCTGCTGCTTGCGGCAGAGTTCCGCGAGCAGGAGGTATTTGATGGAATGCTCGTGCCAGTCCCGGCGTGTGCCGACCCCGACCAGTACCAGGATCAGGAACAGGGCGAGGAATTTCAATTCCGCGAAGGCCAAGGGTAGGGGGTCCAGCGCCTGCCGCAGCCAAGGCGCCGATGGCTGCGACAGAGTGACGACCAAGGCCAGCGCACCCAAAATCAGCGCCCAGGTGCCCAGCAGGAACACCCAGACATAGCTGGAACGGTAGCGCGCCGCATACGCCCCGGCGCGGGCATCAGCCGGCTGATAGCGATCGAACCAATAGCGCGAGGCGGCGTCGTTTGGGCGGTGTGGCGGCGTCCACGGCGGGTCGAAACCCGAGGTCCGGCGGATCAGCGCGGTGTAAATCTTCCAGGGCCAGCGCGGCTTGCCGGGGTGCTCGGCGAAATATTCGACCTCGGGCAAGACATGGCGCCGCTGCCCCACCCGCGCCAGCCAATCGACGATCCCGTGGCGGTGGCGGGAAGCGGGCGCCGGCGGTGGGATCGCGGTTTGCAGGTAGGCGTGCAGGCAGGCCTCGGCCGGCGACGGGTCGGGTTGCGGATCGCGCAGGTCCTGGATGTCGGCGATCCAGATCGGCGCGCGATCCTGGGTGGCGTGCAGCCACCAGACCGGGACACGGCTCTGCGCCGCGTAGCGGACGATTTCGGCGGTGCCGCCGCGCCCGGCGTTGGGCTTGCCGTCCCAGATGGCGATCAAAACGTCGGAGTGCCGCACGACGTAGCGGCCGACGGCTTCGTAGGCGCGGTTCACCTGCGGCCCATGGTCGCCGTCCAGTGCCAGCCAATCGTCGCCGGCGAGCGGCAGAAGGGTGAGAAACTCGGCAAGATCCTCCGGGGTGTCGAAGTCCTGTTCGTACTCGGCCTGCGGAAAGGGCATGGGAACGTGAAGCGTGTAACCGAGTGACAGTGCCGCCTGTGCCGCCAGGTGGTCCGCACCGCGTGCCAGCGGGCTGAGAAAGCGCAGGATCGGCTGCGGCGTGCCGCCGTGGCCATGTTGATAGGCGGCGACGGTGCGATCCTGGGTGGCGAGCAGATGCATCTGCTGCCGTGCGGTTTGCAGCACGCCGTGGAGCTGGGCCGACAGCCGCGCGAGATGCTCGGGGTCCAGGCGGCGCGCACCGGTGATGCCGATGCGCAGCGCCAGGGCGGGGCGTGTGGGGGTTTCAAGGGTGGTCGTGAGCTGGGTGGTCATCAGTGGGGGGGGGGCCATGAGTGGGGGCGGTCATGAGCGGGCCATCGCGGCAGCGGGGATGCCAGTCGTCAGACCTCTGCTTGGCGGAATGATGCGGTGTTCGCAACCCGGCTCATTGCGTCGGTGATCCGGGACCCGAACGGATCCGATCCAGGTCGGCAACCCGGCCGGCTCGGTCCCGGGTCGGTTCGAGCCAATATTCGCTCCGGCGAGACCGTGGCTCGGCCGATTCGGCGGCTTGGAGTCGTGTGGAAGCAGCCATTGCTTGCAACCTGCGCGCTGTAACGGTACGGCGTCGCCCGATGAACAGGGTTGACCCCCCACTCGGTGCAGCAGCACCGCCCGCCGACCCGGCCGACGCCGATCCGGCAGCCCCCGACCCGTCGGCGCTCGATCTGGCGGCGGCCGTGCGCCTGCTGTCGCACGCCAGCGTGCTGGTGGTCGGCGACGTCATGCTGGACCGCTACATCTACGGCCAGGTGACCCGGATCAGCCCGGAGGCGCCTGTGCCGATCCTCAGCGTGGAGCGGGAAATCGCCTATCCAGGCGGCGCCGGCAACGTGGTCCGCAACCTGACCGCGTTTGGCGCCGCCGTGGCGCTGGTCTCGGTGGTGGGCGATGACCAGGCGGGCTCCGACCTGACCGGGCTGGTGGGCGGCCAGCCGGGGGTGGAGCCGTGGCTGCTGGTGCAAGGCGGCCGGACGACCACGATGAAGACGCGGCTGGTCGCCAGTGGCCACCATCTGCTGCGCACCGACCGTGAGGTGACCACACCGATCCACCCGAAGCTGGCGGAGCGGATGATCAGCATCGCCAGCGACGCGATGGCGGCAACCGGGATCACCGTGCTGTCGGACTACCAGAA